>CAUGFC010000177.1 GCA_959598545.1 uncultured Olsenella sp. | reverse complement strand
CCGCCTAGCGCAAAGAAGAAGGCGCACCAGCTGAAGAAATGGATCAGCGGTGTTCTTGTCGGAGTTGTGTGTGCGGCGCATGTCTTGACGATTTTTGAAACTCGCCTGTGGTTCGTAATCGTGCTGACGTTGGATGTTGCTTTGGCGGCGCATGTCTGTGTATCCGCGAAATCCCTAGTCAAGGATTTAAGGCTTGCCCCGAATTTGAGGTACGTAATAAGAGTTTTTGCCATAGCGATCGCCGCGCTCGTTGGGCTGGCTTTTATCGGTACCTTTGTGCCCGCCTAAGCGTGATGCGCATATATTATCGTCCGAGAATTCCAGGTTTGATAGGAGCAGGTGGTGAAAGCGAAAAGCTGCTCTGCCTCTGCCGGATCTGAAAGATGCAAGTCTGCTGCTCCTACTATCTTTTCAAAGCTCTCTTCTTGATTGATCACCAGCCTCTCTCGGCTGGCGTTCACGATGTCTACCGCGCAGACCTCAAGCTCAAGCGCCTCGCCGCTTCGCTTGTAGACAATAATACGGCTGTGTTCCCGGGCGAACCCCTCGTCGACGAAGTCGGCGAACTCGGCGAACGCCGTCCCGTCGGACATGTGGTGGCCATAGACCATGACGAGCCTCGAATCTATCGAGCAATCGCAATCTATGTAGGGCGTCCCATACGCATTCGGGGCATCGGGCGTGGCCTGCACGATCGGTTCGTCTATGCTCGTACCGGGCACCTCGATCCAAGCGACGACCTCTTCAGGGAGGCTGTTCCAATCAATCTGTCTCTCTAGTTCTTTCTGACCGCTCAGGCTATCGACCATCTCTGCAAACTCGATGCATTCCTCTTCTGGCGTACAGAGAACGGTGACGACGAGTGCCGTGAGTATGGCTGCTACGATTACGCCCGTGATCCTTGCCGCCTTTCTGATTCTCTTCATCTTATGCTCCTTGTTTCGAAAAAGGGTGAGACGCCCGGCGAGCGCCCCACCCTGCCATCCTTAGCTCTCAGCTAAGGTTCCTGTCGCTTTCGCCAGAGCTGGTCTTAGTCCTCGTCGACTGTAGTCAGCGCTTCCTCCTCCATCTTTTCGATGGCGTCGGTCTGCTTGCGGGAGCGGCGGACGTAGGCATAGGTCGCACCGGCGATGCCGCAGAGCAGGATCACCGCGACACTGGCCGTGACGGGATCGACCTCGGCGAATGCCCCGGTCTTCGGATATCCCTTCCCAGGGTTCTCGGGCTCGGGCACGGGCTCGGGCTCTGGGAAGCTCACGGTTTGGCCGTCATCGTTTATGTCCTCGTGGGTGGCGACGATGTTCTCCTGCGCGTCTGAGAGCTTCTCGAAGAACACGATGTCGCGTCCTGCGAGCTCGCGCGTGTCGATCTCGACCTCGACGTCGATGGTGCCGTCCGGGGTCTCTGGCACGAACTCGGTCGTTCCCACGACAGGCAGGCCGTCATCGCCCATGAGCGGGTTTCCGGTCGCCTTGTCCATGAGCATAGTGAACAGCTTGTAGGTGTTACCCGGAGTAAGTTCTGTGTAGGAAATCGTGTCGATGAGCTTCACATGCTCGCCGATGGTGCCGACGTTCGTGCCGGTCTCGGCGTCGCGCGCCTGGGTGGCGATGTCCACGATGGCCACCGTCTGCTCCACGTCGCCGATGTCGGCATGGACCATGTACTCCGCACCCTCGAACTCCATCGTCTCGAACGCGACGAGCGACTTGCCTGCGAGGCTCGCACCGGCGAAGGTGAAGGTGACATTCACTGTGCCGCACGACTCCTCTGCTGTGAACGTGGTGGACGCCGTGATCTCGCTGCCCGCATCGTCGAGTGCGGGATCGCCTGTTGCCTTGTCCATGAGGATCCCGCTCACGGTGTACTCGTCGCCCGGGATGAGGCCCGTATAGGCGATGGTGTCCACGATGGTGAGCTCTTCGCGAGCTTGCCCCTCATGGGTTCCGCTCTCGGAATCCGTGGCGGTCGTCTTCATGGTCTTGGGCATGTTCTCAAGCGTGAACTCGTGCGCCTGCGCCATGGCACCGCTCTCGCCCCACTCGATCATTCCCTGGTCGTTCACCGTGAAGTCGGTGATGGTCGGGTTTCCTTCATCGTCGAGGTCGGTAATCGCGTAGCCCTCGGGGGCCGCCACCTCTTGGACGTGGTAGCTTCCGTGCTTCGCGTAGGCGAGCGAGATGGTCCCGTTCTCGTCGGTCGTCATCTCCGCATCGAAGGTACCCTCGTCGTTCCAGACGTGGAACACGGCTCCGGCGACGGGGGTTTCGGGATTGCGCGCGTCTACCTTCTTGATCTCAGGATTGGTGGGAGTGTCGGTCACTGCCTCCTCGTGGTCGTAGACGGCCACCTCCTGGCCCGCGTATTCGAGAGCCACGGTCTTCTCGACGACGTCGAGCGCGTAGCCGTCCTTTGCCTTGGCCTCGTATACCGTGTAGGTGCCGAGGTAGAGCTCGGGCGTGGTCGCCTTGCCGTCCTCGCCCGTGGTGAGAGTGGCCACGATCTC
>CAUGFC010000176.1 GCA_959598545.1 uncultured Olsenella sp. | reverse complement strand
ACCGAGCGGAAGCCCGAGACGAGCGAGACCGTGATCGGGAAGAACGTGGAGAGGACCACGAGCACGATCTTGGGCAGGGCCCCGTAGCCGAGCCACAGCACCAGAAGCGGCGCGACGGCCACGGTGGGGATGGTCTGCGAGACGGTCATGAGCGGCTCGAAGGCCAGGTAGAACGTCTCGAAGCGGTCCATCAGCACCGCAAAGACAAAGCCGAGCGCCACGCCCAGCGCCAGGCCGGCCGCGGCCTCCCCCAGCGTGACCACGCAGTGCCCGGCGATGAGCGGCGCGTCCTCCACGAGGGCGGCCACCACCTGCACCGGCGTGGGCAGAAGGAAGTTGGGCACGAGCCCCAGGTCGACGGCCAGCTCCCAGACCACGAGCAGCGCGGCGAGCGCGGCGAGCGGCACCCCAATGCGGCGGGCCTTGCTCGGTGCGGACACGCTAGGCCGCCTCGACGCTCTTCTCGGCGAACTCGGGGTCGCCGGGGTGGTACTTGCCGACCTTGCGGTCCGTGGACATGACGTCGCCGTCGGGACGGTAGTTGATCTTGGCATAGCACATCATGTGCTTGCATCCAGCCTTGGCGCCCACGAGCTGGCAGTTCTTGAGGATCTCCATGCAGGTCTCGTAGTCGCCCTCGATCGCCGTCTCGAACGGGCCGACGAAGTAGTCCACCCCCGTCGAGTCGATGTAGGCGATGACGGCATCCACCGCGTCGCACGTGGCGTCGTCGGTGGTGGCGTCCATGGGCAGGAACTGAATCGCAACCGAGCAGTTCACGCGCCCTCCCTTCCGGGTGCCCCAAGGCACCCTGTCTCCCGTAGGTGCCTCGTTGCGCGCGAAGCTCTTCCCTACGCCGGCATTACCCGGATCAGGTTCCTGGGTCAGGGCCGCGATCCTGGGCCCAATCTCAGCCGGCGTGCGCCAGCCCCCCGTTGTCGTAAGGTAGTGTAGCACGCACGCGGGCGAGAAGAACGGAGGCTACGTGACCGGAAGGACGCACCTGGCGGTCGGAGCGGCGGCGGCAATGCTGGCGGCGGGTCCCCCCGCAAGCCTCACGAGCCTTGCGGTCGCGGCCGCCGGCGGGGCTGTCGGCGCCGTCCTTCCCGACCTCGACGTGCGCGACACGGCCCATCCCTGGCGGGAGAGGCTCACGCGGACCGGCGCAGCGGCGCTGCTCGTCGGCGCGCTGGTCTTTGACGTTGTGAACGGCGCCTCCCTCGCACGGGAGGCGATGGCGCGCGGGGTCGGCGTGCTCGCGCTCGGGGCGGTCAGCCTCGTCGCTCTCGCCTGCGCGGCGCGGCTCTCGGCACACCGGTCCTTCTCTCACTCGCTTGTCGCGCTGGTCGGGTTTGCCGCGGCGACCTATCTAGTCTGCCCACCGCTCGCGCCGTCCGTGGCGCTCGGCTTTGCCACGCACCTCGCCCTCGACGCGCTCACCTACCGGGGCCTGCGCCTGTTCTGGCCGCTCCGCTGCGGCCTCAGCGCCCGTCTCTGCAAGACGGGCGGCGTCGCGGATGCGTGCTGCCTCGTCGCAGCGCTTCTGACCTGCGTTCTCGTGGGCTGGCTCGCCCTCTCGTGAGCCCCTCTCGAGGACGGACACGCCCCTCCCTTAGGGTATGTGTACAGTTACGAATTTGATATCTCGTCATCTCTTGCACCGCCGCAGGTAGAAAGCCTGGCGAGAAGAACATCTAACTTCAAACTGTGCACATACCCTCGAAGGCGGGCACACGTACCCTCAAATGGCGCCCGGCTAGCCCTCCGCCGGCACGCCGAGCTCGCGGCAGAGGATCCGCGCCGCCGCACCGGCGGCTATCGCGCAGTTCTCCTGGCAGCTGGCGACACGCTCGGCGCTCCCCCACTCCATGCCGCGCGTGAGCACGCGACAGCACGGCGTGCGGTGCCCCGCCTCCGCGCAGAAGGCGTCGTGGAGCTCCGCCGCGAGCGGCTTGGTGCGCTCCTTCGTGCCCATCATGAGGCCGAGAAACGCCACGCCGCCGGCAAGCGCGCCGCAGATGCAGCCCGACCCGCCGACGCCCGCTCCCACGCCGGCGCCCGCGGACACCACCGCGCGCGGGAAGTCGGGCTCGAAGGCGTCCCAGAGCGCCGCGATCACGGACTCGCCGCAGTTCATGTGGTCCGGACCGGGTCGGTTGTTGGCCCGTGCCGCCACGCGCACGGACTCGATGCTCACCTTGTCTCGCATGGGTCTCCCGTCAGCCGAGGGGCTGCCTACTCCTCGTCGTCCTCGGGCTCGTCCTTCTTGGGCTTGCGGGAGCGCTGCTCGACCTCCTCGGCGGTGAGGACGTCCTCGATGCGCAGGTTGACGCCCGCGACCTCCAGGCCCGTCATGCCCGTGACCTGCTTGACCACGGCGCGCTTGACGTCCTCGAAGACCTGCGGCGCGTACGCGCCGTACTCGATGAGCACGGAGATATTCACGCGCACGGCGCTCTCGGGGGTCACCTCGACGGAGACGCCCTTGGTGGAGTCGCTCGCGCCAAAGGCGTCCTGGACGCGGTTGAACCAGCTGCCCTTCATGCC
>CAUGFC010000175.1 GCA_959598545.1 uncultured Olsenella sp. | reverse complement strand
TGAGTATTTGCCCGCATGAGCACCGCTGAATATTGCGAAACAGCACCGAGGCTATCGCGGATCGGCACCGCCGGCGTCGCCTCGGGCACCGGCGGTGCCCCCATCTCAGGCTACCGCCCCTTTCCCGCCATCGCCTGCCGCATGTTCATTTCGCCCATCTCGAGCCAGACGGCGTTGTGGACGATGCGGTCCATGATCGCGTCCGCGTGCACGCCGCCGCCGAGCCTCGGGTGCCAGTCCTTCTTTCTGAACTGCGTGCACAGGACGGTCGATGCCCTCCCGTAGCGCAGCTCGAAAAGCTCCAGCAGCATTCCCCTGAACAGCTCGTCCGGCCTCTCCAGGAGCCACTCGTCTATCACGAGCAGGCCGAACGCCCCATACTTCCGCAGCAGCTTCCGCTCGCCGCCGGGCCGGTCGCGGCTCTCGCGCCAGAGGTCCTCGAGGTCGGGCTGCCTTATGTAGCAGGTCCTGATCCTCTTGGCGCAGGCCGCCTTGGCGAGCGCGCACGAGAGGTAGGTCTTGCCGGTCCCGGTCGGCCCGAGGAGCACGACGTTGTCGCCGCGCTCGGCGAATCCGCAGGTCGCGAGCTCCGCCACCGTGACCCTGTCGAGCCCGCGACCCTCGGAGAAGTCTATCGACCTCACGTCCGCCTCCGGGTACCTGAGCGACGCCCGCTTTGTGAGGTTCCTCACCTTCTGGCTGATGAAGGACGAGTGGGCCTCGTCCACGGCCGCCTGGAGCCTCTCGGCGCACGTCATCCCCATGCAGAGGGAGTCGTCCTGGGCCCTGAGGGCATCGAGCAGCTCGATGGCGCCCATCTCCCGCAGCTTGCGGGCGGTCTCGACGTCGACCTCCATGCCGATCACCCCTCCCCGTAGAAGCCGGCACCGCGCACGTAGCCGCCCTCGTCTCCGGCCGCGCCCGCGTCGGCGCCCGCCGCCTGGACCCTGTCCTGGTTCGTCTCGAGTATCGGCTTCACGTCGCGGTACCTGGGCGAGCGCTTTCCCGAGGCGAGCGACATGGCGCAGGCCCGCTCGAGCCGCTCCGCGGAGTACCTGTTGGAGAGCCTCAGTAGCGCGAGGCAGCCGTTGAACGCCTGCTCCTCGTACTCGTAGGAGCCGAATACGCGGTCGACGGCCTCGCGGCAGGAGGGACCGACCCTGTCGGCCCAGCGCCTTATCCTCGCGGCGTCCCAGTCGCCGTACGATTTCCCCTCGGGCATGTCGCCGGCGTTGGTGGAGTAGCGGTTCCGGGTCGATGCGGGCAGGAGCGGGTGGGTGGCGACGCGCTCGCCGCCGAGGAAGACCTCGAGCCTGGACTCGGTGACGCGCAGGTCGACTGTCCTGCCCACCAGCAGGTGACTCACCGAGTAGAAGTTTCGCCGGTAGGAGACATGGCAGTTGGCCTGCACCTTACGGCCGTAGACCCACTCGCAGATCTCGTAGGGGACCCTCGGCAGCGGCCTCAGCAGCGGCCGCTCGACCTCCTCGAAGCACTCGAGCCGCGAGCCCTCCCTCTTGGAGAACGGCCTGGCGTTGTGCTCGCGCACCTTCGCGGCGACGGCCGCCCTCAGGGCCCCCATGTCCGTGAAGACCTCGCCCCGCAGGGCGGCGATCACGTAGGTGGCGGCGCTCCACACCTCGTTCTCGGCACCGGCCTTGTCGCGGGGCCTGCGGACGCGCGCCGGGATGACGGCGGCACCGTAGTGCGCGGCCATCTCCTCGTAGGCGGGGTTGAGCGCGACCTCGCCCTCCCGCGGGTGCGACCTGACGCCGGTCTTCAGGTTGTCGGGCACGATCACGGGCGTGGAGCCGCCGAGGAACTCGAAGGCGTGCACGTGGCAGCGCAGCCAGGTATCCTGCTTCATGTCGAGCGTCGGCTCGACGTAGCTGTACCGGCTGAAGGGGAGGCACGCCACGAACAGGTAGACCTTGGACACCTCGCCGGTCACGGGGTCCACGAGCGCCATCGTGGGCCCCGACCAGTCGACCTCCATGTTTCGCCCGGCCTTGTGCCCCACGCGGCTGACGACGTTGCGCCGGACGGTGAACTCGCCGTAGCGCTTGCAGAAGCGGTCGTAGGACATCGCGGGCTCGCCCGCGGCCGCGGCCGTCTCGGCGTACTCGGAGTGCAGGAGCTTGAGCGTCACGCCCGTCCTCGCGAGCTCCCGGTGCACGCGGTCCCAGTCGGGGTCGGGGTAGACGGGCCCTGCCGGGGCCTTATCCGGGAACAGCCTCCCGTAGACCTCGGAGTCCGTCATTCCCTCGGCGTCGTCCCATGTCAGGCCCGAGTCCTCCGCCGCGTCGAGCACCTCCCTGACGCTGTGCTTGGACATGTGCGCCGCGCGGGCGATCGCGTTCTGCGAGAGCCCGGACGCACGGAGCTTGAGGGCCTCCCTGGCCCTGATTCTTCTCGCCATGCTGTACCTCCTTGGTCCCGGTTGCATGACAGCCGGAACGTACCAGCGGGCGGTGCCGAAGGGAATATCGGCGGTGCCGAACGGCAATATTCTGGATGTGAGCGGGCGGTGCCCGGGCTCAATATCGCCGGTGTCAAAGAGGGCGATTACTCA
>CAUGFC010000174.1 GCA_959598545.1 uncultured Olsenella sp. | reverse complement strand
GTCCCTGTACGCGCCGTCCGTGGGACCCGGGGCCGCGGAGCCCTTCGCGAGGATGCGGACCTGGAGCGCCTCGACGCGGTAGCCGATGCCGGTCGTGCCGGCGCGGGCCCCGTCGCTGGCCCATCCGAGCCAGCCGTAGTCCTGCACGTAGGCGCGGTACCAAACGGTGAAGTACTCGGAGAGGCCGCCGGTCAGGCGCATCTTGACGCACTCGACCGCCCTGCCCTGGCCGGTGGTGCCGGCCAGGGCGCCGCCCGAGACCTCGTCCTGCCAGCCGACGCCGGAGACGTGCGCGCTGTAGGACAGGCCGCCGGAGACCGGCGAGGAGACCTCGGCCGAGATCGCCTCGACCGCGCGGGACTGGCCGGTGGTGCCGGCGGTGCCGGCGTTGCCGACGGCGGGCTGCCAGCCGACGCCGGAGACGTGAGCCCTGAGGCTGAGCGAGGGGACGGAGAGCTCGGCGGGGGCGCCCGACGAGGGGGCGTCGCCGCCCTTCTCGACGAGGACGACCTGGAGCGCCTCGGCCTGGACGCCGAGGCCCTCGGTGCCCGCGGCCTCGCCGTCCTTGGCCCAGCCGAGCCAGCCGTAGCCCGCCGCGTGAACGCGGTACCAGACGTCGTAGGAATCGGAGACGGGGCCGGAGAGGGACACCCTCACGGCCTGGACGGCGCGGCCCTGCCCCACCGTGCCGGCGTAGGAGGGGGCGGAGGCGGCGTCCTGCCAGCCGATGCCGACCACGTGGGCCGCGACGGAGACGGAGCTCCCCTCGCCCGCCCCCTCGAGGTAGGCGCGCACCGCCTGGAGCGCGAGGCCCCTGCCGGTCGTGCCGACGTCCTCGCCGCCGCCCACCGCCTGCAGCCAGCCGCGCTCCGCGACATGGCCCTGCAGGACGAGCGACGGGCCGGGGGCGGCGCCGGAGACGAAGGCCCCCTCGGTCGGGCCGGGGGCGCCGGAGCCCTTCGCGACGAGGGCGACCTGGACCGCGGTGAGGCCCGAGGCGCCCGACTCGACGCCGGAGGGCTCGCCGGCGCTCGCCCAGCCGGTCCAGCCGCGCGCGGAGTCGCAGGAGCGGCACCAGACGTCGTAGCGCTCGGCGAGGCCGCCGGACAGCCCGAAGCGGACGGCCTTGAGCTGCAGCCCGCCGCCCGAGGCGCCTAGCTGCGCCCCGTCGGAGCTCGGCTCCCCCTGCCAGCCGGAGCCGAGCAGGAGGCCGCGGTAGCTGACCGACCCGTCGGACTCGAGGTTGTCGACGGTCGCGGCGACGGAGCCCAGCACGGGGCCCCTCTCGGAGCCGAGCGTCAGGACCCCGCCGGAGAACGACGAGCCCGCCGGCGAGCCGGAGACGGAGAGGGCCGAGCCGGACAGGCGCTCGCCGGCGCCGCGGAAGGCGCCGCCGGCCGGGCCCGGCGCGGCGCCGCCCTTGGGGACGAGCACGACCTGGACGGCCTGGACGGCCTTCGCCAGGCCCACCGTGCCCGCGGACGCGCCGTCCTTGGCCCAGCCGAGCCAGCCGTAGTCGGCGCAGTGCACGCGGTACCAGACGTCGTAGGACGAGGCGGCCTCGCCGGAGAGCCTGAACTGGAGCGCCTCGACCGCCAGGGAGCGCCCGGTGGTGCCGGCGGCGCCCGAGGTCCAGCCCTGCCAGCCGACGTTCGAGACGTGGGCCCTCACCTCGAGGGAGGAGGAGCCGTGCCCGTACCAGGACACGGAGCCCGAGAGGGCCTCGAGGGCGCGGCCCTGCCCGGTGGTGCCGGCCACGGCGCCGCCCGAGACCTCGTCCTGCCAGCCGATGCCGGCGACGTGGGCGCGGTAGGAGACCGAGGGGGGCTCGGAGGACCTGTCGACGAAGGGCGTGGATGTGTCGCCCGGGGCGGGGTCGCCCTTGGGCAGGACCGCGACCTGGACGGCCTGGACGGCGCGGCCGTAGCCCGCCGAGCCGGCGTCGGCGCCGTCGCACGCCCAGCCGAGCCACCCGAACTCGGCGGAGTGGACGCGGTACCAGACGGTGTAGCGGGCGGACAGCTCCCCGGACAGCCTGACCCTCAGGGCCTCGACGGCGCGGGACTGCCCGGTGGTGCCGGCGGTGCCGCCGTTGCCGACGGCGGCCTGCCAGCCGACGCCGGAGACGTGGGCCTCGACGGATATGGCGGCGGAGCCGAGGGGCTCGCCGGTCGAGGCGTCGGACAGAACGAGGCGCAGCGCCTCGAGGGGGAGCCCCCTGCCGGTCGTGCCGGCGACGCCGCCGCCGGCGACGGCGCCCATCCAGCCGATATCGGAGACGTGGGCCGAGTACGAGAGCGAGACGGGCGCGGCCGCCTCGGACTGGGCGGGCTCCGCCTGGGCCCCGTCGGCCTGCGCGGCCTCGGGCTGGGAGGCGTCGGCCTGCGCGGGCTGGGCGCCGAGGCCCCCGTCGGCGGGCTGGGCCTCGGCGGCCGGGGCCTGCGCGTCGCCCGGGGCGGCGGGGGCGGCGTAGGCCGCGGGCCCGCACAGGGCCAGGGCGGCCGCGACCGCGAGGACGGCCGCGGCCCCGGAAACTCGTTTCATGGAGCGTTTCATGGAAAATCCCCCTAATCTAGCAACGGTTTAGAGTCTACTAGATTGGGGGGACGGGAGCCAAGCCG
>CAUGFC010000173.1 GCA_959598545.1 uncultured Olsenella sp. | reverse complement strand
TCTACAACTCCGGCACCGGCTCGGGCGTGCTCGAGAAGAACCTCAACCGCCTCACCGTGATCACCACGGCGGTCTTCGTCCTGTGCGTGGTCGTCATGGCCCTGACGTTCCCCACCGGCACGCTCGGCTAGGGCGAGAGTACAGAGAACCACCGCGCCCCCGGGTGCCGCTCACGCGACGCCCGGGGGCGCAAACGTTTCAGATGCGTGTCGGGACGGATTATTCGCGCTTTTTTAGAGTAAAGTAACGTCCCGTCAAGGTAGGGGCGGTAGAAGCCCCTGCCACGGACCGAGGGACGGGGCAAAAAGTTTGCCCGCCTCGTTCATAGGAGGAGGAAACAGTATGGCTCAGGAGAAGATGGGTGGTGTCACTCGTCGTTCGTTCGTGAAGGGCGGCCTCGCCGCCAGCGCGCTCGCCGTGCTCGCCGGCTGCGGCCAGAAGGGCGGCGGCGAGGCTGCCACCGACGGCGAGACCACCGCTGCCACCGGCGGCACCCTTCGCTACTACATCAACAACCCGGTCTGCATCGATCCCTTCAACCTGCAGGAGGATCAGGGCACCCAGGTCGGCTTCCAGCTCTTCGACTCGCTGACCCAGTACAACTTCGAGGAGGGCAAGCTCGAGTGCCTCGCCTGCGAGAGCTATGACGTCAACGACGACGCCACCGAGTTCACCTTCCACCTCAAGGCTGCCAAGTTCCACGACGGCACCGACGTCAAGGCCGCCAACTGGAAGTACGGCTGGGAGCGCATCGTCAACCCCGCCACCAACCCCGAGAGCCCCTCGGTCATCGGCTACCACCTCGCCATGATCGACGGCTATGACGCCCTCGCCGCCGGCGAGGCCGAGGAGATGACGGGCATCACCTGCCCCGACGACAACACCCTCGTCGTCAAGCTCTCCTACAGCTACGCCGACTTCCCCTACGTCGCCTCTCACCCGGCCCTGGCGCCCATCCCCGACTGCGCCAAGGACATGAGCCAGACCGAATTCGGCCTCGCCCCCGTGGGCAACGGCCCCTTCAAGATGGACGGCGAGTGGGTCGACGGCCAGTACATCAACATCGTCCGCTTTGACGACTACTACGGCGACAAGGCCATCCTCGACGGCGTCAACTTCATGATCCAGAAGGACGTGGAGACCGCCTACAAGGAGTTCCAGGCCGGCAACCTCGACGTCTCCGACGTCCCCGTCGCCTCCCTCGCCTCCGCCGCCGAGACCTACGGCACCTCCGAGGACGGCTACACCATCACCCCGGGCCACCAGTTCCTCAACGGCACCGAGCCCTCCACGTACTACCTGACCTGCAACGTCGTTGACGGCCCCTTCGCCGACGTGAACCTGCGTCACGCCGTGTCCATGGCCATCAACCGCCAGGCCATCTGCGACACGCTCTTCAACGGCTCCCGTACCCCGGCCGACAACATCGTCCCGCCCGGAATCGATGGCTACGAGGAGGGCGCGTGGCAGTACTCCAAGTACGACGTCGACGCCGCCAAGGCGATCCTCGACGAGCACTACCCCGCTGACGCCGACGGCAACCGCGGCCTCGAGCTGACCATCACCTCCAACCAGGACGGTGGCCACAAGGAGGTCATGGACTCCATCATCTCCGACCTCGCCGCCGTGGGCATCACCTGCGTCGCCAACACGCCCGACTGGGCCACGGTCCTCGACCTCTACCAGAAGCTCGACTACCAGTTCGGCCGTCTGGGCTGGGTCGCCGACTACCCGATCATGGACAACTTCCTGTACCCGCTGTTCTACACCGGCAACGGCGACAACCGCGCCGGCTACAGCAACCCGGATGTCGACGAGAAGCTCATGGCCGCCCGCTCCACCGTTGACGACGCCGAGCGCAAGGCTGCCCTCCAGGCCGTCAACAAGGAGATCGGCGAGGACATGCCCGTCATCCCGCTGATGTTCTACACGCACACCTGCGTCGGCGGCTCCAACGTGGCCAAGATGTACCTCGACCCGCAGAAGAAGGCCGACCTCTCCAAGGCCCAGCTCGTCAGTGCTGAGTAGCTTTGGTGGAGAAGGGCTTCTAAAGATATAATTTTGATTATGTCTGTGTAGGGCGCCCGTCCTCGTGGATGGGCGCCCTCTCTTTTGATGGATTAGGTAGCAGGGGGAGTCTATGGGGAAGTACATATTGAAGCGCGTGCTTCAATTCATCCCTGTCTTCATCGGCGTGACGATCATTCTGTTCGCCATGAAGGCAATCGTGCCCGGTGACCCGATCTCGATGATCACCGGCGGCCGTGCTGTGCCCGAGCAGACGCGTCTTCAGCTCGAGGTGCAGAACAACATGATCTACGGCAACGAGAACGGTCAGCCGATCTATGACGAGAACGGTGATACCATTCCCGTTCCCATCTGGGAGCAGTACATTCGCTATATGGACGATCTCCTCCACGGCGACCTCGGTACCTCCTATTCGAAGAAGCGTCCGGTCACGGACATCTTTGCCGAGAAGTACCCGTACACGATTCGCCTCGCCGCCTGCGCCATCTGCCTTGAGGCGATCATGGGTATCGGAGCCGGTCTCATCTCGGCGGTCAAGCGCTACTCGTTCTGGGACGTCCTCGTGACGCTCGTCACCTCGGTGCTCGTCGCCGTCCCGGCATTC
>CAUGFC010000172.1 GCA_959598545.1 uncultured Olsenella sp. | reverse complement strand
TCGTCGCAACTTCGTGAAGGTGTGCGGCCTCGGTCTCGCGGGTGCCGGCTCTGTCGCGCTCGTCGGCTGCGGTGGCGAGACCGCCGAGGAGCCCGCTGAGGAGGGCGGCGACTCCGCTGCCACCGGCAACGCTGCCAAGCCCGTCATCTTCTTCAACCGTCAGCCGTCCAACTCCACCACGGGCGAGCTCGACATGGACACCCTGAACTTCAACGAGAACACCTACTACGTCGGCTTCGACGCCACGCAGGGCGGCGACCTCCAGGGCGAGATGGTTCTTGACTACATCAAGAAGAACGCCGCCTCGCTCGACCGCAACGGCGACGGCATCATCGGCTACGTCCTCGCCGTCGGTGACATCGGTCACAACGACTCCATCGCCCGTACCCGCGGCACCCGCAAGGCCCTCGGCACCGCTGTCGAGAAGGACGGCAACATCGTCTCCGACCCCGTCGGCACCAACACCGACGGCTCCTCCGACCTCGTCGTCGACGGCAAGGTCACCGCTGATGACGGCAAGGAGTACATCATCCGCGAGCTCGCCTCGCAGGAGATGAAGAACCAGTCCGGCGCCACCTGGGACGCCGCCACGGCGGGCAACGCCCTCCAGTCCTGGTCCTCCTCCTTCGGCGACCAGATCGACGTCATCGTCTCCAACAACGACGGCATGGGCATGTCCATGTTCAACGCCTGGTCCAAGGACAACGGCGTCCCGACCTTCGGCTACGACGCCAACTCCGACGCCGTCGCGGCCATCGCCGAGGGCTACGCGGGCACCATCTCCCAGAACCCCGCCGTCCAGGCCTACCTCACCCTGCGTCTGCTCCGCAACGTCTTTGACGGCGTCGACATCGACACCGGCATCGGCACCGAGGACGACGCCGGCAACGTCATCGCCGCCGAGGACTTCACCTACAACGCCGACCAGCGCTCCTACTACGCGATGAACATCGCCGTCACCGAGGAGAACTACGAGACCTACCTCGACGCCACCACGCTCTACGCCACCGCGCAGAGCCAGCTCGACGAGTCCGCTCACCCCAACAAGAGCGTCTGGCTGAACATCTACAACGCGGCGGACAACTTCCTGTCCTCCACCTACCAGCCGCTGCTCGAGAAGTACGACGACCTCCTCAACCTCACGGTCGAGTACATCGGCGGCGACGGCCAGACCGAGGCCAACATCACCAACCGTCTCGGCAACCCCGATCAGTACGACGGCTTCGCCTTCAACATGGTGAAGACCGACAACGGCGCCTCCTACACCGCGCTGCTCGCCTAATCGGGCCTATGAGGTCATTCCGCTGACACGGAGCACACAAGGGAGGGGGGAGGTAACACTCCTCCCTCCCTGCACGTCTTTGGGCACCGGTTCGGCGGATGCATTCCGGAGGCGCCACGGCGCCACGAATTACGTAAGGGGTGAAACTATTGGCTGACAAGCAAGATGACATCATCCTGTCGATCCAGGGCATGAGCAAGTCGTTCGGGCGCAACCGCGTCCTGAACCACATCGACCTCAACGTTCGGCGCGGCACCGTCATGGGCCTCATGGGCGAGAACGGCGCCGGCAAGTCCACGATGATGAACTGCCTGTTCGGCACCTACCAGAAGGACGAGGGCACGATCCTGCTCAACGGCAAGGAGGTCGCCTTCTCCGGCCCCAAGGATGCCCTTGAAAACGGCATCGCGATGGTGCACCAGGAGCTCAACCAGTGCCTCGACCGCAACGTCAAGGACAACCTGTTCCTCGGTCGCTACCCGACGAACGCCCTCGGCGTGATCGACGAGGGCCGCATGCGCAAGGAGGCCGCGGACCTCTTCCGCAAACTCGGCCTCACGGTCAACCTCAACACGCCGATGCGCAACATGTCGGTCTCCCAGCGCCAGATGTGCGAGATCGCGAAGGCCATCTCCTACAACGCCCAGGTCATCGTCCTGGACGAGCCCACCTCGTCGCTCATGACGCAGGAGGTCGAGAAGCTCTTCGCGATGATGCGCATGCTCAAGGAGCAGGGCATTTCGCTGATCTACATCTCCCACAAGATGGACGAGATCTTCGAGATCTGCGACGACGTCTCGGTCCTGCGCGACGGCGAGCTCGTCATGACCAAGCGCATCGAGGACACGAACATGAACGAGCTGATCGCCGCCATGGTCGGCCGTTCGCTCGACAACCGCTTCCCGCCCGTGGACAACACGCCCGGAGAGCCCATCCTCTCCATCCAGCACCTCTCCACGAAGTACGCCCCCAACCTCTCTGACATCACGTTCGACGTGCGCAAGGGCGAGATCTTCGGCCTCTACGGCCTCGTCGGCGCCGGACGCACGGAGCTGCTCGAGACGATCTTCGGCATCCGCACGCGCGCGTCGGGCCGCGTCTACTTCCGCGACAAGCTCATGAACTTCAGCAACGCCCAGGAGGCCATGGACTACGGCTTCGCTCTCATCACCGAGGAGCGCAAGGCCAACGGCCTCTTCCTCAAGGGCGACCTGACGTTCAACACCACGATCGCCAACCTGAACCACTACAAGTCTGGCGTCGCCCTCTCCAAGCCCAAGATGGTCAACGCCACCAACGACGAGATCAAGACCATGCACACCAAGTGCATGGGTCCCGACGACCTGATCTCCTCGCTCTCCGGCGGCAACCAGCAGAAGGTCATCCTCGCGCGCTGGCTGCTGGCC
>CAUGFC010000171.1 GCA_959598545.1 uncultured Olsenella sp. | reverse complement strand
CGTACTCGGAGTGGTCGATCGTCACGCACTGCATGGCGAGCGGGCCGTCCACGTCCACCTCGGGCGCGGGCAGGTCGTTCACGATCATGTCCAGCATGGGGATCATGTCGGCGTTGTCGTCGGTGGGGTCCAGGCGCGCGAAGCCGTTCACGGCGGAGGCGTAGACCACGTGCTCCATGGCGAACTCGAGCTGCTCGTCCGTCGCGCCGAGGTCGGCCATGAGGTCGAGCGAGGTGTTGACGGCGCGCTCGGGCTCGGCCGCGGGCTTGTCGATCTTGTTGACCACGATCATGATGGCGAGCCCGGCGTCGATGGCGTGGCGCAGGACGAAGCGCGTCTGCGGCATGGGACCCTCGGCGGCGTCCACGAGCAGCAGCGCGCCGTCCGCCATGCGCAGCACGCGCTCCACCTCGCCGCCGAAGTCGGCGTGGCCCGGGGTGTCGATGACGTTGATCTTCACGCCCTGGTACTCGATCGAGATGTTCTTGGCCAGGATCGTGATGCCGCGCTCGCGCTCCTGGTCGTTGGAGTCGAGCACGCGCTCCTGCACCTGCTGGTTCTCGCGGAAGGCATCGGTGGCCTTGAGCATCTGGTCCACCAGCGTGGTCTTGCCATGGTCGACGTGCGCGATAATCGCGATGTTCCTGATGTTCTCCTGGCGCATGGGTCCCTCTCGCCTTTGCTCAGCCGGCTCTTCTCGGCCGGCGGTTCCGTATTTTCGCCATACGGTACTTTACAGCAGCGGGGGCACCTCTCCGGCCGGCGCTGGGTCGGTCCACGTGAAACCATCACCTGAGCCGGCGCCGTCCACGAGCGAGTAGGCGGAGTATGAGCGCCAGCCGCGCTCGCCGAACTCAAGGAGCAGCGCGTCGGCGAAGCCCTCGGCCTCGGCCTCGACGGCGCCCTCGTAGGCAATCGCGTAGCGCCGGGCGCCCGCGACCTGGCCCACCTTGGCACGGGCCGCGTCCAGGCAGGCCTCCGCGCCGTCGTCGGAGAACTCGAAGCTCGTCACCTCGCCGGAGGCGTCCTGAACGGCGAGAAGGACGCAGAACGGGTCGCCCGCGGCGAGAAGGTCGAGCGCGTCGCCCATGAGGGTGCTCGCAAGCTCGTCCGTCTGGGGGGATACCCCGTCGAGCAGCTCGTTCTTCTCGGCCATGTGCCCTCCTTGCGCGCTGGTGTGCTGCTGAGATGATACCGCAGCCGGTCGGCGACGCGCGGTTCCTCCGATTAACGGGCAAAATTCGATTTCTGTTTGTATATCCGCAGTTGATTTTTCGACAAAGTTGAATTTTGTCCGTTAATCGGCCGCCGCGGCGCCAGCAAAAAGGGCCGCCGGGCGAGAAGCCCGACGACCCGTGTCCTTCTGGTGGAGACGATGGGGATCGAACCCACGACCTCAGGCTTGCAAAGCCCGCGCTCTCCCAGCTGAGCTACGTCCCCGGAAAAGAATAATCGCCCCAGCGGCGACTCGGCTAACGCTGGGGCGACTATTGTCAGGAAGTGGTGGGCCTGACAAGGTTCGAACTTGTGACCTCCCGGTTATCAGCCGGACGCTCTGACCAACTGAGCTACAGGCCCAACGCAAGGAGATATATTACACAGCTCGCGAGACGGGGTCAATGCTTTTTTGCAATTTCTTGTCGGCCGCGGGGGAACTGTTGCGAAGCGACCCACAATGGGTAGGATATGCGAGCAAGGAAACGGAGGAAACGTGCCGCTGAGAAGGATGGACATAGAGAGCGTCGTGGTGGGCGGGGGCCCGGTGGCATCCCTGCTGTTGCTGCGCACGCGCGAGAGCGTGGGCGAGAGCCCGCTCAGGCTGCCCATCCGCATCGGGCAGGTCGAGGCCACGGCCATATCCATGGGCGCCCGCGAGCGCTCCGGCGGCCGGCCGATGACGCACGACCTCCTGGCCTCGACGCTCTCCGCGCTCGGCGCGCGCTGCGCGAGCGTCCGCGTCATGGCCGTCCAGGGCACGACCTTCTTCGCGCAGCTCGAGCTCGTGCGCGAGGACGGCGAGCGCGTATTCGTGGACGCGCGCCCCTCCGACGCGGTGGCCCTGGCGGTCCGCGCGGGGGTCCCCGTCTACGCGGAGGAGTCGGTGCTCGCCACCGCCGCGCTGCCCGACTTCCAGGGCGTCGAGAAGGACGAGCAGGCCGCGGAGCTCGAGGAGTTCCACGCCTTCGTGGAGAGCCTCTCTCCCGAGGACTTCAACGTCACCCACGACGAGAAGAACGACTAGTCCGCGGGTCCTCTGCGCCTGGGTTAAAACGACCTCATCGTCCCCCTCCCATGGGGTTTTCGGGTTAAAACGACCGCGTCGTCCCCCTCGAATCGCTTCGATTGAGGGGGACGACGCGTTGTTTCTAACCCGTCGGCCGGTCCGGAGGGGGACGACGCGTTATTTCTAGCACAGGAGGCGTAAGCGACGAGAAGGGCGCGGAGGTCTGAACCACCGCGCCCTTCCACGCTACTCCTCGTCGTCGAGGAGGGTGTCGTCCATGTCCTCGTCGCCGCCGATGTCGACGGAGTCGGGCTCGCCGGCGTCACTCGCGCCGGCGGCGGCCAGGTCGAGCACGCCCTGGTTCTCGTCGCGCTTCGGCGCCTTCTTCTTGCGGGCCACCATGCGCGCCACGGCGCTCACGTGGTCGCCGCTCACCATGTTCATGACCTTGACGCCCTGCGTGG
>CAUGFC010000170.1 GCA_959598545.1 uncultured Olsenella sp. | reverse complement strand
CACGACGCGCCCGGCGTCCTATACTGTCGACCCCACGGAGCCTTCGACGCGAACGGAGCGACGCGTGGACGCAAGACGGGCACAGGTCGGAGAGGGACGCGCGGCTGCGACGAGAAGGGCCTCGCGACGTAGGGGCACGTCACGTGCCTCCGGCGGGCCCTTGGCGCCCGCTCAGGCGCCTCGGGATGCGTCGGCGCCGCATGGTGGCAAGGTTGCTGCTCTCGAGGGCTTGCGCGCGCTCTCGATTGCCGCGGTCGTGCTCTACCATGCCGCCCCCACGGTGCTCCCGGGCGGCTTCCTTGGCGTCACGGTCTTCTTCGTGCTCACGGGCTATCTCACGACGCTGTCGGTGGAACGCGAGCTCGATCGTGAGGGGTCCCTCGACTATCCCGGCTTCGTCCTGCGTAGGCTCAGGCGGCTCATGCCCTCGGTCGTGGTCGTCGTGGGCGCAACGGCGCTTCTCTGCGCCCTCTTCTCGCACGCGCTTCTGCCCAAGGTAAGGGCGGACGCGCTGAGCGCCCTGCTCTTCTTTGAGAACATTCACTACATCGTCGCAGACGTTCCCTACTTTGCGGCGGCAGGCCTCCCCTCCCCTCTCACGCACCTGTGGTTCCTCGGCGTCACGATGCAGTTCTACCTCGTCTGGCCGCTGGTCCTTCTCGTGCTGCGACGTCTCTGTGCGCGGCGCGAGGTGCTTCTCGGCGCGGTCGGCGTGCTCGCGCTCGCCTCTGCCGTGGCCATGGCGGCGCTCTTTGACCCGGCGAACACGAGCCGCGTCTACTATGGACCCGACACGCGCGCCGCGGAGCTCCTGGTGGGCGCGCTCTGTGCGCTGGCGACGCAGGGGCGGGGCTGGGAGCTCAGGATGCCCGCCCGCCTTGCCGCCGCACGCCCTTCCGTCCCTCGCTGGGCCTACGACGCGTCGGGCGCGGCCGCGATCGCGCTTCTCGCGGTCATGGCGCTCACGATCGACGGGTACTCGCCCGTCGCCTACCACGGGGGCCTGCTCGCTGCGGCGCTGCTCGCGGCCATCCTCGTCGGCACGGTGTGTCGCAGCGGGAGCCTGCTGGCTAGGCCGCTCGGGTGTCGCGCGCTCGTGGCCCTGGGCGGACTCTCGTTCTCGCTCTACCTGTGGCACTACCCGCTTCTTCTCGTGATGAACCCAGCCACCCGAACGACCGAACTGCCGTGGTGGGGATGGGTGCTCGAGCTCGCGGTCATCCTGGGCGCGAGCGTCGCGGCGCACGAGCTCATAGAGCGCCGTCTTGGAACCCCGTGGAGGTTTGGCGAGACGAGAGCGCGCCTGGTTGCGCTCGGTGCGTCCGCGCTCGCGGTGCTCGTGCTGTGGGCGGTCCCACTCGACGCGACCGCCGGCCGCCCCGAGGCACCTGCCCACGTGCAGAGCGCCGAGCGCCCCGGGGAGGCTGACGCAAACTCGCCCGGGGAGGGCCAAGCCGCGACGGGCGCGAAGGGGGACGCGGAGGACGACGCGCCGCCCGCACCCGAGGACTACGCGATTGACCACGAGACAGGCGCCACCGACGCCAGGGTGCTGCTCATCGGGGACTCCGTGTCCCTTGATACGCTGGACCGCTTTGGCGAGGTCTTTCCCAACGGCTGGATGGACTCTGCGATCAATCGGCAGATCTACGTAGGCGCAGACGTGTATCGGTCGTGCGTGGAGGCGGGCCACGGGGCGCCGGTGGTGATCTTCTCGCTGGGGACCAATGGCCCGGTCACCGAGGACGACGTGCGGGGACTCATAAACGAGTGCGGGCCGAAGCGACGCGTCCTTCTCGTCAACAACCGCATGCCAGATGCGTTCCAGGACCGCAACAACGCCGTCCTCGAGCGGGTAGCCTCCGAGTGCGACAGCGTCGAGCTCGTCGACTGGTTCTCGGAGAGCGCGGGGCACGACGAGTACTTCTGGGACGACGGGACGCACCTCAGGCCCGAGGGCATCGACGCCTATGTGGCGATGCTGCGACGCGCCGTCACCGGGCGGTAGAGCTCGCAGGCCTAGCGCCCTTGCGCGGACGGTATCGTGATCACGCCGGCGCAGAACGACGCGCGCTCGAAGGTGAGCCCGGGCAGCAACGGCCGCAGCTCGTCGCACACGAAGTAGACCTCGTCCGTGTCCCAGGCGTCGTCGACCAGCCGTCGGCACGCCTCCAGGTCCGCGCGCGTTTCAAACGCCACGTCTCCGATGTGAATGCACCCCTTTGGGGCGAGAAGTCCCGCGAGCGCGAGAATCAGAGCGGCCTTGCGCGCGTCGTCGAGGTGGTGAAGCGAGTAGGTGGCGACTATGGCGTCATAGGTTCTGCAGCCCAGCTCCGGGACGAGCCCGTCTGCGAGGTCCCCTTGGTAGAGGTGCGCCCCGGGCATCTTCTCGCGCGCGATCTCGACCATGCGGCCCGAGAAGTCCTGCCCGAAGACCTCGCAGCCCGCCTCGCAGAGGCGCGCTGTGAGCGCGGCCGTGCCGAACCCGAGGTCGAGCACGCGGCGCGCCCCCTGTCCGACCACCCTGGAGAAGATGACGTCCATCACCCGGTCATAGCCGGCGAACGGGTAAGCGTCGGCAGCCTCCGAGCGTCTCACGCTCTCATCATAAGCATGCGCCCAGGCGTCGAAGCCCTTCTCGCCAAGCATCCGGTCCCCTCGCCGCCTCCCTACGAGAAGAGCCGCCGAGCTTTCACCCGGCGGCTCCGAACATTTCTGGTGGAGATAAGGGGGTTCGAACCCCTGACCTCGTGACTGCCAGTCACGCGCTCTCCCAACTGAGCTATATCCCC
>CAUGFC010000169.1 GCA_959598545.1 uncultured Olsenella sp. | reverse complement strand
ATCCTATACTCGCTTAGCAGGCGAGCACCTTCGGCCTCTCGGTCAGCTCTCCGTGAGCGGTGCCTGTGCATCATACCGCACAACGGCGGCGCCCACAACTTCTCCGGGTCGTGGCTGCCGGCGCTACGCCCGCGAGAAGAGCGCGTCGAGAAACGCCTCGTCCACGATGATGTCGTCGCGGCGCAGGCGGGGCCAGGAGAACTCGCCGAGAAGCTCGCCCGGGCGGCCCTCCCACCCGGGCTCGGCAAGGCCCGCCGCCGAGGCCAGCAGCCCCACGACGCGCTCCGCCGTCACCCCGCTTTCGCGAATGAAGCCGAGGTCGAGGTCCTTCTCGCGCTTTGAGAGGCGTCGGCCGTCCGGTGCGGCGAGCAGCGGCACGTGCCCGTACTGCGGCGCCGCGTGGCCGAGGAGCCCGCCCAGGTAGATCTGGCGCGCGCACGAGCCGAGGAGGTCGCGCCCCCTCACCACCTGCGTGACGCCCATGAGGGCGTCGTCCACCACGACGGCGAGCTGGTAGGCCACCACGCCGTCGCTGCGACGGACGAGGAAGTCGCCGCACTCGCGCGCGAGCACCTCTCGCCGCGGCCCATAGGCGAGGTCGCTGAACTCGATAGTCCCGACGGGGTCGTCCGCGTCGGGCACGCGCAGGCGCGTCGCGGGCGGGCGCCCGGCCGAGCGTCGCGCGACCTCGTCCGCCGAGAGGCCGCGGCACGTCCCCGCGTAGACGGGCGTGCCGTCGGAGGCGTGCGGCGCACTCGCCGCATGCAGCTCCGCACGCGAGCAGAAACAGGGATAGGTGAGGCCGGTCGCCCCAAGGCGGGCGATGGCCTCGTCGTAGAGCTCGCCGCGCTCGCCCTGCCAGAAGGGCCCCTCGTCCCAGTCGAGGCCCAGCCAGCGCAGATCGTCCATCAGGAGCTCGGCGCGCTCGCGGCTGGCGGCCCGCGGGTCCAGGTCCTCGACGCGCATCACCATCTCACCCCCGGCGGCGCGCGCGGAGAGCCAGGCCACGAGCGCGGCGAAGGCGTTGCCCAGATGCATGCGTCCCGAGGGCGTCGGCGCAAACCTCCCGCGCACCGTGGGGCCGCTACAGGAGCTGCTCGTAGACGTAGACATAGAACTCGTCCGTCTCGGGGTCGACGCCGGGCCAGTACGCGCGCGAGCGACGGCGCATGGCCTGGGTGAGCCCCTTGTGCTCGTAGAAGCCCACGTCGCAGCTGTCGTCGGTGAGCAGGTGGAAGCCCGGCAGGCCCGCCTCTCGCAGGTGCTCGACGGCGGCCGAGAAGAGCCTGCCGCCCAGGCCCAGCCCCTTCGCGTCCGGCGACACGAGCAGCAGCTTGATGGCCGCGTCCGCGCCCACGGGGCCGCCGGCGGCGTACTCGCGCTCGAGCTCACCCTCCTCGCGCACGCCGTCCATCTCCACGCGCACGGCCTCGGCGAGCGCCTCGTCCTTCTCGGCTGCCCTGGTCAGGCGCGCCTCAAGCTCGGACCAGCCGGCGCCGCCGACGGGGTGCCCGCCGGGCTCGGCGACCAGCACCACGCCCAGCACCTCGCCGTCGCGCTCGACCACGAGCGACCAGCTCGAGCGTGCGAGGTAGTGCGCCAGCTCGATCTGGCTCGCCGCCCGCTGTGCCGCCTCGCCAAAGTCGGGGAGCCAGGTGCGGCCGAGCAGGCGCGCCGCCGCCTCGAAGTCCTCCGGCGCGAAGGCACGCCACGTCAACTTTTCAGTCTCCGTCATGTTGTCCTCCAGCTGCGCTATCGTAGACATGACGGTACATCATGTCGTCGTCAAACCCAAGGAGGCCACATGGCAGACACACCCATCAAGCGGGCGCTCGTCTCGGTCACGGACAAGACGGGCGTCGTCGACTTCGTCAAGGCGCTCGAGGACGAGTTCGGCGTCGAGGTGATCTCCACCGGCGGCACCGCGCACGTGCTCGAGGAGGCCGGCGTCCGCGTCGTCCCCATCGAGCAGTACACGGGCTTCCCCGAGATGATGGACGGCCGCGTCAAGACGCTGCACCCCAAGGTCCACGGCGGCCTGCTCGCCCGTCGCGACAACCCGTCTCACATGGCCGAGGCCGCCGAGCACGGGATCGGCATGATCGACCTCGTGGTCGTGAACCTCTACGAGTTCGAGAAGACCGTGGCCAACCCCGAGGTCACCTTCGACGACGCGATCGAGCACATCGACATCGGCGGCCCCTCCATGCTGCGCTCCGCGGCCAAGAACGCCGACTCCGTGACCGTGGTCTCCGACCCGGATGACTACGACGAGGTCCTGGACACCATGCGCGCGTGCGGCGGCTGCACCACGCTCGAGCTGCGCCGCTACCTGCAGCTCAAGGTCTACGAGACCACGGCATGCTACGACGCGGCCATCGCCAACTGGCTGGCGAATCGCTACGACGAGGACTTCCCCGAGGAGCCTGAGGATGGCGAGGACGTCCCCGCCACCCCGGACGAGCTGGGCGTCTACCTGGAGAAGGTCGACGACCTGCGCTACGGCGAGAACCCCCAGCAGACGGCCGCCGTCTACCGCTTCGCGGATGACTTCGCCGAGCTGGGCTCCTCCGAGTACCCGCTCGTTGGTGCCGAGCAGCTTCAGGGCAAGCCGCTCTCCTACAACAACTACCTGGACGCGGACGCCGCCTGGAACCTCGTGCGCGAGTTCGACGGCCCGGCCTGCGTGATCCTCAAGCACCAGAACCCCTGCGGCTCCGCCGTTGCCGATGACGTCACCACCGCCTACGACCGCGCCTTCGCATGCGACCCCAAGAGCGCCTTCGGCGGCATCATCGCCTGCAACCGCGAGGTGCCCT
>CAUGFC010000168.1 GCA_959598545.1 uncultured Olsenella sp. | reverse complement strand
CCGACGCTACTCAGAGAAATAGCCCACTCCGCCCTCGATGAGTGGCTGGTACGCGTTGCCCGGCACGTTCTTGTAGAGCCCGGCGCCGGAGCGCTCGGTGTGGCCCATCTTGCCCAGCACGCGGCCGTCCGGCGAGGTGATGCCCTCGATGGCAAGCACGGAGCCGTTGGGGTTGACGTCGAGCGACATGCCCGGCATGCCGTCCTCGCCCACGTACTGCGTGGCGACCTGGCCGGCGGCAACGAGCTTCTCGACCATCTCGGGGGAGGCCACGAAGCGCCCCTCGCCGTGGGAGATCGCGATGTTGTGGACGTCGCCGACCGCGCACTTGGAGAGCCACGGGCTGAGGTTGCTCGCCACGCGCGTGCGCACCAGGCGGCTCTGGTGGCGGCCGATCGTGTTGAACGTGAGGGTTGGCGCGTCGGGCGTGGCCTCGACGATGTCGCCGTAGGGCACGAGCCCCAGCTTCACCAGCGCCTGGAAGCCGTTGCAGATGCCCAGCATGAGGCCGTCGCGGGCCTGCAGCAGATCGCGGACCGCCTCGGTGACCTCAGGAGCGCGGAAGAACGCGGTGATGAACTTGGCCGAGCCCTCGGGCTCGTCGCCGCCGGAGAAGCCGCCGGGAATCATGACGATCTGGCTCTCGCGGATGCGGCGCGCCAGCTCGTGGGTGCTCTCGGCGACCGCCTCGGGCGTGAGGTTGTTAATCACGAAGACGTCGGCCACGGCGCCGGCCCGCTCGAAGGCGTGCGCGGTGTCGTACTCGCAGTTGGTGCCCGGGAAGACCGGGATGACGACGCGCGGGCGGGCAACGTGGAGCTGCGGAACGGGGCGAGAAACCCCTGCGCTCGCGACGTCAAACGAGACGGCCTCGACCTTCTCGCCCTGGGCGCGGTACGGGAACACGGACTCCAGCGCGCCCTCCCAAGCCTCCTGCAGCTCGGCCAGGTCGAGGCGCTCGTCGCCCGCGACCAGCTCGTAGGCGTCCGTCGTGGTGCCGAAGAGGGACGCGGTGACGCCCGCGGGCAGCTCGGGAAGCTCGGCGTCGTCGGCGAGCTCCAGCAGGAAGCTGCCGTAGGACGGGCAGAACAGGGCGTCGGCGCCAAAGGCCGGGGCGACCTCGATGCCCAGGCGGTTGCCCACGCACATCTTGAAGACGGCCTCGGCCACGCCGCCGTAGCCCATCGTGGATGCAGCGAGCACCGCGCCCTTCTCGACCAGGCTCTCCACCAGGTCGAAGGTGGCGAGAAGTGCGCTCGGCTCCGGCGTGAGCGCGTCGTCGGCGTAGTCCGGCACGAGCACGGCCACGCGGTGACCGGCGGCCTTGAACTCGGGGGAGACCACGCGGCCGACCTTGCCGAGGCCCGTGGCGAAGGACACAAGGGTGGGCGGCACGTCCAGGTCCTCGAAGCTGCCGGACATGGAGTCCTTGCCGCCGATGGAGCCGATGCCCAGGTCGACCTGGGCCATGAGGGCGCCGAGCAGCGCCGCCGTGGGCTTGCCCCAGCGGCTGGGGACGTCGCGCAGGCGCTCGAAGTACTCCTGGAACGTGAGGTAGAGGCCCTTGTGCTCGAAGCCGGTCGCCACCATGCGGCTCACGGACTCGACCACGGACAGGTACGCGCCGGTGTAGGGGTTGGCGCTCATGAGGTAGGGGTTGAAGCCCCAGGCCATGCCGGAGCACGTGGTGGTCTCGCCGTCGACGGGGAGCTTGGCGACCATGGCCTGGGTGGGGGTGAGCTGGGTGCGCCCACCGAACGGCATGAGCACGGTGGCGGCGCCGATCGTGGAGTCGAAGCGCTCGGAGAGACCCTTGTTGGAGGCGACGTTGAGGTCGGTCACGAGGGAGCGCATCTTCTCGGAGAGCGTCTCGCCGGCCCAGCTGCGCTCGTACTCGGCGGGCTTCTCCACGCGCACGGAGGTTGCCTTGGGGGCGCCGTTGGACGAGAGGAACTCGCGACTCACGTCGACGATGGTCTTGCCGCGCCAGCTCATGCGCAGGCGGGGCTCCTCGGTGACGGTGGCCACGACGGTGGCCTCGAGGTTCTCCTCGCGGGCGTAGCGCATGAACTCGTCGACGTCCTCGGGCGCCAGTGCCACGGCCATGCGCTCCTGGGACTCGGAGATGGCGAGCTCGGTGCCGTCGAGGCCCTCGTACTTCTTGGGCACGAGGTCGAGGTCGATGTCCAGGCCGTCGGCCAGCTCGCCGATCGCCACGGAGACGCCGCCCGCGCCGAAGTCGTTGCAGCGCTTGATCAGGCGGCATGCGTCCTCGCGGCGGAAGAGGCGCTGGAGCTTGCGCTCGATGGGCGGGTTGCCCTTCTGGACCTCGGCGCCGTCCTTCTCGAGGGACTCGACGTTGTGTGCCTTGGAGGAGCCGGTGGCGCCGCCGATGCCGTCGCGGCCGGTGCGCCCGCCGAGAAGGACGATCTTGTCGCCCGGCGCGGGGCATTCGCGGCGGACGTGGGAGGCCGGGGTGGCGCCCACGACGGCGCCGATCTCCATGCGCTTGGCCACGTAGCCGGGGTGGTAGAGCTCGGAGACCTGGCCGGTGGCCAGGCCGATCTGGTTGCCGTAGCTGGAGTAGCCGGCGGCGGCGGTGGTCACGAGCTTGCGCTGCGGGAGCTTGCCGGCCATGGTCTGGGACACGGGGACCGTGGGGTCGGCCGCGCCGGTCACGCGCATCGCCTGGTAGACGTAGCTGCGGCCCGAGAGCGGGTCGCGGATGGCGCCGCCGATGCAGGTGGCCGCGCCGCCGAAGGGCTCGATCTCCGTGGGGTGGTTGTGGGTCTCGTTCTTGAAGAGGAAGAGCCAGTCCTGGTCCTCGC
>CAUGFC010000167.1 GCA_959598545.1 uncultured Olsenella sp. | reverse complement strand
ACGGCTACGAGGGCGTGGAGGTCGCGGACCCCGAGGAGTGGGAGCGCCATGAGCCCGACGGCTTCGTCCGTGACCCGTCGCGCTGGGTCATCTTCCCGGCCCTCTCCGTGCGCGCCCACGCCGCCATCGAGGCGCGCGACGCCGCGCTCTCCCAGCGCCTTTCCAGCTACGCGAGGAACACGGTCCGCCAGACGGCCGGGCCGGACGCACGCCCGCGCCTCGGCGTCGCCACGCACGGCATCAGCGCCACCTACGTCGCCGAGAACCTCGGCGCGAGGGACGACGTCCGCGTCCTGCGCGTGGCGACCCCGTACCCCTTCCCGGAGCCTCTTGCGGCCGAGTTCCTCGACGGCCTCGACGAGGTCCTCTGCGTGGAGGAGCTCGACCCCGTGATCGAGCGCGCCCTGGTGGCGACCTGTGGCCGTCGCGGCCTCAGCGTGCGCATCCGCGGCAAGCTCACCGGTGACATCCAGCCGTCAGGCGAGAACACCGTCGAGGGCGTAGGCGAGGCGCTGAATAGATTCCTCGGTAGGGGAGGGGCCAACGAGAACGAGCGGCAGGGTGATTTCCCGCGCGCAGTTTCGCAGGCCGAAGGCCGAGAATGTTTGAGCACGGGGAATCACCCTGCCGCCCCCCCGTTGCCGGTGCGCCCGCCCGTCCTCTGCGCCGGCTGCCCGCACCGCGCGAGCTTCTACGCCGTCAAGAGGGCCATGCGCGGCCGCAAGACGCTCTTCTGCGGAGACATCGGCTGCTACACGCTCGGCAACGCCAAGCCGCTCGACATGGTCGACACGTGCCTGTGCATGGGCGCGGGCATCAACATCGCGCAGGGCGTCACGCATGTTGAGCCTGACACCGCGGCCTTCGCCTTCGTCGGCGACTCCACGTTCTTCGCCTCGGGCATCACCGGCGTGGTGAACGCCTTCTACAACCAGGCCAACATGACGCTCGTCGTGCTCGACAACTCCACGACGGCCATGACCGGACACCAGCCGCATCCGGGTACCGGCCGCACGATGATGGGCCAGGTCGTGGAGAAGGTCAGTATCGAGCGCGTGCTACGCGCCATCGGACTCACGGTCGTGGAGACCGTCAACCCGCTCGACCACGAGGCTGCCGTCGAGACCGTCCGGCGCGTCGCCGACGAGCCGGGTGTCAAGGCGATCGTCTTCCGGAGCCCGTGCGTGGTTCTCGCCAAACCCAAGGCGAGAAGCACGGTGGACGCCGAGAAGTGCGTCGGCTGCCAGCGCTGCGTGCGCGAGCTGGGCTGCCCCGCCCTCGTGCCCGACGCCGCCGCCGGCAAGGTGCGCATTGATCCCGCACAGTGCACCGGCTGCACCCTCTGCGAGCAGATTTGCCCCACGCACGCCATCTCGGGAGGTGAGCGCCTGTGAGCGTGAACGTCATTCTCGCCGGCGTGGGCGGGCAGGGCGCCGTCCTCGCCTCCAAGCTTCTGGCGCGCGCCGCGATGGGGCGCGGCCTCCCCGTCAAGACCGCCGAGACCATCGGCATGGCGCAGCGCGGCGGCTCCGTGTTCAGCCACGTGCGGATGGGGGAGGGCGCCCACTCGCCGCTCGTCGGCCGGGGGCGCGCGGACGCGATTGTTGCCTTCGAGCCGGCGGAGGCCGTGCGCCAGCTGCCGCTCCTTCGTCGGGGTGGCATGGTCGTCGCGAGTGACGCTCCCGTCGTCCCCGTCTCGGCGGCAACGGGCGGCCCTGCCTATGACCTGCCCGCCATCATGTCCTACCTGCGCGAGCGCGTGGGCGAGAGGAACCTCTTCGTCGTGGACGCCGCGGCGGCCGAGGCCGAGCTCGGCACCGCCAAGGCGCTGAACGTAGTGCTTCTGGGCGCCGCCGCCCGCGCGGGTGCGCTCGGCCCCGTGACAGTGGACGACCTTGCCGCCGCCGTCCGTGCCATTGTCAGCCCGCGCTTCGTCGACCTCGACCTGCGCGCCCTCAACCTCTAGGAGCCTTCCATGCACATCAGCGAGTCCCAGCTCAAGCTCGTCAACGACCAGGTCCAGCGTCTCGTGGCGTCGGGCAACTACTTCGGTCAGCGCCTCCAGGAGGCCGGCGTCACCGAGGTTCGCACCGAGGAGGACTTCCTCGCGCTGCCCTTCTCCGAGAAGGAGGACCTGCGCAACTGCTACCCGCTCGGCGTCTGTGCCGTCGACGAGCGCGAGATCGTGCGCATCCACTCCAGCTCGGGCACCACGGGCACGCCGGTCATCATCCCCTACACCGCCAAGGACGTCGACGACTGGGCCGAGCAGTTCAAGCGCTGCTACGAGGTGGCGGGCATCACCGCCGACGACCGCATCCAGATCACGCCCGGCTACGGCCTCTGGACCGCGGGCATCGGGTTCCAGGCGGGTGCCGAGAAGCTCGGTGCGATGGTCGTGCCGATGGGGCCGGGCAACACCGAGAAGCAGCTGCAGTTCATGGTCGACCTCCAGACCACCGTCATCGGCGCCACGTCGAGCTACGCGCTCCTGCTCGCCGAGGAGGTCGAGCGGCGCGGGATGCGGGACCAGATCGCCCTGCGCAAGGGCGTCATCGGCTCCGAGCGGTGGGGGGAGAGGATGCGAAACCGCGTGAAGGCCGGTCTCGGCATCCAGATCTATGACATCTACGGGCTCACCGAGGTCTACGGTCCTGGCATCGGCATCTCCTGCGACGCGGAGGACGGCATGCACTACTGGGACGACTACCTCTACATCGAGATCGTCGACCCCGCGACGGGCGAGCCGCTCCCGGACGGGGAGTGGGGCGAGATCGTCATCACCACCCTCGTCAAGGAGGGCGCGCCGCTCATCCGCTTCCGCACCCATGATCTCAGTCGCATCATCCCCGGCGCATGCCCCTGCGGC
>CAUGFC010000166.1 GCA_959598545.1 uncultured Olsenella sp. | reverse complement strand
GGCTTCGACCCCACGTTCGCGAGCGTCTTCGAGCCGAAGAACTCCGCGTACCTGGGCCACGGCCTCACGTTCAACAAGTACACGGGCAGCCGCGGCAAGTCCGGCTCCAACGACGCGGACGCCGAGTACGTGGCCACCATCCGCCGTGTGATGGACGAGGGCGGCGTGCACTTCCAGACCGCCGAGCTCGGCAAGGTCGACGCGGGCGGCGGCGGCACGATCGCCTACATCCTGGCCACCTACGGCATGAACGTGATCGACTGCGGCGTGCCCGTGCTCTCCATGCACGCACCGTGGGAGGCCACGAGCAAGGCCGACGTCTACGAGGCCTATCGCGGCTACCGCGAGTTCCTCAAGCTCGCGTAGACGCCCGTTCGATGGCATGAAGGCCGCCCCGAGCAAAGGGGCGGCTTTTTTATTGCCGCACGCGAGCCGAGGCCCTTCTCGGCAGGCTTTCTCTCAGGTTTTGGGGCAAAGAATCGATATCAGAGACCGATAGGCTTCAAGTTCTTATGCAAAAACACATGCCTTTTGCCAAAACCGTACAAAAGGGCGAGAAAAACGCCAACTCGAGGGCGCGTACATAAAACGTTTGCCCCAAAACTTAAGGGCAGACCTCGAATACGGCTGCCTCGAAGACTCGTACGGGTCTCCGGCGCAAGACCTAGCAATTTCTGGCAGCGACACGTCCTCAGCCGAGAAGGGCCATGACCGCGCGCTTGGCGGCGAGGTACTGGTCGGTGAGCTCGAAGCTCTCGCTGGCGACGCGCTCCACGGTCACGATGCCCGCCACGTGGCTGGGCTCGCCGGCTGCCGGCGCGCCCGCGAGCACGTAGATCCGGCTCGCCATGGAGACGGCCTCGTCCACGTCATGCGTGATCACGAGCGCGGAGAGCCCAAGCTCCGCCGCCACGTCCACGAACCAGCGGCGCACGTCCGAGCGCGTGAGGGCATCAAGCGCCGAGAAGGGCTCGTCGAGCAGCGTCACGTCCGCACCCATGAGGTAGGTGCGCAGGAACGCCGCACGCTGCCGCATGCCGCCGGAAAGCTCGCTCGGCCACTTCTGCTCGCACCCCGCAAGGCCGAAGCGCTCGAAGAGCGGCGCCGCCTTGGCACGTGCCTCGTCGCGCCGCATGCCCGAGAGCACGAGCGGCAGGCACACGTTGTCGATGATGCGGCGGCTCGGGAGCAGTAGGTCCTTCTGGAGCATGTAGCTCACACGCCCCGGACGCCCGGTCACGTCCTCCCCGTGCAGGAGGACGCGACCGGTCATGGGCGTCGTCAGGCCGGCGAGGGCGTGCAGGATCGTGGTCTTGCCGCATCCGGAGCGACCAACGAGGCAGCAGACCTCCCCGGGCGCAACGTCGACGGTGACGTCTGCCACGACGATGTGCTCCCCGTCCCAGGAGAGCGTGAGCCCCTCGGCCGAGAGCGCCGGGGCCTGCACGTTCTTCTCGCCAGCCGCCATGCGCTACTCCAGGTAGGAGAGGTCGTAGCCGGCGTTGACGTCGATCTGGTTCTCCAGCAGCTGGTTGTCGTTCAGCCAGCCGTAGAACGCGGCCCAGCGGTCGGGGTCGATGACGCCCCAGGCGTCGGCCTCGGCGACGTACTGGTCAGCGAGGTAGGTCTGGCTCTGGTGCACGAGCGCGGAGTCGAGCTCGGGAACCTGGGCGCAGAGGATGTCCGCGGCGGCGTCGGGGTTCTCGACGGCGTACTCGTAGCCCTTCTTGACCGCGCGCAGGAAGGCCTTCACCGTATCGGGGTTCTCCTTCGCGAAGTCGTCGTTGGCGGCGATGACCGGGGTGTAGTAGTCGAAGACCGGGTCGACCGAGATGAAGCTGAAGTAGTTGACGTCCACGTCCTGGACGATCGCGTTCTGGACGGCCCATGCCTCGTAGACCCACACGGTGTCGTACATGTTGGCGCGCAGGCCCGCCACGTCGTCGTCGGTCTCGTACGGGACGAGCTCGACGTTGTCCCAGTTGCCGCCGTCGGCCTCCACGCACTGGCGCACGGTGGCCTGCTCGACGGGCATGTTCCAGGTGGCGTAGGTGTGGCCCTCCATGGCAGCCGGGTGCGTGATGCCGTCCTCGGCGCGGCTCATGATGCCAGAGGTGTTGTGCTGGATTACGGCCGCCACGGCGGAGTAGGGCATGGGCTGGTCGGAGGCAAGGTTGTTGGCGATGTAGTCCTGGTAGGAGATGCCGAGGTTGGCCCCGCCGGCGCCGATCAGCGCGTCCGCGCCGTCCTCGGGCGGCTGGACGATCTCCACCTCGAGGCCCTCGTCGGCGAAGTAGCCCTGGTCCAGGGCCACGTAGAGGCCGGTGTGGTTGGTGTTGGGCGTGTAGTCCAGGACGAAGGAGACCTTGGTCTTCTCGCCGCCCTCGGCATCATCCGCAGCGCCCTGCTCGGGGGCGGTGCCCCCGCACGCGGCGAGCGCGGTCGTGGCGGCAGCGCCTCCCGCGACGGCGAGGAACTGGCGGCGGTTGAGGTTCTTATCGGTCATGGTAGTTCCCTTCTGCCCTCTTCCAGGGCATGCATACGCGCTGGGCGAGCTCCACGAGCTTCATGAGTCCCAGCGACAGGGCCGTGATGACGATGATCGACGCAAAGAGCCGATCGTAGGAGAAGGACTTGCGCACGCGCGTCATGTAGACGCCCAGGCCCACGTTGCCGCCGAGCCACTCGGCGATGACGGCGCCGACGATGGCGTAGGTGGCGGAGATGCGCAGGCCGGAGAAGAACTGGTCGGCCGCGGCGGGCAGCTTGGCGTACCAGAAGATCTGCCAGCGCGACGCGTTCATCGTGCGCATGAGGTCGATGGCGTCGGGGTCCACCGAGCGGAAGCCCGAGACGAGCGAGACCGTGATCGGGAAGAACGTGGAGAGGA
>CAUGFC010000165.1 GCA_959598545.1 uncultured Olsenella sp. | reverse complement strand
TTGGCCTTGTTCATCATGTTGATGTTGGTGCGGCGCAGGACCTCGGCGACCTCCTCGTCCGTGGCGCCGTCGAAGACGGGCGTGGCCACGGGGATGGGACCGGGGACGTACTTCTCGGAGTTCGCGGACTCGTCGTCCCAGCCGTGGGAGGCGCCCCAGCCGAGGTGGCACTCGAGGAGCTGGCCCACGTTCATACGGGACGGGACGCCCAGCGGGTCGAGAAGGACGTCGACGGGCGTGCCGTCGGCCATGTAGGGCATGTCCTCGACGGGAAGGACGTTGCAGACGACGCCCTTGTTGCCGTGACGGCCGGCGATCTTGTCGCCCTGCTGGATCTTGCGGCGCTGGGCAACGAAGACGCGGACGAGCTCGTTGACTCCCGGCGGGAGGTCGTCGCCGGCCTCGCGGCTGAAGCGGACGACGTCGACGACGCGGCCGTAGGCGCCGTGTGGCATCTTGAGGGAGGTGTCGCGGACGTCGTGGGCCTTGGCGCCGAAGATGGCGCGCAGGAGGCGCTCCTCGGCCGTGAGGGCCGTCTCGCCCTTGGGCGTGACCTTGCCGACGAGGATGTCGCCGGGGCCGACCTCGGCGCCGATGCGGATGATGCCGTCATCGTCGAGGTTGGCGAGCATGTCCTCGGAGAGGTTCGGGATCTCGCGGGTGATCTCCTCGGAGCCGAGCTTGGTGTCGCGGGCGTCGATCTCGTGGCGGGAGATGCTCACGGACGTGAGGAGGTCCTCCTGGACGACGCGCTCGGAGACGATGATGCCGTCCTCGTAGTTGAAGCCCTCCCACGGCATGTAGGCCACGGTGAGGTTGGCACCCAGGGCGAGCTCGCAGCGGTCGATCGAGGTGCCGTCGGCGAGCGGCTGGCCGGCCTCGACCTTCTCGCCCGCGGAGACGATCGGGCGGTGGTTGATGCAGGTGGACTGGTTGGAGCGCTCGTACTTGGGGAGGTCGTAGCGCTCGGAGCCGTGCTCGTCGGAGTAGACGACCACGTGGGCGGCGTCGACCTCGGTGACGGTGCCGGCGTGCGCGGCGCGGATGAGCTCGCCGGAGTCGAGCGCGGCGCGCTCCTCCATGCCGGTGCCCACGAACGGCGCGTGCGCCTTGATCAGGGGCACGGCCTGACGCTGCATGTTGGCGCCCATGAGGGTACGCTTGGCGTCGTCGTGCTCGAGGAACGGGATGAGGTTGGCCGCCACGGAGAGCAGCTGGCGCGGGGAGACGTCCATGTAGTCGACGTCCTCGACGGCCACCTGGGCGGGGGCGCCGAAGGAGCCGTCGAAGTCGCGGGTGCGGGCGATGATACGCTCCGGGCGCACGACCTTGCCCTTGGAGTCGACGTCGACGAACTCGCCGGTCTTGGGGTCGTACGGCGTGTTGGCGGGAGCGATGTTGTGGGACTCCTCCTCGTCGGCGGTCATCCAGTCGATCTGGTCGGTGACCTTGCCGTCGACCACGCGACGGTACGGGGCCTCGATGAAGCCGTACTCGTTGACGTGGGCGTAGAGGGCGAGCGAGCCGATGAGGCCGATGTTGGGACCCTCGGGGGTCTCGATCGGGCACATGCGGGAGTAGTGCGAGTTGTGGACGTCGCGGACGGCCGTGGGCACGTTGGTGCGGCGGCTGGAGCCGGACTTGTGGCCGGCGAGGCCGCCCGGGCCGAGCGCGGAGAGACGGCGCTTGTGCGTGAGGCCGGAGAGCGGGTTGGCCTGGTCCATGAACTGGGAGAGCTGCGAGGAGCCGAAGAACTCCTTGATGGCCGCCACGATCGGGCGGATGTTGATCAGGCTCTGCGGCGTGATGTCGTCGGCGTCCTGGGAGGCCATGCGCTCGCGGACCACGCGCTCCATGCGGCTCATGCCGATGCGGAACTGGTTCTGGACGAGCTCGCCCACGGTGCGGACGCGGCGGTTGCCGAAGTGGTCGATGTCGTCGACGCGCTTGGTCTCGTCACCCTCGTGGAGGGCGAGGAGGTAGCGGATGGCCTCGACGATGTCCTCGTTGGTGAGCACGCGGCTCTCGGCGTCGGCGGAGAGCTCGAGCTTCTTGTTCACCTTGTAGCGGCCGACGCGCGCCAGGTCGTAGCGCTGGGCGTTGAAGTACAGGCCCTCGAGCAGCAGGCGACCGGCGTCCGCCGTGGCAGGCTCGCCGGGGCGCTGGCGCTGGTAGATCTCGCGGAGGGCGGCCTCGCGGGTGGTGGAGGCGTCGCGCTCGAGGGTGTTGCGCACGACGTCCGTGTCGCCGAAGAGGGCGTAGAAGTCCTCGTCGCTCTCGGCGATGCCGAGGGCGCGCAGGAACACCATCGCGGACTGGCGACGCTTGCGGTCGATGGAGACCACGAGGTGGCCGCGCTTGTCGACCTCGAACTCGAGCCACGCACCGCGGGCGGGGATGAACTGGGCCTTGTGCACGCGCACGCCGTTGTCCATCTCGGTGGAGAAGTACACGCCCGGGGAGCGGACGAGCTGGGAGACGACCACGCGCTCGGTGCCGTTGATGATGAAGGTGCCGCGGTCGGTCATGAGCGGGAAGTCGCCCATGAACACGAGCTGCTCCTTCATCTCGCCCGTCTCCTTGTTGACGAAGCGCACGTCAACGAAGAGGGGAGCCTGGTAGGAGATATCCTTGGCGCAGCACTCGGCGATGGTGTGCGCCGGGTCGCCAAACTGGTGGTCGCCGAAGACGACCTCCATGGTGTGCGCGGAGTTCTCGATCGGGGAGAACTCGGCGAAGGACTCGGCAAGACCCTCGCCCATGAAGCGCTCGAAGGACTCCTTCTGAACGTCGATCAGGTTGGGGAGCTCCATCGCGGGAGCAATCTTGCTAAAGGTCTTGCGTCCGGTCGTGCCCTGTGGTTTGGTAAGAGCAGTCTTTGCGGTAGACACCAGGCTTTTCCTCCTTC
>CAUGFC010000164.1 GCA_959598545.1 uncultured Olsenella sp. | reverse complement strand
GCCTACGGCGCGGCCAACGTCCTCCAGGAGATCCTCACCGTCAAGTCCGACGACACCAACGGCCGCGTCAAGACCTACGAGTCCATCGTCAAGGGCGAGAACGTCCCCGCGGCCGGCATCCCCGAGTCCTTCAAGGTCCTCGTCAAGGAGATCCGCTCCCTGGCCCTGGACATCGAGCCGATCTCCTACCAGAAGCGCGCCGAGCGCGCGGAGCAGGAGAAGGCCGCCGAGGCCGAGGACGCCGTGGACGTCTTCGCGGACATGACGGCCGTCGACGAGCTCGTCGACGACCTCGCCCGCAACATGAACGACGCCGAGTCCGCCCTCGTCGGCGACGCGACCAGCGATAAGGAGTAGCGACTGTGGCTGATTTCGACACCACCGACTTTGACGCCATCAAGATCTCCCTTGCCTCTGCAGACCGCATCCGCAGCTGGTCGCACGGCGAGGTGAAGAAGCCCGAGACGATCAACTACCGCACGCTCAAGCCCGAGAAGGACGGCCTGTTCTGCGAGAAGATCTTCGGCCCCACCAAGGACTGGGAGTGCGCCTGCGGCAAGTACAAGGGCATCCGCTTCCGCGGCATCGTCTGCGAGCGCTGCGGCGTCGAGGTGACCACGGCCAAGGTGCGCCGCGAGCGCATGGGCCACATCGAGCTCGCGGCTCCCGTGAGCCACATCTGGTACTTCAAGAGCCCGTCGAGCTTCCCGCTCGCCCGCCTGCTCGACATCAAGAGCAAGGACCTCGAGAAGGTCCTCTACTTCGCCAGCTACATCGTCACCAAGGTCGACGCCGAGGCCCGCGAGGCCGACGCGGCCGACCTCAAGGAGGAGCTGGACGCCGACCTCGAGGAGCTCGACGCCGAGCGCGACGACCAGATCGCCCGCCTGCGCGAGCAGGGCGAGGGCGGCGAGGACGAGTTCGGCGACATCGAGCCGCTCTCCGAGGAGGAGATCCGCGCCGGCGTCGCCGACCTCGAGGCCGAGTACGAGGACGAGAAGCGCCTCCGCACCGAGGCCTACGAGAAGTTCATGCAGCTCGAGGAGCGCGAGCTGATCTCCGACGAGGGCCTCTTCTCGGAGCTCAAGCGCTACTACGGCATCTACTTCAAGGGCGGCATGGGCGCCGAGGCCGTGCGCGACCTGCTCCGCGGCATCGACCTCGAGGCCGAGGCCACCGAGCTCCGCCAGGTCATCGCCTCCGACACCGCCCAGAAGCAGAAGCGCGAGAAGGCCATCAAGCGCCTGGAGATCGTCGACGCCTTCCTCAAGGGCGGCAACGACCCGGCCAACATGATCCTCGACGTCATCCCGGTCATCCCGCCCGACCTGCGCCCGATGGTGCAGCTCGACGGCGGCCGCTTCGCGGCGTCCGACCTCAACGACCTCTACCGTCGCGTGATCAACCGCAACAACCGCCTCAAGCGCCTGCTCGACCTCGACGCCCCGGCGATCATCGTCAACAACGAGAAGCGCATGCTCCAGGAGTCCGTGGACGCGCTCTTCGACAACGGCCGTCGCGGCCGTCCCGTCACCGGCCGTGGCGGGCGCCCGCTCAAGTCGCTCGCCGAGGCCCTCAAGGGCAAGCAGGGCCGCTTCCGTCAGAACCTGCTCGGCAAGCGCGTCGACTACTCCGGCCGCTCGGTCATCGTCGTCGACCCCAAGCTCAAGCTGCACCAGTGCGGCCTGCCCTCCCAGATGGCGCTCGAGCTCTTCAAGCCGTTCGTGATGCGCCGCCTCGTCGAGCTCGGCAAGGTCGAGAACATCAAGGGCGCCAAGCGCGCGATCGACCGCCAGCTCCCGGCCGTGTGGGACGTCCTCGACGAGGTGATCCAGGATCGCCTGGTCCTTCTCAACCGCGCCCCCACGCTGCACCGCCTGTCCATCCAGGCCTTCGAGCCGGTCCTCGTGGAGGGCAAGGCCATCCACCTGCACCCGCTGGTGTGCGCCCCCTTCAACGCGGACTTCGACGGCGACCAGATGTCGGTCCACGTGCCGCTCTCCACGCAGGCCCAGACCGAGGCCCGCGTCCTCATGCTGTCGTCCAACAACCTGCGCTCTCCCGCGTCGGGCAAGGTGCTCACCGTGCCGTCGCAGGACATGGTCTTCGGCTCCTACTACCTCACGACCGAGGTGGGCGAGAAGACCGACGACACCCCGGTCTTCGCCGACTTCGATGACGCCCTTCTCGCCATCGACATGAACCACGACCTCGACCTCCAGCAGCCCGTCGTCGTGCGCGTGAGCGCCGCCGACGCCAACTGCGAGGAGGACGGCCGCAAGCTCTTCCGCGTCATGACCGCCCGCGGCACGTTCGAGGACCTCGACGTCACCGAGCACACCGCGCGCTTCGAGACCACCATCGGCCGCATCGTCTTCAACCGCCAGTGCCTGCCCGCCGACTACCCCTTCATCAACTACAAGATGGTGAAGAGCGACATCGGCGCCCTGGTCAACGACTGCTGCGACCGCTACCCGCTGGCCGAGGTCGAGCCGATCCTCGACGCCATCAAGGAGACCGGCTTCCACTACGCCACGCTCGCGGGCCTCACGGTCTCGGTCTGGGACGCCACGATCCCGGCCGACAAGCCGCAGATCCTCGAGGAGGCGCAGGAGCGCGTCGACGAGATCAACGAGTACTACGAGGACGGCTTCCTGTCCGACGTGGAGCGTCACACCGAGGTCGTCAACGCGTGGACCGAGTGCACCGACCTTCTCGCCACCGAGATGCTCGCCGGCTTCGCCGAGGACAACCCGATCTACATGATGGCCGACTCCGGTGCCCGTGGCTCCAAGACGCAGCTCCGTCAGCTCGCCGGCATGCGTGGCCTCATGGCCGACATGTCCGGTGACACGATCGACCTGCCGATCAAGGCCAACTTCCGCGAGGGCCTCGAGCCGCTGGAGTACTTCATCTCCACCTACGGCGCGCGCAAGGGCCTCGTCGACACCGCCTCCCACACCTCCGACTCCGGCTACCTGACCCGTCGTCT
>CAUGFC010000163.1 GCA_959598545.1 uncultured Olsenella sp. | reverse complement strand
CTCGCCGGTGGCGCGCCAGGGCTCGCCGTCCTCGCCGCGCACGAGCTCGAGCTCGCCGTAGCCGAACTTGGCGGCGCAGCGCTCGGCGAGCGCCTCAGCCACGATCTCGGCGCGGCCGCCCGCGACGAGCGCCACGTAGGTGGCCTCGGGGTGGCAGATGACGGCGTCATCGGCGGGAAGGGTCCACGGCGTGGTGGTCCAGATGTCGACGAAGAGCTTGCCGGCCCAGGCCTCCAGGCCCTCCGGCACCGTAGTCATCTCGAAGCGCACGAAGATGGCGGGGCTGACCTCGTCGCCGTACTCGATCTCCGCCTCGGCGAGGGCCGTGTGGCAGTGCGAGCACCAGTGCACGGGCTTGGAGCCCTGCGTGATGGCGCCGGCGTCAAAGATGGCCTTGAAGATCTCGACGTCGGTGGCGTCGTAGTCGTTCACGTAGGTGAGGTAGGGGTTGTCCCACTCGCCCAGCACGCCCAGGCGCTTGAAGCCCTGGCGCTGGGTGTCCACCTGCTCGACGGCCATCTTGCGGCAGAGCTCGCGGATCTTCTCGGTGGGGAGCTGGTTGAACTTCTCGGTCCCGAGCATGGTCTCGACCTTGTGCTCGATGGGCTGGCCGTGGCAGTCCCAGCCGGGGACGTACGGCGTCTGGTAGCCGCGCATGGACCAGTAGCGGTTGATGACGTCCTTGGAGATCTTGTTCTGCGCGTGGCCGAGGTGGATCGGGCCGTTGGCATACGGGGGGCCGTCGTGCAGGACGAACTTCTCGTGCCCCTCGTTCTTGGCGATCATCTGCTCGTAGACGTGGTTCTCCTCCCACATGGCCAGGCGCTTGGGCTCGTTCTGGGCCAGGCTGGCGCGCATGGGAAAGCCCGTGCTCGGCAGGTTGGTCGTCTTCTTGTACTCGTTCGCCACGCTCTCCTCCTTCGTGGCGGGGCCTCCCCCGCCGCCCTTCTCGGACACGAAAAAACGCGCCCGTCCCTCCTGCTGGGACGAAGCGCGCACGCGACTTCGCTTGTGAACCACCCAGCGAGCGGATATCCGCCGTACTCGGCTGGCCTGTGTCGGCGGCCACTCCGGCGACGCCTACTCGCGCGGCGAGAAGACCGTTCTTCTCGCCAGGCTTTGGGGCCGCGGCTCGGGGGTGATCTTCGCCGGGACGCGACCGCGGGCTCCCACCGTCCCCGCTCTCTCTTGGCCGCGCGCCCCCGGGTACTCTCCCCGTCAACGCCTGTTGCAGCATGGTAGCACGTTTGCGCCGGAATTTGTGGACGTGCCGAGAAGGACGCCGTGCTCGCCGAAAACTGGTTGCTAAACCCGATACCACCGCGCCACGATGGAGTGGTCCGCCGCCGAGAAGGGAAGCGCATGCCTGACCGCAAGTACCTCGAGCTGCTGTCCGAGAAGTTCCCCACGGTCCGCTCGGCCCTCGCCGAGGTGATCAACCTCGAGGCCATCCTCAACCTGCCCAAGGGCACCGAGCACTTCGTCTCCGACGTACACGGCGAGTACGACGCCTTCAAGCACATCCTCAACAACTGCTCCGGCGTCATCCGCGAGCGCGTGGCCACGACCTTCTCCCTCGAGCTCACCCGCGACGAGCAGGCAGACCTCTGCACGCTGATCTACTACCCCCACCGCAAGCTTCGCCGCCTGCGCTCTGCCGGCGTCGCGGGCCCCGAGTGGTACGCGATCACGCTCATGCGCCTCGTGCGCCTGGCGCGCTACCTCTCCGACAGCTACACGCGCTCCAAGGTGCGCAAGGCCATGCCGCCGGAGTACGCCTACATCATCGACGAGCTGCTCCACGCCTCCCCCGGCGAGGGCGACGAGCGCCAGAGCTACCACCGCCAGATCATCGACACCATCGTGGACACCGGCTCGGCCGACGACTTCATCGTGAGCCTCGCCTCGCTCATCAAGCGCCTCGCGGTGGACCACCTGCACGTCGTCGGCGACGTCTTCGACCGCGGCGACCACGCCGACAAGATCCTCGACCGCCTCACGGAGTACCACTCCGTCGACCTGCAGTGGGGCAACCACGACATCGTGTGGATGGGCGCGGCGGCCGGCTCGGCGGCGTGCCTGGCGGCCGTGATCCGCAACAACATCCGCTACGACTCGCTGCAGATCCTCGAGAGCGCCTACGGCGTCTCCCTGCGCGAGCTGGCCCTCTTCGCCGAGGCCACCTACCAGGCCGGCGAGGCCATGAGCCCGCTGGAGAAGGCCATCTCGGTCATCCTCTTCAAGCTCGAGGGGCAGACCGTCATGCGCCACCCCAACTGGCACATGGAGGACCGCCTGCTTCTCGGGCGCGTCGACCCCGCGCGCGGCACGGTCCGCGTGGGCGAGAAGGACCACGAGCTCGTCACCCGCGACTTCCCCACCGTCGACTGGTCGGACCCCTACGCGCTCTCCGACGAGGAGACGCTCGTGATGGACAACCTCCTCGCGGCCGTCCGCGGCTCCTACAAGCTCAACGCGCACGTGAACTTCCTCTACGAGCACGGCAGCGCCTACCTCGTCCACAACGACGACGTCCTCTTCCACGCCTGCGTCCCCATGAACGAGGACGGAACCTTCCACCCCGTCAACCACCAGGGTCAGCTGCTCGCGGGCAAGGCCTACTACGACTACGCCGACCGGCTGGCGCGCCGCGCCTGGCAGGAGAGCGACGACGTCTCCCTCGACTGGATGTGGTACCTGTGGTGCGGACGCTACTCGCCGCTGTCGGGGCGGCTCATGAGGACCTTCGAGCGCACCTACCTCACGGACCGCTCCACCTGGGTCGAGCCGCGCGACCCCTACTACGCGCTCACGGACGACGCCGACGTCTGCCGTCGCATCCTCGAGGAGTTTGGCGCCGACCCCGTGCGCGGCCACGTCATCAACGGGCACACGCCCGTCCACGCCTCCGCGGGCGAGCGGCCCGTGCGCGCCGGGGGTCGGCTCGTGGTGATAGACGGCGGCTTCTGCCAGGCCTACCACAAGACCACCGGCATCGGCGGCTACACCC
>CAUGFC010000162.1 GCA_959598545.1 uncultured Olsenella sp. | reverse complement strand
ACGTCGTGAACATCTACTACCCGGCAGACGCCAACCTGCTGCTGGCCGTCGCCGAGCGCGCCTACAAGTCCACCAACTGCGTGAACGCCATCTTCGCCGGCAAGCAGCCCGCGCCGACGTGGCTGACGCTCGACGAGGCGCGCGCCGAGCTCGAGGCCGGCGCCGCCGAGTGGAAGTGGGCCTCCAACACCGCCGACGGCGAGGAGCCCGACGTCGTGCTCGCCTGCTGCGGCGACGTTCCCACCGGCGAGGCCATGGCTGCGCTCGACCTGCTCGACAAGCTCGGCGTCAAGGTGCGCCTGGTCAACGTCGTCGACCTGCTCAGCATCCAGAACGTCTCCGAGAACGATCGCGCGATGTCCGACGAGAAGTTCGTCGAGCTCTTCACGGCCGACAAGCCCGTCCTCTTTGCGTTCCACGCCTATCCCGGCACGATCCGCCGCCTTATCTGGGACCGCCCGAACCACGACAACTTCAACGTTCACGGCTACGAGGAGCAGGGCTCCACGACCACCCCGTACGACATGGTCCGCGTGAACGACATGGACCGCTGGGCGCTCGCGGCCGACGCGCTGCGCATGGTCGACGCCGACAAGTGGGCCGACCAGATCGCGGAGTGGGAGCAGTTCCGCCTCGACGCGTTCCAGTTCGCCGTCGACAACGGCTACGACCACCCGGCGTTCACCGACTGGAAGTGGCGTGACGCCTCCGACGCGGGCGAGGACATCTCCGCCACGCAGATGACCGGGGGCGACAACGAGTAAGTAGCGCTCGCCGCATCCACTCGTCTGGGCCGGCCGGCCCTTCTCCCCAGCCCACTGCGCCTTGCGCAGAAGTCGCCGGGCGAGAAGGACCGGTCGGCCCGGTCTCATGCGCCGAAGGTCGTCCCAGAGCATGGCGCGACGGGGCGCGATTTCAGGGCCTCACCCCCATTTCGGTACCGGCCGGCGAAAACACGCCCCTGTCGTCGATGCAAAACGTTTTGTAGTGTTAAATGGGGAACTGTTTTCAAGACTAGAAGGGCGGCGCGTACGATGAGAAACGTCGGGGTTCGAGAGATAAGCAGGAAAACGGGGTTCTCTCCCGCCACGGTGTCAAACGCCCTCAACCATAAACGCGGCGTGAACAAGGATACGGCCGCCCTCATCATGCGCGCGGCGCACGAGCTCGGCTACGACCGACCCAGTCGCGTGACGCACGTCAACTTCATCCTGGCGCGCAAGACGGGGCAGATCCTTGACGAGGGAACGTTCCACACCGGCGTCATCGAGGGCGTCGAGAGGGCTGCGAGCGCCCAGGACATGAGCACGATCTTCACGACGCTCGAGCTCTCCGACCGCGCCGCCGCGATGCGTCAGGCCCACGACATCATCCACGACGCCTCCAACGCCGCGGTCCTGCTCGGCACCGAGATGGACGAGGGGGACTACGACCTCTTCCGCGGCTCCGAGATCCCCCTCGTGGTCGTGGACGGCTGGAGCGACCACCTCTTCCTCGAGTGCATCGTCACCTCGAACGAGAACTCCGCGTTCAGGGGGGTGAGCTACCTCATCGGCATGGGTCACCGAGAGATCGGCTACATCGCCGGGTCGTGCCGCATCAAGAACTTCCCCCTGCGCGAGCGCGGCTACCGGCGCGCCATGCGCGAGGCCAACCTCCCCATCAGCGCCGACTTTCGCGTCGAGGTCGGGACGACGGTCAACACCGCCTACGAGTCCATGTGCGCCTGGCTGGCGACCAACCCCGTGCTGCCCACGGCCTTCTTCGTGGAGAACGACATCATGGCGCTCGGCTGCATGCGCGCGATGACGGAGCGCGGCATCCGGATCCCCGAGGACGTCTCGATGCTCGGGTTTGACGACCTCTCCTTCGCCAGCATCTCCAACCCGCCGCTCTCGACCATGCGCGTCCCTAACCGAGAGATGGGCGAGCTCGCCGTTCGCACGCTGGTGGACCGCATGCGGGAGCCGCGCGACTACACGAGCGTCGTGCACCTCTCGACGACGTTCGTCGAGCGCCAGAGCGTCCTGCGGCTCAGCGCGCGCTAGGGCGCCTCGTAGTAGGCGACCTCGTCCCCGCACATCGTGTCGTGCGCGGCGTCGAGCGCCGTTACGAGCGGCGCGAGCGCATCCAGGTCGGAGCTGATGTCGGTCATGATCACCATGACGTAGGCCCCGGTGTCGGAGAACACGACGCCTGCGTCATTGGTCGCCTCGAGCCCGCTGCCGTCGGCGGGGTACCAGCCCGGCTTGCTCCAGACCTCGCAGACGTCGCGCAGCCCCGCGGCGATCGGCGAGTGGTTCGTCTGGGCGAGGTAGCCGGCCAGCTCACTCGCGCCCGCCTCTCCGGAGGTGCCGTAGCGGTGGATCTCCTCCCAGAGGGAGGCGAGCTCGTTGGCCGTGGTGTCGGGGTAGAAGTAGAGCCCGCCCTCCTCGGCGGCCCGGGGGGCGCCGTGCGCGCCGAGCCACGAGGCATAGGCGGAGAGGCCGTAGGCGTCCAGCAGCGTGTGATAGGCGTCGTTGTCTGAGTTGACCAGGCAGTTCGCGACCGTTCCGGAGAGACTGCCCGCCCCTCCGTTGGCCTCGTAGATCCACGTGCAGTATGCGGCCTTGATGCTGCTCGCAGGATACATGAGCTCGTCGGCGTTGTACCAGAGCCCCCGGCGCGTCTCGAGGTCGAGGAGGGCAACGCAGACGGTGCTGCCCCTGTCCTCGAGGGCGTCGATCTGCTCGCGGACGGCGGCGAGCTCGGGGCGATCGAGAAAGGCGTCAGGCACGGTGAGCGTCATGCCGTCCTCGGTGGTGGAGGTGTAGACGGGCGCCTCGGCCATGGTCACGGGGACGACCGGCTCGTCCTCGATGACGGGGCGCTCCTCCGTCTCGCCCCGCTGCTCCGCGACGGGTGCGGGCTCGGTCTCGGCGGGCGCGCCGGTGAGTCGGGGCAGCAGCGTCACGGTTGCGGTGACGGCGCCTGCGACGAACAAAACGACGGCAAGGGCGATGACGATGCGCCTTCTCATGATGGACCTCCCA
>CAUGFC010000161.1 GCA_959598545.1 uncultured Olsenella sp. | reverse complement strand
CGCGACGGGGGAAGCTCGGGCGAGAGGAGGTCTCGGGCATGGGTGCTCCTTCGTGATTGGGTGCAGCCCTCCCATTCTCGCACTTCTCGACTGCGCGCGGGGCCGGCGCGCTAAGATGGGCGCATGCGCACGATCGCCGACATAGACGTCCTGGGGGACGAGGCCCTGCAGCGGGGGATCGCGCGACTGTCGCTCGCGCTTCTCGTGGCCACGGCCCTTCTCGCCGTGCTTCTCGCCCTCGCCCTGGGCGGCGAGAGGCTCGACGTGTGGTGGTGGGTCGGTCTGGCGCTGGGGAGCCTTGTCGCGCTGCCCGTCCACGAGCTCGTGCATGCCGCGGCCTTCAAGCTGCTGCGCCCCGGCTGCCGCGTGTCCTTCGGCTTCAAGGACGCCTTCCTCTACACCAAGACGGACGGGGCCGTGCTGCGTCGCGACTGCATGGTGGCCGTGCTGCTGGCACCCTCGGTGCTGGTGACGGCCGCGCTGGCTGCCCTGGCGCTCGGCGCGGGCCTCCCCGTGCTCGCGGTCCTTCTCGCCGGCGTACACCTCTCCGGGTGCACCGGTGATATCCTCATGGCCTCGGCCATCCTTCGCGAGGGCGCCTGCACCCACGCCCGCGACACCGAGACCGGCATCACCCTGCTCTCCGACCGCGAGGAGGACGCATGAACGAGACCATCGCCCAGCTCCACGAGCGCCGCTCCGCGCGCGCCTACACCGACGAGCCCGTGAGCGCCGCGGACGAGCGCGCAATCCTCGAGGCTGCGTGCCAGGCGCCCACGGCGGGAAACCAGCAGCTCTACTCCATCGTCGTGGTGCGCGACCAGGCCGAGAAGGACGAGCTCGCCGTCATCTGCGACAACCAGCCGTTCATTGCGACGGCGCCGCTCGTGCTCGTGTTCTGCGCCGACGTGCGCCGCTGGCACCAGGCCTTCGTCGCCGCCGGCGCCGAGCCGCGCGAGCCGGGAGTGGGCGACTTTCTCCTTGCGCTCGAGGACACCGCCATCGCGGCGCAGAACGCCGTGGTCGCTGCGCACAGCCTGGGGCTCGGCTCGTGCTACATCGGCGACATCCTCGAGCGCCGCGAGGAGCAGGCGCGCATCCTGGGGTGTCCGCGCCACGTGGTGCCTGCAGTGATGCTCGTGATCGGCCATCCCACGGAGGGCCAGCTCAGACGCGTGAAGCCGGAGCGCCTGCCGCTCGAGGACGTCGTCTTCGAGAACCGCTACGAGGCGCGCGCCGCCGACCGCCTGCTCGAGGACCTGCGCCCTAAGGCCCCGGCCAGCCGCGACCTCGCCGACTGGGCGCGCGCGTTCTGCGAGCGCAAGTGGAACTCGGACTTCTCGCGCGAGATGACGCGCTCCGCCGCGGCGATCCTCGCGGACTTTGCGACGGAGGCCTCATGACGCCGCTTCTGCTCCACGCCTGCTGCGGCCCGTGCTCGCTCGAGCCGGTGAGGCTGCTGCGCGCCGAGGGGTTCGAGCCCACGATCTGCTGGACCAACCCCAACATCCAACCCGTCTCCGAGTGGCGCCGCCGCCTGGACACGCTGCGCGCGTGGGCCGACGAGGTGGCGCACGTTGACGTGATCGTCGCCGGAGACGACCGGGACGCATGGGAGCGCACCGCATCCCCGGCGGGCTTCGACCGCGAGCGGCGCTGCCGGGCCTGCTATGCGCTGCGCCTTGCCGAGGCGTGCCGCGTGGGGCGCGAGCAGGGCTTCGAGTTTGTGTCCACGACGCTCGTGGTCTCGCCGTACCAGCTCTTCGACGCCTGCGGCGAGATTCTCGCCGCGCTCGCGCCCCGCTATGGCCTCACGCCCGTCTGGCGCGACTTCCGCCCGTTCTACCCCGAGGCCACGCGCGAGTCCCGAGAGCTGGGAATGTATCGCCAGAACTACTGCGGGTGCCGCTTCTCGGCCGCGGAGGCGGCCATCGAGCGCCACGAGGCCCGCGACGCGCGCAAGGCCGCGAAGGCCGCGGCGCGCTCGGGCGCCCCCCAGGTGTAAGGGTTTTGGCAAGACCGCCGATCCCTCGTCCGCCCGCGCCGCGCGTGCTCTATCGTGATGAACGGTCTGTCTGAGACGAGAAGGACGGTGAGAACATGATCCAGTGCCTGCTGACCGGCGAGAACGGAACCATGGAGAAGGTCGCCCAGCCCTGTCCCGGGTGCTGGGTCAACGTCGTCGCGCCCACGGACGAGGAGCGCGCCTGGCTCGAGGGCGAGCTCGGCGTGCTCCCGGAGTTCGTGAGCTCGGCGCTCGACGACGAGGAGACCTCGCGCGTCGACTACGACGAGGACGCGCGCCAGATCTTCGTGATCGTTGACTACCCCGTCGTGGGGGAGGACGGTGCGGGCGTGCGCCCCCAGAGCCCGCTGCAGTACGACACCATGCCCCTCTCGATGGTCTTCCTTCCCGAGCGCGGGCTCTTCGTGACCATCAGCATCCTCCAGAACGAGGTCGTCGACGACCTGGCCTGCGGTCGCGTCCGCAACGTCGACACGCGCCTGCGCACGCGCTTCCTGCTGCAGATGCTCCTGCACATCTCGCAGCTTTACCTCGTCTACCTGCGACGCATTGATCGTCTGTCCTCCAACACCGAGGCGCGCCTGCACGCCTCGGTGCGCAACGAGGAGCTCATCCAGATGCTCAACCTCGAGAAGTCGCTCGTGTACTTCTCCACCTCGCTCAAGTCGGACGAGGTGACGCTCAACAAGATCGCGCAGGGCCGCATCATCCCGCTCTACGAGGACGACCAGGACCTGCTCGAGGACGTGCTCGTCGAGGTGCACCAGGCCATCGAGATGGCCAATATCTACTCCGGCACGCTCTCCGGCACGATGGATGCCTTCGCGAGCATCATCTCAAACAACCTCAACATCGTGATGAAGGTCCTCTCCGTCATCACGATCGTCATGGCGATCCCCAACATCGTCTTCGGCTTCTACGGCATGAACGTGGGCCTGCCCTTCGAGGGCGTTCCCCTGCTCGACAACTGGGCGTTCCCGCTCCTGCTCGCCGTGGTCGGCTGCCTCGTCGCCGCCTGGATCTTCAAGCGCAAGGGCCTCTGGCACTAGCGAGAAACCCCTGCCCTCCTGGCTCCTCTGGCACCGACGGCGCAGGCGGGGCGCCCGGCGCGAGGGTTCGCCGCGAGTTCTGCAGCGCGCGCCCTGTGCGCGCGAAGCGGTCTGAGCGCCGGCCCCACACCCCG
>CAUGFC010000160.1 GCA_959598545.1 uncultured Olsenella sp. | reverse complement strand
GCCGCGCCGATCTCGAAGAAGCAGGTGGTGACGAGCGGGATGACGACGGTCGGGAAGACGCCCATGGCCGTGGTCACGAGGATGGTGATGATGGAGGTGATGAGGGCCACGATGAAGCCGATGATGAGGGCGTTCGGGCCGTAGGGGAAGATGACCGGGCAGTCGAGCGCGGGGATGGCACCCGGGACGATCTTCTCGGCGATGCCCTGGAAGGCCGGGACGATCTCGGCGATGAGCATGCGGACGCCCTGCATCATGACGGTCATGCCGACGCCGAAGTAGACGGCGTGCGTGAAGACGTAGGTGAAGATGCCCGTGGTACCGCCGGCGTAGCCCCAGACCTCAGCCGGGTCATATCCGTTCGCCTGCAGAACGAAGAACATGGCGACGTAGCTCAGGGCGACGAGGATGGAGCCGGTGATGGAGACCTCGCGCAGGAAGCCGAGGGACTTGGGGACCTTGATGTCCTCGGTGGAGTGGCTGGGGTCGCCCACCGCGCGGGCGACGAGACCGGAGATGACGGACAGGCCGGTGGTGGGGTGACCGAGCGTGAAGGAGTCGTCACCGGTGGCCTTGGTCACGAACGGACGGATGAGGTTCGGGGAGATGATGAAGTAGAGCGAGGTGAAGACGGCGGCGAGGGCGATCAGCGGCGCGCCGGAGAGGCCCGCGCCCACGCCGGCGGCGATGAAGACGTACGGGAACCAGTAGAACATGTGGCCGGTCAGGAAGATCGTCTTCCACTTGGTGAAGCGGGCGAAGAGGATGTTCACCAGGAAGGCGAGGATCATGACGATGCCGATCTCGGTGCCGTACTCGCCGCCGATGTCGACGGAGGTGGTCTCCACGGCCTGCGGCATGACGGTGTTGAAGGCGCTGATGATGCCGTCGATGGAGCTGCCGGTGATGAGGCCGGTACCGGTGTTGAGCACGAAGAAGCCGATGGCCGTCATGATGGTGCCGCGCACGATCTCCGAGACGGGCTTCTTCTGGAGGATGAGGCCGATGAGGGCGATGAGCGCCAGGAAGATGGCGCCCTGGCCAAAGATTTCGTTGATTACAAAGTTAAGGACGGCGTCCATGGTGCTTCCTTTCTCTGTGTGTGGGAGCTAGGCCCCGCCTCCGCCTAGGCGTCGCCGTGCTCCGCGGCGAACGACTCGAGGTACGCGAGGGTCTTCTCCTCGACCTCCGCCTTGTTCATGAAGTTGTCGAACTCCACGATGGGCACCTTCGCGCGGCCCTCGATGCGCTCGCCGAGCTCCTTGGAGATGAAGATGACGTCGCACTCGTTGGCGCAGCACGTCCCCACGTCCCCGCAGAAGGCTCTGATCTCGTAGCCGTTGGCCTTGGCGATCTTCTCGACGTTCATGCGCAGCATGAGCGACGAGCCGCAGCCCACGCCGCAGACCGTCTGGATCGTTGGCACTGCCATGGGTGGCTCCTTTCTCTCGTGGCCCTTCGGGCCTCCTCGCTGCCCCGGAGGGCCAGCGTCCTTACCGATTGGTTACGCGTCGACGAGCTCGTAGAGCTGCTGCTCGCTCGTGCAGGCGACCATGCGTCCCACGAACGTGTCGTCCAGGAGCTTCTCGGCGACCGCCTGGAGACGGGCGATGTGCGACTCGCGGTCCACGCAGGCGAGGCACATGACCACCCGCACCGGGTCGTTGTCGGAGCCGAAGAAGATCTCGTCGTCGAAGAGCGCGACGGAGAGGTCGCTCACGTGGACGTCCTCGCCGGGGGCTGCGTGCGCGAGCGCGAAGCCGGGCATGAGGACGATGTAGGGCCCGAGCTCGTCGACGCTCGAGATCATGCGGTCGACGTATGACTCCTCGATGCTGCCGCGCTCGACGAGCGGCGCTGCGGCGAGTCGTATGGCGTCCTGCCACGTGCCGGCACGGACGCCGGTCCTGACGCAGTCGCGTGCGATTGAGTCGCTCATCTACCTTCCTTCCTCTCGGTCGTGTGAACCTCAGTCGTGCTGCTCGAGCACCTCGGCCGCGGTGAGTCCGGGGCGCCCCATCGTTTTGATCGTCTGCTCGCGCTCGAAGATCGGCGCAAGGCCCAAAAGCAGGCTCTTCTCGGTGTCGTGGATGCCCAGGACGATGACGCAGCGCACGCGCTTCTCGCCGCTCGGGCCGAAGGGGATGTCGTGGTCGAGGACCAGGACGGACGCGCAGTTCTCCCGCGCGCCGTCCGCCATCCCCGCGTGCACGTAGGCAGTGCGGGGCGTGAGCACCATGTAGGGCCCGTAATCCTCGACGGCGGAGATCATGCGGTCCACGTAGCGCTCCTCGATGAGGTCGCGCGCGAGGAGCGGGCGGGCGGCGAGGCGGATGGCCTCGCGCCAGTCGTCGCAGCTGACGCCCACCTGGACGTCCTCGGGCCTCACAAAGTCGCACACGGCGTGGACGGTGCTCTCGTCCTGCGAGGCGGTCGCGTAGGAGCGGAGGAAGTAGGAACACATCTTCGAGTACGAGAGCTGCATGATCTGGCTCTTGACGCGCTCGATCTCGGACTGGCGCAGCAGCGGGTCGACCGTCACCACCGGGACGTCGTCCAAGCGACAGTCGGTGGTGGAGACGATGAGGTCGACGCCGTTGCCCGCCACGTAGTCCCGCGCCTCGGCCTCCGTCATGGGGCCCACGACGTCGCACTCGGCGAGCGCATAGGAGAGGCGCGCCATGAGCACCGAGCTCGAGGCGAGGCCGAACGGGCACACGAAGAGGACCTTGAGGACCATCGAGTCCCGGGCGCTCGACTCGTAGATCGCGTCGAGGTACATGGCGATGTAGGCGATCTCCGCCTCGTTGAGGCTGATCCCGTATCGCTGCTCGGCGAGGCGCATCTGCTTGCGCGTGAAGTCGTAGAGCAGCGAGATGGAGACCATGATCTGCCGCGGCAGCTCGCTCTCCACCTGGATATTGTTGCGGCAGCGGTAGATGGCGGCGCGCAGGTGCGTGGTGAGGCCGTCGATGAGGTGCTGGAGCGCGGCCTCGTCGATGACGTGGAGCTCGTGGAGGGCGGCGATGAGGTCGCGGGAGACCAGGGCGGCCTCGTCGTCAGGAGCGGCGCTCGCGCGGTGCATCAGGCCCACGCTCGTGGTGCGCTGCGCGAAGACGAGCGCACCGGCGAAGCGCCGCTCCTGGGGCTGCTCGAAGACGTCGGAGAGCAGCCCGCGGAGGGAGCGTAGGAAGGTGTCGTCGGCCCCGAGGGCGTCCTCGTCGGCGAGGGGGAACTCGGGAGGGCACAGCTCGCTGCCCTCGGGCAGCACGTGCCCG
>CAUGFC010000159.1 GCA_959598545.1 uncultured Olsenella sp. | reverse complement strand
GCATCGGCAAGGAGATGCAGTTCTTCGGCGCCCGCGCCAACCTGGCCAAGTGCCTCCTCTACGCCATCAACGGCGGCCGCGACGAGGTCACCGGCGAGCAGGTCGGCCCGAAGTTCCGTCCGGTCGAGGGCGACTACCTCGACTACGACGACGTCATCTCCAAGTACCGCGACATGATGGCGTGGCTCGCCGGCGTGTATGTGAACGCCCTGAACATCATCCACTACATGCACGACAAGTACTGCTACGAGCGCCTGCAGATGGCCCTGCACGACGAGCACGTGCACCGCTGGTTCGCCACGGGCATCGCCGGCCTCTCCGTCGTGGCCGACTCGCTCTCCGCGATCAAGTACGCCAAGGTCAAGGTCATCCGCGACGAGACCGGCCTGGTCACGGACTACGAGGTCGAGGGAGACTTCCCCAAGTACGGCAACGACGACGACCGCGTGGACCAGATCGCCCACGACGTGGTCGAGGTCTTCATGAAGTACGTCCGCGAGACCGACACCTACCGCAAGTCCGTTCCCACCACCTCGATCCTCACGATCACCTCGAACGTGGTCTACGGCAAGAAGACCGGCAACACGCCCGACGGCCGTCGCGGCGGCGAGCCCTTCGCCCCGGGCGCCAACCCCATGCACCGTCGTGACACGCACGGTGCCGTGGCTTCGCTGGCCTCCGTTGCCAAGCTCCCGTTCAAGGACGCGCAGGACGGCATCTCCAACACGTTCTCGATCGTCCCCAACGCCCTCGGCAAGGACAGCCAGGTCTTCTTCGGCGACATCGACCTCGGTGACGTCGACCTGGACATCAAGATCGAAAACGCCGCGCCCGACTGCGGCTGCTGCTAGCCCGCACCGCCTCGGAGGGGACGGCCCCTCCGAGGCGTTCACCCAGACGAAAGGATAAGGACATGACCACCGCAAGCGTCGCGCCCGAGCAGGTCGACAACCTCGTCAGCATGATCGACGGCTACGTCGAGGAGGGCGGCCACCACCTGAACGTCAACGTCTTCACCAAGGAGACGCTGCTCGACGCCCAGGCCCACCCCGAGAAGTACCCGCAGCTCACAATCCGCGTCTCCGGCTACGCCGTGAAGTTCAACTCCCTCACCAAGGAGCAGCAGGACGACGTCATCAGCCGCACCTTCCACGAGTCGATGTAGCGGCAACCTGACTCGCTGGGGGCGGGCCGGGAGGTTGCTCCGCAGAGTGCTTCGCGCCTTTCGGCGCTCAGGAGCTCTGCTGCGCAACATCCCGGCCCGCCCTGTCTATCATGGTGTGAGCATCGGGTCCGTATGGAAGGTGGGACTGTGACGGTGGGTACCGAGAGTTGCGCCTGCGACGGTGACGTTGTCGGGCGGGTCCACTCCATAGAGACGTTCGGGACGGTCGACGGCCCCGGGACGCGGTTCGTGGTGTTCTGCCAGGGCTGCCCCATGCGCTGCGCCTACTGCCACAACCCCGACACCTGGGAGTTCGGCAAGGGCGAGGAGAGGAGCGTCTCCGAGCTGCTCGAGATGTTCGAGCGCAACCGTCCCTTCTACCGGCGCGGCGGCATCACCGTGACCGGCGGCGAGCCCATGGCGCAGCCCGACTTCGTGGCGGCCCTCTTCCGCGCCGCCCACGCCGCGCCCGACGGGCGCATCCACACCTGCCTGGACACGAGCGGCGCCACGTTCTCCGCCGCCCGCGCCGCGCGCTTCTCGGACCTCCTTGACGAGACGGACCTCGTCCTTCTCGACATCAAGACGTCGGATGCCGCGGGCCACGAGAGCCTCTGCGGCCTGCCGGCGAGCCACGCGCTGGAGCTGGGCGACGAGCTCGCGCGGCGGCGCGTTCCCACGCTGGTCCGCCACGTGGTCGTCCCCGGCCTGACGGACTCCGAGGAGGAGGTCGCGGGCGTGGGGCGCATCATCGGCGACTGGGACAACGTCGTGGGGCTGGACCTGCTCCCCTACCACACCATGGGCACGGTCAAGTACGAGCGGCTCGGCATCCCCTACCCGCTCGAGGGCGTGAGCGCCATGGAGCCCGCGCGCGCCAAGGAGCTGCGCGAGGTGGCCCTTGCCGCCCGCGCCGCACGCCGCGCCGAGCGCTCGAGGTAGCGCGGGGGCTGCCTTCCGGACCGAGCCCGCAGCGTCGAAGATTGCCGGTAATGTACGACCCTGCATGCCGAGAAGGACGCAGGGCCGTCATTCTTTGTCCAAATTAAGGTCGGATGGACCGTTTTTTTCGCTTGTGCGTTCTGTGGGGACCACCCGAGAATGCACCACCGCACGTTACCGGTGATGTGCGTTGCTGCATGCCGCCCTGCCACAAATCCCGAGCGGCGCATGCCGAGAAGGACGCGCCGCTCCGGATCCTTGGCAGGGCTCGGCGGGGTCGGACTACGCGCGCTCGGCGATCTCCTTCACCAGGCGCTCGGTCTTGTCCCAGCCGAGGCAGGCGTCGGTGATGGACTGGCCGTAGGTGCCGCCGGTCACGGGCTGGTTGCCGTCGACGAGGTAGGACTCCACCATGAAGCCCCGCACGAGGCCGCGGATGGTGTCGGAGCGGCTCATGGAGTCGAGGACCTCGTGGCAGATGCGGATCTGCTGGAACGGGCGCTTGCCGGAGTTGTCGTGGTTGCAGTCGATGATGGCGGCGGGGTTCTCGAAGCTCGCCGCCGTGTACTTCTCGGCCAGGCGCTCGAGGTACTCGTAGTGGTAGTTGGGGTAGTTGATGCCGTCCAGGCCCACGTAGCCGCGCAGCACCGCGTGCGCGAGCGAGTTGCCGGTCGTGGAGACCTCCCAGTTGCGGAAGATGAAGGTCTGGGGCTGCTGGGCGGCGTAGATGGAGTTGAGCATGACGTCGGTGGAGCCACCCGTGGGGTTCTTCATGCCGACCGGCATGGGGACGCCGGAGGCCACGAGGCGGTGCTCCTGGTTCTCCACGGAGCGGGCGCCGACGGCGATGTAGGCCAGCACGTCGATGAGGTACTGGTAGTTGGATGGATAGAGCATCTCGTCGGCCGTGAAGAGCCCCGTCTCCTCGACCACGCGCAGGTGCATGCGGCGGATGGCCTTGACGCCCTCGAGCAGGTCGTCGGGAGCCTCGGGGTTGGGGTTGTGCAGAAGACCCTTGTAACCGGTGCCCTTGGTACGCGGCTTATTGGTGTAGACGCGCGGAATAATGATGAGCTTGTCCCTGACCTCCTCGGCGGTCTTGGCCAGTCGGTTCATATACTCGAGAACCGAATCCTCGCGGTCGGCAGAGCAGGGGCCGATGATGAGCACCTTGCGCGCATCCTCGCCGGTAAAGACCTTGGCGACTTCGGC
>CAUGFC010000158.1 GCA_959598545.1 uncultured Olsenella sp. | reverse complement strand
ATCGCGCAGAGCAGCCCGCGTGTGAGGCGAAACCCCGTCAGCCGCGCGACCTCCTCATGCGGCAGGACGTAGGCGGGGACGTCGTCGCCCGCGCGCCCGAGCACGTCCTCGCTCGCCGCGAGGTCGCGCTCGTCCACGAGGAAGGCGAGCGGCTCGACGCCGCACTCGAGCGCCACCTCGACGACCGTCCTGGACTCGGCCACGAGGACGGCGTTCTTCTCGTCGAGCCGGTTCCTGAGCTGATGGTTCGTGAGACGGGAGAAGACGTCGAGGCGCCTGTCGTCGATCGAGGCGAGTCTCTGCGTACGGGCCATGTCACTCCTTCGAACTTTTTCGATTCCACGGCCACCCGGACCGCTCCTAGGTTACGATATATTGGTTCAAGAATGTTGATGACGCGCGCGACGAGGTGCTACATGGCAAGCCACATGAGCGTTAACGAGAGCAAGAGCAGGGGCAGGGGCAAGCGCCTCGCGTGGATCATCCCGCTCGTCGTGCTGGGCGTGGCGCTGCTCGCCTACCTCGGAGGCGTCGCCTTCTTCAACTTCTACTTCATGCCCGGCACCACGCTCGACGGACAGGACGTCTCCCTCAGGAGCGTGCGCGAGGTCGCCGAGGAGAAGTCCGCGGCGCTCGCGAGCTACCAGACGCACGTCAGCGGCGCGGGCGTCGACCTCACGCTCTCCGCCGCCGACATCAACCTCTCCTACGACGGCGACGCCTACGCGCGGGAGGCCGTCGACCAGACCGAGCCCTGGGCATGGCCCGTCCAGCTCGCGTCCGGCACGCGCGACGTGAGCGTGGAGAGCGGCGTGCTCTTCGACCAGCAGGCGCTCCTCGCGCTGATCAACCCCTTCGTCGACCAGGCGACGCAGGCGGCGGGCGAGCTCGGCGGCAAGGTCGTCACCTACGACGCGGAACAGGGCAGCTTCGTCCTCGACCCGAGCGCGACCGCACAGTACCTGGACAACGACGCCGTGATCGAGACGCTCTCCCAGGGCTTCGCCGCGCAGGAGCCTGAGATCGTGCTCGGCAACGACGTGATCACCGTCGAGAAGGACGACGTCCACGTCGCCATCGACGCCGCGAACGCCTACCTCGGCGCCGCCGGCAGCACGCTCACGCTCGACGGCGAGACCGCCGCCGAGGTCACGAAGGACGACATCGCGGGCTGGGTGAGCGTCTCCGACGACCTGTCCGTCTCGCTCGACTCCGACGCCGTCTCCTCGTGGGTATCCTCGCACGTGAAGAGCCTCAACACCAAGGGCTCCGATCGCACCTTCGAGCGTCCCGACGGGAAGAAGGTCAAGGTCTCGGGCGGCAACTACGGCTGGAAGGTCAGCGAGGGCGACGCGGCCGACGCGCTCGTCCAGGCCGTCTCCGGCGGGACGCCCCAGGCCGTGGAGATCCCCTTCGAGGAGCGCGGCGAGGTCGTGCCCGACGCCGGCGGCCGCGACTGGGGCAAGCGCTACATCGACATCGACCTCTCCGAGCAGCACGTGCGCCTCTACGACGAGAGCGGCAAGGTCATCTGGGAGTCCGACTGCGTGACCGGCAACGCGTCCGACGGGCATGACACCCCCACCGGCGTCTACGCCGTGAACAAGTACAAGGCGCGCAACCAGACCCTCATCGGCTTCGACGAGGACAAGGACGGCGAGCCCGACTACGAGAGCCACGTCGCCTACTGGATCCCGTTCATCGACAACGTCATCGCCCTGCACGACGCCAACTGGCGCGGCAGCTTCGGCGGCAACATCTACAAGTGGGGCGGCAGCCACGGCTGCGTGAACCTGCCCGTGAAGAAAGCTGCGGAAATCTACGAGCTCTCCAAGGTCGGCGACGTCGTCGTGGTCCACTACTAGCGTTTTGTCGGCGAGCGGCGGGGCCTGGTTGCACCTTGTATGATTGGGCAGGTTGGTTGACCTGCCCATTTCCCATGCCGTGACAGTTTGCGTCACATTGGCGTCAGATTCGTGAGTGACTTTTTTCGAACGTCGCGGCGCGAGCCGGCGGAGACGCTAGGCTGTCCTCATGGCGATTCTGCTGACATACACGAGCGCCCTCGAGGCGATGCGGTTGGAGGAGTTCCCCGACCTTCTCGCCGCATGGGACGAGCGCACGGGATACGTCCCCGAGAGGCTGCCCGGCAAGGACGAGCTCCTCGCCATGATAGAGGCCGACCCGCTGCTCCAGAAGCTCTCGCTCCCCCTCCACCTGCTCGTCTCCTCCGACAGCAACAGTCACTCCTATGACCTCGTCCATCGACACGTGAGCGGGGTCGCCTATCCTCGACGCGCCTTCGCGCGCATCGGCGAGGACGTCTACGTGACCTCACCCGAGCTCCTCCCCTTCCAGATGGCACGCGTCGGGGAGCCGCTCGAGCTGGCCCAGCTCATGTGCGAGCTCTGCGGGACCTACAGCGTGCGCTCGGACGGCAACGGCATGCTCCAGCGCACCGGGCCCCTCACGACGCGCGCGTCGCTGCGCGGCTTCCTCAGGCTGATGGGTAGGGGCAACGGGACGCGAGGGGTGCGCGCCGCCCTTCCGCTCGTGTGCGCGGACTCCGGCTCGCCGTACGAGAGCAGGGTTGGCATGAGGTTCCGTGGCCGACGCGAGATCGGGGGCTTCGAGCTCGAATTCGTCTCGATGAACGAGGAGATCGGGCTCGAGGCCATCGGCGGTGAGCTCGAACGGAAGCAGATCCGCAAGCCGGACATACTCTTCCTCGCTCCCCCACGCCTCGAGCGGGCGGGGCGGATGCCCTTCCGGGGAATCGCCGTGGACTACAAAGGGCGCGTGCACGACGATCCGCTGGTCGCGGAGGTGGACGACACGAGGAGAAACGAGCTGCTCGCGCACGGCATCAAACCCTACGAGCTGCGGAAGGCCCACTACGACGACCTCGAATACATGGAGTCGTTCGTCCAGAAGCTCAGGAGGGACCTCGGGCTCCCTCCCGACGACTTCTCGTACGGAAGGGAGCTTCGCGAGGGCCTGTACCAGGACCTCGAGCGCATCGACACCGTCCACTGGAGCGGGCAGAGCCCGACTCGGGCACCGCTGCGCACCCGTCTGACGTGACCCTCCCGACCCCTTCCAGAGGGTTTGGGTTCGAGCTTTTGGCGCGACCGCGTTAACACGCCACAGGTTAACGCAAATACCAGCCAATACGTGGTTTCTAATCAACTCGTAAGCCCGAAGGTCCGAAAAACCGAACCCAAACCCGAATCGGGTTTGGGTTCGGTTTTCGGGACATTGGGCGATATAGAACTTCGTACGATGCATCTAGCTGGGGTGATGCAATCGGTCACCTGCATAGGGCGCGCTTTCCGAACCCAAACCCTCTGGAGAGCCTCCGGAGGG
>CAUGFC010000157.1 GCA_959598545.1 uncultured Olsenella sp. | reverse complement strand
AGGTCATCTTCGGCAAGTGGCTCGAGCGCGCCCCTCAGGTCTTCCTGATGGACGAGCCCACCCGCGGCATCGACGTCGGTGCCAAGTACGAGATCTACGAGCTCATCATCAAGATGGCCAAGGAGGGCAAGACCATCATCGTGGTCTCCTCCGAGATGCCCGAGATTCTCGGCATCACCAACCGCATCGGTGTCATGTCCAACGGCAGGCTCTCCGGCATCGTCAACACCAAGGAGACGAACCAGGAAGAGCTTCTGCGCCTCAGCGCCAAGTATCTGTAAGGGGGACAACCTATGGCAAACGCAATTCTCACACCCGAGGAGGAGCTGGCCCTGCGCAAGCCGATCGACGAACGCGTCGGCGCCATCCAGGCGAAGATCGACGCGCTGCGCGTTGACGGCACCGACAAGGTCATCGCCCTCGAGGGCTCCATCGACGACGCCAAGCGCGACAAGATCCTCACCAAGGACGAGCGCGACCGCGCCATCGCCGCCTACGAGAAGGACCTCTCCAAGGCCAAGGCCGTCGAGAGCCAGAACAAGTCCCAGGTGGACGCCCTCATCAAGGAGGCCGTCGACTACCTCTCCGCGCACTACGACAAGGACTACCTCGACGCCGTCAAGGCGAGCTGCGCGGCCGAGAAGGTCGTCGCCAAGCAGGACTATGACAAGCACCTTGCCCAGCTCGAGAAGGAGCACCAGGCCAACCTGGCCAAGCTCTCCGACAACGCGGAGATCAAGGACGAGAACTACGTCTACAAGAACCGTCGCTTCGACGCCAAGATCGAGTACGAGAAGGACCTCCAGCGCATCAAGGACCGCGGCCACGAGGCCTTCATCCACCGCTACCACCTGATCGACATGCTCCGCATGTCCAAGTTCACCTTCGCGGAGAACCAGGCCCAGCGCTGGGAGAACTACCAGTACACCTTCGACCGTCGCCAGTTCCTGCTGCGCAACGGCCTCTACATCGCGATCCTCGCCGTCTTCATCGGCCTGTGCATCGCGGCGCCGATTGTCAAGGGCACCCAGCTGCTCACGGTCAACAACGTGCTCAACATCCTGCAGCAGGCCTCGCCGCGCATGTTCCTCGCCCTCGGCGTCGCCGGCCTGATTCTCCAGACGGGCACCGACCTCTCGATCGGCCGCATGGTCGGCATGGGCATGACCGCCTCGACGATCATCATGCACCAGGGCATCAACACCGGCACCGTCTTCGGCATCACCTTCGACTTCACCAGCGTTCCGGTCGTCGGCCGCATCATCCTCGCCCTCGTCGTCTGCATCGTGCTCTGCACCTTCTTCGCGACGATCGCCGGATTCTTCACGGCAAAGTTCAAGATGCACTGGTTCATCTCCACGATGGCCAACATGCTGATCATCTTCGGTTTGCTCACCTATGCCACCAAGGGCGTCTCCTTCGGCTCCATCGAGCCCTCGATTCCCAGCATGATGATCCCGAAGATCGGCGACTTCCCGACGATCATCCTGTGGGCCGTTGCTGCCATCGCCATCGTCTGGTTCATCTGGAACAAGACCACGTTCGGCAAGAACATGTACGCGGTCGGCGGCAACCAGGAGGCCGCTGCCGTCTCCGGCATCAACGTCTTCTGGGTCATGCTCGGCACCTTCATGCTCGCCGGCGTCCTCTACGGCTTCGGCTCCTGGCTCGAGTGCATGCGCATGACCGGCTCCGGTTCCGCGGCCTACGGCCAGGGCTGGGAGACCGACGCCATCGCGGCCTGCGTCGTCGGCGGCGTCTCCTTCACCGGCGGCATCGGCAAGATCTCGGGCGTCACGATCGGCGTGCTCATCTTCACCGCGCTGACCTACTCGCTCACGATCCTCGGCGTCGACACGAACCTCCAGTTCGTCTTCTCCGGCATCATCATCCTGCTCGCCGTCACCCTCGACTGCCTGAAGTACATCCAGAAGAAGTGACGCGCCTCCTCTGAGCTGCACTTCGTTGCCCGCCCGGACCTCTGCCCGGGCGGGCATTCTCATGCGAGGGGCTTGGGGCGGTCGTCCTTCTCCGTCCATATGGGTGCGTGGCCGAGCGCTGGCGCCCATCCTGCTTAAGAAAACCGAGTAGTTGCAGCCTGTGCGAGAAATCGTGCTTAAGGATTCGGGGTAGTTGCACCTTCGGGGGCGTCATGCGGCGGCGAGAAGGACTATCGGTTCGCGGTCAACTGGGATTATGGCAGCGAGAAGTGCTTCTCGCCGACGCGCGACCTACAACTACCCCGAATCCTTAAGCAGCCAGAACGCTACAAGCTACAACTACTCCGGATTTCTAAGCAGCTGGTGCAATGGGGCCGCCGTCGACGGAGCATGGCGCGCCTAGCGCAGGTCGGCCACGCTCGAGCGCTCGACGAGCTTCGGTCGAATGCGTATGGCCACCGGGCGGTATCCGGGGGCCGAGCCCAGCAGGGCGTGCTCGACGGCCGTGCGACCGCGCGCGAGGAGGTCGAACTGGACCGTGGTGAGCCACACGTGGGGCAGCGTCCGGCTGAGGGAGTCGTCCACGCCGACGACGCTCACGTCCTCCGGGACGCGGAGCCCGGCATCCTGGAGCGCCGAGATCACCCCGACGGCCATCTGGTCGTTGGCGACGTAGATGGCCGTCGCGTCACGGTCGCTCGCGAGCCGCGTACCCGCCTCGTAGCCGGTCGCGGCGGTCCAGTCCCCGCGCTCGGGCTCGACGACAGGCCGCGGCGCTCGAGCGCGTCGCGCCAGCCCTTCTCGCGAAAGACGGAGTCGACTGAGTAGGAGGGTCCGCCGACGAAGCGTATCTCGCGGTGCCCCCGCTCGAAGAGGTGCTCCATGACGATCTCCGAGCAGGCGTACTGGTCGGAGTCCACCGTCGTGCAGAGCGGGTGGTCGTACATGGAGAGCAGGACCGTGGAGAGGCCCGGCTGGGGCACGAAGGTCTCGAAGTCGCTGGCCTTTATGCTCATGCTGATGACCAGCGCGTCGATGGGCAGGCCCATCATGCGGCGGGACGCCTCCTCGAGGGAAAGCGGGGTGCGGTCGTCCATCTCCATCGTCGTCACGGCGTAGCCCATGTCGCTGGCCGCGTTGAGGATGCCCTTGATCGTGGCGAGGTTGCCGAACTGGTCGACGTTGTAGAGGCACAGGCCGAGGGAGTTGTATCGTCCGCTGCGCAGCGACTTGCCCGCGAAGTTCGGGCGGAACCCGAGCTCGCGGACGGCCGCGAGCACGCGCTCGCGGGTACGGTCGCTCACGTTCGGCTGCCCGTTGACCACGCGCGAGACGGTCTGCTGGGAGACGCCCGCGGCACGCGCGACCTCGGCCATAGAGACGGGGCGGGGGGAGTGCGGGCTGCCCGTGGGTCCTGCGGTCATCGCCCCACCTCCCAACCGTTCGCACGTCGTTTGGGGCACGACGTCGAAAAAACC
>CAUGFC010000156.1 GCA_959598545.1 uncultured Olsenella sp. | reverse complement strand
GCAGCCAGTAGTGCGTGTGCCCGTGGGCCATCACGTCGCCGAGCACGTCGTGGAAGGCCGGGATCACGAGCGAGGAGGCGTCAATCATCGGCGCGCCCCTCGCCGAGCCCGTCCAGCGGCAGCGTCTGCTGCACCGGCTGGGCCACCACGCCGAGCACGATCCTCGGCGCCGCGTCCTCGCGGCCCTCGTCGCCCTTGCGCTCCGCCTTGCCGAACTCGTCGGGGTACTTGCGCTCCAGCAGCCACGCCGCCGCCGTCCAGTACTGGTTGCGCGCCAGTGCCGCCGAGCGGATCGTGGTGAGCAGCGTCCGCTTGAACGCCGACTCCTCCTTTTTTAGCCCCTCGCTTAACGCGCGCTGCAGCCTGTTCTTGGGATCTCCGATCCAGCGGTAGAACGTCGACTCGTGGATGCCCAGCGCGCAGATGATGTCGCCATTGGAGAGGCCGTCCGCCTTGAGGCGGATCGCCTCGTCCACCATCTCCTGCGTCAGCTTCGGACGCCTCGCCATGCGAATCACCCCCGTGGAAGTCGATAGAACCTCTCACGGTGGATTTTCAGCTCGCGTCACAATAAGTGATATAGAATCAGTAGTTGCCTTTTGCTTGTATGCACCATGATGGAGTTCGGCGCCTGCTTCTTGGACCTTTTTCTGGAGGGAGGCCCCATGGGTAATGTTTTACTGTCGAACATCCTTTCTTTGGTGGCGACTTGGCTAGGCGGCGGTGCGTCGTTTCCGTCATGGTTATACAGGGCTGATGCCAACCGGGTAATACCCGGGCGCCGCCACCATTTCATCCTTTCCGCTCTCGCTTCCCCTTGAGCCCGTACTTCCTGCACAGGCGGGAGTTCCGCTGCCGCATCCTGTCGCGCTCGCGCCTCACGTCGGCGATCTCCTCGCCGCGCTCGCACGCCTCGCGCTCGCGCTCTAGCTGCTCGTTGAAGGCGCGCTCCTGCTCGAGGTGGTAGCGCTCGGTGCAGAGCGGGCACATCCCCGTCTGCCGGTTGATCTTCACGCCCACTGCGCCGCACTGCGGGCACACCGTCTGGATCGCCAGCGAGCAGTGGATCCGCGACGCGCGCATCTCCACCGCCCGCACAGAGTGGGAGACGCCGCACCTCCGCTCGATCTCGGCGGCGGCGTACTCCGCCCCGCGGAAGCTCACCTCGCGCAGGACGTCGTCCTGCTCCTCGGTCCACCAGCTCACCGCGCGCACCTCCCTCCGCGTCTCATGCTCGAAGCCCGCGTGCCATCGCGCCCGTGCCGCCCGATTGAGACGGCGAACAGCCCGCCTACCAGCGAGAACGCCGCCCGTCTCAACGTCTCGACCGGAGGCGAGCCCAGAGCCCCCGCCCGCGCGTGCGCGCGCCCGCGCCCGCCCGCGCGCGACGTCCCCTCATGTCTCGTCCCCGTCAAGACGTTGAGACAAGAGGAGGGGACGCGCACCCTCACCAGCCGCCAGGGGCGTCTCGACCCGTGTCTCAGCATGGCCCGCCCCCTTGAGACGGCGCCACCGCCGGCGGCGCTCCAGCCGAGCGCTCGAGCATGGCCTCCAGCGCCGCGTTGTCCACGCACACGCAGTACACCCGCGAGTCGCCGAAGCGCCTCTGCCGCGTGAACCCGCGCCCGGAGCCGGGCAGCAGCACGCCCTCGTCGGCCATGCGCCTGAGCGTCTTCTGCCGGTCGAAGTTGGCGCCCCCGAGCGCCTGGTCGAGCACGGACGAGAAGACCCACCAGCAGAAGCCCGGGCGGTCCCGGTACTGCTCCACCGACCCCCATCGCTCGAGCCGGTCCATCTCCGCCGAGCTCTCGAAGTGCAGGCGGTTGCGCACCAGCCACTCGGCCACGAACTGGATCGCCTTCACGTCGGTGTCGCCGCCGTCCGCGCCCGTGGCGTTCACGAGCGCCCAGCGCGCCATCAGCATCGCGCCCTCCAGGCACGCCGCCCAGTCGCTGCCCGGCGCGAACACGTAGAACTGCGCGAGGGCGTCCGCGAGCGCGAGCAGCGCCACGTTGTCGGCCTGCGGGTGCCCGCCGGCGGCGGCGCACACGGCGTCGCGCACGGAGGAGAACTGCCCCGCGTAGAAGGCCGCGTCGTTTCGCCGGAGGGCCGCCACGTATGCCCGCCCCGCGGTTCCGTGCTGCGCGGAGACGAGGTGGTGCATGGCCTGGGCGGCGCGCACGTCCCCGAAGGGCTCCGCGCAGAGCTCGAGGGTGCGGTTCGCCGCGCCCTGCTGCGTGGACGATCCCACGATCGGGATCTCGCCAGTGGCGATCGTGAGGCAGCGCCAGGAGCCCGCCCTCATCATCGTGCGGTCGGAGTTGAGCGCGCCGCGCTCGTGCCCGAGCGAGAGCGAGTAGAGCAGGTCCTCCACGACCTGGCGCTTGCCCGCCTGACCGCCCATGGCGCCCTTGCTCTGCAGCTCGTCGATGATCACGGGTATGTCGTGCAGGAGCGCCGCCGCCCGCACGATGCTCTTGGGCGTGTCCGCGAAGGTGCGGAAGTAGCTGTCCGCGCCCTCGGTGGGGTCGCCCCACACCGAGCCCGCCGCCTTGAGCGTCGGCGTCTTGCCGGAGCGCGAGCGCCCCCAGAGGTAGACGATGAAGGTCTGCACGCCCAGGAGCGACACCAGGGGCGAGGCGAAGCTCGCCGCCAGCACGCAGCGGAACGCCATGGAGGCCGCCCGCGCCGGCGCCACGCCCTCGACCCACTCCGCGAGCGTGCCCGCCGGCTCCATGAAGGGTCGCGCCTTCACCGCCTCGTCCGGGCTGGGGTCGAAGCGCACGCCGCCCTCGCCCAGGTCGTAGGGCATGAAGGCGGATAGAGGGCCGTCCGCCCACCCCAGGTGCACGACGCTCCTCGCGCGCGGCCGCGCCCAGCCGAAGCGACGCTCCACGTCGGTCAGGTAGCGCACGACGTCCTTGGCGTTGGCCGACGAGACGTTAGCCCCGAGAGGCGCGAGCGCGCCGATCACCTTGCTCTGGTTGAGAAGAACCTCGCGGTCGAGCGCCCGCTCGCGCACGCCGCCGGGCACCGTCACGCGCACGAGGGCGCGCACGTCGCCGGTGTCCACGTCCACGAGGTCGGCCGCCACCCAGGGCGCCGTCGAGGTGACCGAGCGCGCCAGCTCCCCGTCGCGTCCGCGCACCCACAGCCGCCCGCGGGCGTCGACGAACCAGCCCTCCACCGACGGCGCCGTCTCGAAGTCCGGCGCCTCCTCGTCGGGGGAGCCCCCTCCGTCCGTGTCGGGCGCAGCGGTCGAACACATGTTCTTGTCATTGACGCGAGAAGGACGCACGGGGCGAGAAGGACGGTCGGCCCGCCGCTCCCTCGGCCGGTAGAACTCCGTGCAGCCCTCTATGGACCTCTCGATCGTCTGCGCCCCGTAGGTGGTGCCGCCCCGGCGGCTGTCCCACTTGTCGCGCATGAGGCCGGAGCGCCGGAAGATCCGGTCCATGCGGGCGGCGTCGCCCGCGCACCAGAACGCGAGGTG
>CAUGFC010000155.1 GCA_959598545.1 uncultured Olsenella sp. | reverse complement strand
GTTCAGTTATCGATCCGATCACCCGCATCGAAGGCCATCTCCGCGTCGAGATGGAGGTCGAGAACGGCACCGTCACCGACGCGTGGGTTTCCGGCGGCTGCTTCCGCGGCATGGAGCTCGTCGTTGAGGACCGCACGCCCGAGGACGCCGCGCAGATCGTGCAGCGCATCTGCGGCGTGTGCCCGGTCTCTCACGCCCATGCTTCCGCCATCGCCGGCGAGAAGGCCTACGGCATCACCATTCCGAACAACGCGCGCATCCTGCGCAACCTCGTGGAGGGCGCCCAGTTCCTGCACAGCAACATCCTGTGGTTCTACAACCTGTGCGCGCTCGACTACGTCAACCCGCTCAATGCGCTCGACGCCGACGTCGCCGACGCGTACGACCTGGCGCAGGCCGCTGGCACGTCCACGAACTCCGACCTGAACGCCCTGAAGGAGCGCCTGGCCACGTTCGCCGCGAACAAGCAGCTCTCCATTTTCTCGGGCAACTGGTTCGACGCCGACGGCGGCGAGGCGTACAAGCTCCCGCCGGAGCTCGACCTCATCTGCACGGCGCATTACCTCGAGGCGCTGACCATGCAGTCCAAGGCGTCCGAGATCGCCGGCCTCATCGGCGGCAAGATGCCCCACATCATGACGAGCACCGTAGGCGGCACCATGTTCGTCCCGACGGAGGAGAAGCTTGACGACCTGAAGTCCCTTGTCGACGAGGTGTACAACTGGGTCGAGGCCACGATGATCCCGGACACGCTGGCGCTCGCCGGCTACTACCAGGACGCCTTCAACTGGGGCGGCGGCTGCGGTCGCTACATCGCCTGGGGCGTCTTCGAAGGCCCGAGCTTCGATATGGCTAAGCGCTACCTGCCCGCTGGCGTGCTCGACGAGAACCTCAACCTCTCCGAGGTCGAGGAGTCGAAGATCACCGAGTACGTGGGCCACTCCTGGTACAAGGGCGCCGAGACCTACACCTCGCCGTATTTCACGACCGAGCCGGAGTACACCGAGTACGACGTGAACGACCGTTACACCTGGATCAAGGCTCCCGCCTACGACGGCAAGCCCATGGAGGCCGGCTCCATGGCCCGCATCTTCGCGGCCTACGTGCGCGGCGTGCCCTTCATCAAGGAGCAGGTCGACGCCGTTCTCGGCATCCTCGGCGCCAAGCCGGGCGACCTGGCCGCCTTCCAGTCCACCCTGGGACGCACCGCCATCCGCCAGATCGAGACCATCTACATCGCCAACCTCATGGTGGAATGGGTCAACGAGCTCGCCGAGGCCATCAAGGGCGGCGACTCCGAGTACTTCCGCGAGCCTGCCCGCCTCACCGGCGAGGGCACGGGCTTCTGGGAGGCTCCCCGCGGCGCGCTCTACCACTCCGAGAAGGTGGTCGACGGCAAGATCGAGGGCTACCAGATCATCATCCCGTCCACGTGGAACCTGGCTCCCATCAACGGCGACGGCGAGCACGGCCCGCTCGAGCAGGCGCTCATCGGCGTTCCGGTGGCCGACATCGAGAAGCCCATCAACGCCCTGCGCACGGTTCACTCCTTCGACCCCTGCACCGCTTGCGCCGTGCACGTCACGGAGCGCGGTACCGGCAAGCACTTCGAGACCGTCACCAGCCCTTGGGGGGTGAAGTAAGATGGCCCATCTCGCTCACTACAAAGAGGCCCATCCTCTTATCTTCGTGGTGACCCACTGGATCAACCTGATCGCCATGGTCATGCTCATCCTGTCGGGCATCATCATCCACTTCCCGGTGCTGCCGTTCCTCACGGGCATCGCCCGCGGCTGCCATCTGTTCTTCGGTTTCGTGCTGTTCATCAACTGCGTGGCCCGCGTCATCATGGCCTTCTTCGTGAAGACTGCGCCGACCGGCGGCACGCGCCAGCAGGTGACCGACTTCAAGACCTGGCTGCCCCAGAAGGACAACCGTCATCAGGCCCTGGAGTGGATCAAGTACTACCTGTTCCTGAAGAAGGACCATCCCCTGGGCGCCAAGCTCGGCGTGCCGCAGAAGATCAGCTACCTCTTGATCCCGATCCTCATCGTGCTGATGTTCTGGACGGGGCTCTGCCTGTGGGGCGTGACCATGAACGTGCCCGTGTTCGCCGCGACGACGAACCTCGTGGGCGGTCTCATGTCCATGCGCATCATCCACTACTTCGGCATGTACGTGTTCATCATCTTCATGTTCATCCATATCTACCTGGCCAATGTTGAGGGCTTCGCCCCCACCAAGCTCATGTTCATCCACAAGGAGCATGGCGGCCTGGTGTACGACCCCGACCTGCACAACATCGTTGGGGAGGACGCCGACCTCCACTAAGGGTCGCGCGCGCCGAAGTCGAAAGGGCGGTCTCGCAAGGGGCCGCCCTTTTTGTTGCGCGTCTCCCATTGGCGGGCCACGGGGTAGTGCTCAGTCGCTCAGACAGTCCTCGCTTTGGAGAACAGGACATTGAGTCCTGTTCTCGTCGCTGCGGAACTCGCTTGGTGAGCACCACCCCGTGTCCCTTTGCAAGTTAAACGCAATCGAGTGCAAGTTAAGAGGAGACGCAGCCGAGAGAGTTGCTTGACTGATCGTTCCAGTCCGTCAACAAGAGGAAGCAAACTTGCCGGGGTTGCGTTATGATTAACGGCAACTCTGTTCGCTTACCGACTGCAGGCGGAAAGGACCCGTTTCGTGCGGAATGTTCTGAAGATACTCAAGCGCGATCTTCTGCGTCTTTTGAAAACGCCGCAGGCGCTCGTGGTCGTGTTCGCCCTCATGGTGATTCCCTCGCTGTACACCTGGTACAACGTCATCGGGTTCTGGAACCCCTACGACAACACCGGCAACCTCACGGTCTGCGTGGTGAACCAGGACGCGGGCGGTTCCTCCGAGCTCACCGGCGAGCTGAACGTGGGGGAGCGCATCGTGGACCAGCTGCATGAGAACAACCAGCTGCACTGGGAATTCACCGACTACGACGCGGCCATGAACGAGCTGAAGAGCGGACGCGCCTACGCGGCCTATGTCATCCCCGAGCATTTCACCGCCGATCTGCTCACCATCACCACCGGAAGCTTCACGCAGCCCAAGATCGAGTACTACGTGAACGAGAAATCGGGCCCGGTGGCGCCCAAGATCACCGACACGGGCGCCACAACCTTGGACGAGACCATCAACTCCACCTTCGTCGCCACCGTAAGCGACGTGGTCGTCAAGACCATCGACGAGAAGGTGAACGAGGGGCGCGAGAGCACCAAGGAGATGCAGTCGAAGGCCGCGCAGAAGATATCGGAGGCCGTCGCCGCCACCGGCGAGGTGCGCCGCGTGCTCGCCGATTTGGGGGATGCGTCGAAGGCGGCCAAGGACAAGGCTGCCTCGGCCAAAGAGACGCTCTCCGAAGCGAGTGCCGGCATCGACGCGGCCGATAAGTCCTTAGGCCAGATGGGGGAGACCGCGACGGCCATGCAGAAGACCTTGAGCGACTTCTCCGCCTTCGCGCTGCCGGCCGTCACCGCCGGCCTCGACGACATCACCCA
>CAUGFC010000154.1 GCA_959598545.1 uncultured Olsenella sp. | reverse complement strand
CTTACTTGAGGGTGACGGTGGCGCCGGCCTCCTCGAGCTGCTTCTTGGCGGCCTCGGCGTCCTCCTTCTTGGCGCCCTCGAGGACGGCCTTGGGGGCACCCTCGACGACCTCCTTGGCCTCCTTGAGGCCGAGGTTGGTCAGAGCGCGGACGACCTTGATGACGGCGATCTTGTTGTCGCCGAAGCCCTCGAGCACGACGTCGAAGTTGGTCTTCTCCTCCTCCTCGGCGGCAGCGCCGGCAGCCGGAGCGGCGGCGACGGCGGCGACGGGGGCGGCGGCGGAGACGCCGAAGGTGTCCTCGATGGCCTTCACGAGCTCGGAGGCCTCGAGCAGGGTCATCTCCTTGAGGGCGTCAATGATCTCCTCGGTGGTAAGCTTAGCCATTTCTCAATCCTTTCGGTCCCGCGCGGCATGCGCGGATTTGCGTATGTGGGTGCGGGTCGGCGGTCGCCTTCCCGGTTGGCTGCTAGGCAGCCTGCTTCTGCTCGGACACGGCGTTGATGCCGCGAGCGAGGCCGGAGGGCACGCCGTTGATGCAGACGGCGATGTCGCGGGCGAAGCCGCTGATGAGACCAGCGATCTGAGCCATGAGCTGATCGCGGCTGGGCAGGTCGGCGTAGGCCTTGGCCTCGTCGGCCGTGAGGGCCTTGCCGTCGGCGATGGCGCCGATGAAGTTCATCTTCTTGAGCTTCTCGGACTGCTCCTTGATCACCTTGGCGGGCTCCACGGGATCCTCGCCGTAGAAGACGTAGGCGCAGGTGCCGGCGAGCATGTCGTCGATGTTGGGGAGTCCGGCGTTCTCAAGAGCGATCTTGACGATGTTGTTCTTGTACACCTTCATCTCGGCACCGGCGGCACGCAGGGCGCGACGGACCTCCTGGGTCTCCTTGACGGAGAGGCCGCGGTAGTCGACCACGAACAGGCCGCCGGCGTTCTCGATGGAGCCGGAGACCTTCTCGAGCATCTCGACATTGGACTTGGATGGCATGTTGTTACACCTCCTCTTGCTGCCGTCGGGCATGCCGCCGACGGGCGGGCCTTCCGCATGAGAAGACCCCGCTTTCGGCGTTGCCAAAGCGGGGTCCTCGAGGATGCTTATCTCTGAGACCACCTCGGCAGGCGGGTTTCCCCTTTGAGCCTTGCGGCACCGGCTGTCTTTGGCAGCGGACATGCAGTGAAACGGGCGCGAGACGGGCATCTCGCACGGGACATTGTGTCACGCGGCGAGAAGCCCGTCAAGCTGACGGGAAATACGCGCTAGTCCTCCATGAAGTTGCGCGTGCGGGTGGGGTCGACCTTGATGCCGGGGCCCATCGTGGTGGAGACGACGACGGACTTGACGTACTTGCCCTTGGCGCTGGACGGCTTCACGCGGATGAGCTCGGTGAGCAGCGCGCCGTAGTTCTCGACGAGCTTCTCGGTATCGAAGGAGACCTTGCCCATGGGGACGTGGCAGATGCCGTAGCGGTCGGCGCGGTACTCGACGCGGCCGGCCTTGAGCTCACCGACCATCTTGGCGACGTCCATGGTGACGGTGCCGAGCTTGGGGTTGGGCATGAGGCCGCGGGGGCCGAGGATCTTGCCGATGCGGCCGACCTTGCCCATCATGTTGGGCGTGGCGATGGCGGCGTCGAAGTTGATCTCGCCGGCCTGGATCTGGGCGACGAGGTCGTCGGAGCCCACGACGTCGGCGCCGGCGGCCTCGGCCTCACGGGCCTTCTCGCCCTCGGCGAAGACGGCGACGCGCACGCTCTTGCCGGTGCCGTGGGGCAGGGAGATGGAGCCGCGGACGTTCTGGTCGGCCTTGCGGGTGTCGACGCCGAGGCGGACGTGGACCTCGACGGTCTCATCGAACTTGGCGGGGGCGAGCTCCTTGGCGAGCTCCATGGCGGCCTTCGGAGCGTAGAGCTTGGTGCTCTCCACCTTGGCTGCGGCGGCCTTGTAGTTCTTTCCGTGCTTGGGCATGTTGCGAACCTCCTGTGGTCAGCGGGCGTTTGCGCCCTCCCACATCGTGTGCCGGGAGGGACCGTCCCCCTCGGCGCTTAGACGCTTGCTACTCGGCGATGGTCACGCCCATGGAGCGGGCGGTGCCGGCGACGATCTTCTTGGCGGCCTCGATGTCGTTGGCGTTGAGGTCCGGCATCTTGATCTCGGCGATCTTGGTGAGCTGCTCCTGGGAGAGCTGGCCGACCTTGTCGCGCTGGGGGACGCCGGAGCCACCCTTGAGGCCCAGCTCCTTCTTGATGAGCTCGGCAGCGGGCGGGGTCTTGCAGACGAAGTCGAAGGAGCGGTCCTCGTAGACCGAGATCTCGACGGGGATGATGTCGCCGGCCTTGTCCTGCGTGGCGGCGTTGAACGCCTGGCAGAACTGCATGATGTTGACCTGGGCGGCACCGAGGGCGGGACCGACGGGAGGCGCGGGGTTGGCGCCGCCGGCCGGAATCTGGAGCTTGATGAAGTTGACAACCTTCTTCTTGGCCATGGTTCTTCTCCTTGAGAGGTTCTGTGCTTGCTATGTCTGCGCCGCGCCCGAGAAGCAATCCTCACCGATACGGGCGGGCGGAGGCTCCTTCCTTACGCGATCGCGGTGACCTGCTCGAGCGTGAGCTCGACCGGGGTCTCGCGACCGAAGATCATGAGCATGACCTTGACCTTGCCGGCCTCGGGCATGACCTCGGAGACCTGGCCGTCGAAGTCGGCGAGCGGCCCGGAGACCACGCGGACGGACTGGCCGACCTCGAGCGAGGTGGAGGTGCGCTTGGGCACCGCGGGGGTGGTGCCGCGGGCGCCGGTGCGGCGCATGATCTTGTCGAACTCGCTGCGACGCAGCGGGGACGGCTTGCCGTCGGGGCCAACGAAGCCCGTCACGCCCGGCGTGTTGCGGACGAAGGACCAGGTGTCGTCGTTGCCCTCCATGCGGACCAGGACGTAGCTCGGCAGGACCTTGGACTCCTTGGTCTCGCGCTTGCCGCCGTCCTTGATCTCCGTGACCTCCTCGGTGGGGATCTGGATGTCCACGATCTGATCGGAGAGGCCGTAGGTCTCGATGCGGTGCTCGAGGTCGGCCTTGACCTTGTTCTCGTAGCCCGAGTAGGTGTGAATCACGTACCAGCGCTTAGCCATGTCTACCCCCTGAGGCCCGTGTAGCCCACGAGCACGGCGACGATGCCGGAGTCAACGAGCCAGATGATCACGCCGAAGATGATGAGCATGACGATGATGGCGGAGGAGTAGCTCTTGAGCTCCTCCTTCGACGGCCAGACGACGCGCCTCATCTCGGAGCGGACCTCGCCGAGATAGTTGAGAAGGCGACGGAAGACGCCGGGCTTCTTGTCCGACTTCTTCTCGGGCTTCTTCTCGGTCTTGGCGACCGCCTTCGCGGGCTTGCCCGAGGCCTCGGGCGCAGAGGTGGCCTGGGCGGCCTCGACGCGGGCGCGCTCCTCGGCCCGTGCCTTGCGGACGCTCCTCTTGTTGCGGTCCTTGTTGGCCATCGATCTGACTCCCTCGAAGACGTTCCTTACATGGAAACCGGCTAACCCCGAAGGGAAAGCCGGTGGTGAAATCTGGCAGGCCAGGAAGGACTCGAACCCTCAACAAACGGTTTTGGAGACCGCCG
>CAUGFC010000153.1 GCA_959598545.1 uncultured Olsenella sp. | reverse complement strand
GGGTCGCTCCCGTTCCCGCTCGACGGGACCGCCGACTTCGCGACGTGCCTCACCGCCTCGGGGCGTCAGCTCGAGGTGCGCGTCCGCTGCGACCGCGTGCGCGCGCCGGGCGAGACGTACCTTCTGCTCGCGATTCCCGCCGGCCGAGACGAGCTCGTGGGGCATGAGGCGGAGCGCGCCCTCCTGGACCTGCGTCGCGCCAACCACCGCCTCTCGGGCACGCTGAACATCGTGCTGGACACGATAGACGCCGACGACCTCCAGGCGCTCTTCGGGCGCGTCCTCGAGGAGATCACCGAGACGATGGAGGCGGACGGCACCCTCGTCTACCTCTCCGAGTCCGACGGGTTTCGCCTGCGCGGCGTCTCGAGCTCGCTGCTCGACGACCGCCTCGCCCGCTTCATGCCGTTCGGCCGCAGCATCGAGCGCGTCGCGGTGCACGACGGCCACACGGTGCGCCTGCGCGTCAAGGCCCCCGAGAACGACAGCCTACGCCAGGGCCGCCTCACCCACCGAGAGGTCGTGAGCGAGGAGACCCACGAGGTCATACGGGTCAGGAGCGCGCTGCTGCCGCCGTTCACGAGCTTCATGGTGGTCCCCGTGTGGTTCGGGGGCCACGTCATCGCGATCATCGAGGTGGGGTGGCGCCGCATGCACCCGCTGCTCAAGGACGACGCCAGCCTGCTCGACTCGGTTGCCCACTACCTCTCGGTCCAGCTGGCGAGCGCCTTCACCGCGCTGCGCTCCCAGCGCGCCGACCAGCTCGCATCCCTGGAGACGGAGCTGCGCGAGGAGCTGCTCGACGCCGCCACCGAGGGCGGGGACGAGCGCGTGGTCTCGTGCATGGAGGACGTGATGTGCACGGTGTCGACGGAGCTCGAGGCCACGGTCGCGCCCGTGCGCCCGTCGGCCGTGAGCGGCACGGTCGTCGTCGACATGCCGGTGAGCGGCGCCCGCGAGCTCTCCCTCGACCTGGACGCGCTCGTCTCGCCCCACGCGCTCGACGGGGCCACGGTGGTGCCGATTCCCCCCGAGTCCGACCTTTCGCGCAAGCTCCGAGAGCTGGGGGAGCCCTGCGTCGGCGCCCTGCTCGACTTCGGTGAGCTGTCAGGCGCCCCGCGCCGCGCGCTGCTCCTGCGCGCCGACGACGCCGAGCCCCTCGGGGAGCTCGAGGTCGAGTTCCTGCTCGACCTCGTGGCGGACGTCCGCGACATCGCGCGCGGCCAGGAGGCGCGCGAGCAGGACAAGCGCATCTCGCAGGCGCTCCAGACCGGCATGCGCAACGAGCTCCAGCACGTGGACGGCATCACCGCCGAGGCGGTGTACTCCTCCGCGACGGCGTCGGCGCTGGTGGGCGGGGACTTCTACGACCTCGTCCGCCTTCCGGGCCGGCGCGCCTGCGTCATCATGGGCGACGTCTCGGGCAAGGGCGTGGAGGCCGCGTCGGTCTCCGCCGCCGTGAAGACGGCGCTCGCCGCCTACGCCTGGGAGGGGCTCGCCCCGGCGCGCATGGTGCGCTCGCTCAACGAGTTCCTCCTGGGCTTCTCGCGTCTCGAGACCTTCGCGACGCTCTTCGTGGGAATCGTCGACCTGTCCGAGGGCACGATCCGCTACTGCTCGGCCGGGCACCCGCCTGCGCTGCTCGTGGGCGCCGGCGCCGACGAGATCTCGACCCTGGACGTCCAGTCCGGCGTCGTGGGGGCCTTCCACGACATCGCCTACCAGGACGGCGTCGCGCATCTGGTCCCCGGCGACGTGCTGCTGCTCTACACCGACGGGACCACCGAGGCGCGCAACGGGGGCGGCGCCTTCTTCGGCGAGGACGGCCTGCGCGAGGCGGTCATGCGGGAGTCCGCGGGCGACAAGCCCTTCGAGGGCTTCGTCGGGCGTCTGCTCGAGGCGCTCGAGGCCTTCACCGGCCGCCACCTCGAGGACGACGTCGCCATGATGGCACTGCGCTTCGACGAGGTCGGGCGGGGCGAGAAGGGCGACCCGGCCTAGGGCCCATCCCATCCGCCGAGCGGGTCTCTCCGCGGCGTTAGGGCGCGCCCGCGCGGGGAATAACTAGGGCATGGCTGCCCGCGTGAACATAGCCCTCGTCCCCGTCGAGGGGGACCTCGACGTGACCACGGTCCCCGCCGTGCGCCGGCGGATCGACCGCCTCGTGTCGAGGGGCTGCCGACGCATCTTCCTGAACCTCGCCGACGCGAGCTACGTCGACTCGGCAGGCATGGGCCTCATCCTCACCGAGCTGCGCCAGATGCGCTCCAAGGGGGGCCTGCTCTCGCTCATGAACGTGTCCGAACAGGCCTACCACGCGCTCCGGCGCATGAGGGTGCTCGACCTCATGCCGGTCCGCCGCTCGGGCCCGCGCGCCGTGCCCGCCAACCTGGACCTGGGGGTGCTCCCCCAGCGACGCATGACGTTCCGCGTCGACGAGGGGTCGCTCGCCGACGCCCGCGCCCGCGTCGCCGACCTTCTCGGCGACCTGCCGCTCACCCCCGACGAGGTGTTCGACATGACGCTCGCGGTGGGGGAGGCGCTGGGCAACGCGGTCGACCACACCTGCGCGGGCGGGGTGCTCGTCACGGTGTCCGACTACCCCGACCGCGTGTGCGTGGAGGTCTCGGACTGCGGATGCGGGTTCGAGCTCGCCGAGGACGAGGAGCCGCCCGAGGCGGGGCCCTGCGCCGAGCGCGGGCGCGGCATACGGCTCATGCGCCTGCTCACGGACTCCGTCACCATATCGCGCAAGGCGTCGGGCGAGGGGACGGTGGTCCGGCTCGTGAAGCTCGTGGGGCCCGCCGTCCGTCTGCGCGCCTGAGGCCGCGCCGCCCGTCCGTGCGCCCGCTTCACGTTTTCTTCATCCGTTCGTGGAAAGACGCTTGCGCGGGAGGGTCCCGCCCCGTATAGTATTCTCTGCTTTTGCGGGCTTAGCGCAGTTGGTAGCGCGCAACCTTGCCAAGGTTGAGGTCGCGGGTTCGAACCCCGTAGCCCGCTCCATGAAGCTCCGGGCCGAGCCTCTCGGCCTTTTTCATACGGCGAAGTGGCCAAGTGGTAAGGCACGGGCCTGCAAAGCCCTGACCCCCGGTTCGAATCCGGGCTTCGCCTCCAGAACGTGACGGGCGCCCTGCGGGGCGCCCTTTTTCTCGACCGATTAACGCATAGAATCGTACAGGTGCGTTATTTCCAACTGCGGATATGGAAAGTCGTGCTTGATTCTGTGCGCTGTTCCGTGCAGCGCGCGGCGGGCGAGAAGGGCGCGCGATCAGGAGCCGCGGTCGTCCCGCCGCTTTCAGGTACCGAAAAGCAACGTGTCGCGCAGGTGGTGCCGCCCGCGCTGCGACAGCGCGCCGGCCGGCGGGGTACATTGTGCAGTGGAAGACGACGCGGCCCTGCCGCAGAGAGGAAGTCATACCATGAGCGAGTACCCTGACTACGGCGCCCCCGAGCCCGAGGGCCTGAGGAGAAGGACCGAGGAGAGGGACGAGCAGGACGCGCAGGCCCGCACCGAGGCCCGCCCGCCCGCGCCCGCCCACCCTGCGCCCCCCGACTTCGACCACGACCCGGCACCCAAGCACGAGAAGGGCCGCGGACCCCGCACCGGCCTCAAGGCGCTGCTGATG
>CAUGFC010000152.1 GCA_959598545.1 uncultured Olsenella sp. | reverse complement strand
ATGGATGTCAGGGCCGAGGCGGTGCGGTGCTTCGAGATGGGCTTCGCGAACAAGACCGTCGGAAGGCTGCTCGGGATACCCCACGGCACCGTCAAAAGATGGCTGTATGCTTACAGGGCGCTCGGAAAGGAGGCCCTGCTCGTGACCGCGCATCGAAAATACGACCATGAGACCAAGGTGCGGGCGGCCCGTGCCGTCATCGAGGGAAGGATGACCAAGCCCGAGGCCATGGAGACGTTCGGCCTCAAGTCGTCGACCCAGATAAACACATGGTGCCGCCTCAACCGCGAGGGAGGGCCCGACGCCCTCCTCCCCAAGCCCAAGGGCCGCCCGAAGAAGCCGGAGCCCGCGTTCTCCTCCCGCGAGGAGGAGCTGGAGGCGCGCGTGCGCGAGCTGGAGCTGGAGCTCGAAATCCAAAAACGAATGGATTGGCAACACTTATTTGGACGGTTTCGACAGGATCAGCCCCGCCTTCCTGAACTCGACGGGGCTCATGTAGCCGAGCGTCGAGCGGATCCTGAAGCTGTTGCACCAGTGCACGTAGTCGGACAGCTTGGCCTGCAGGTCGCGGAGGTCGGAGAAGCTGCCCCTGTAGACCAGCTCCGCCTTGAGGACCTTGTTCGTCGACTCGTCGACCGCGTTGCCGTAGGGGCAGCCCTTGGCGGAGAGCGACCGCTCGATGCCGAACGTCTCAAGCATGAGGTCGATCTCGGCGTTGTCGAACTCGCTGCCGCGGTCGGTGTGGAAGACCTCGATGTCCGAGATCGGGAACTCCAGGGCCGCGAAGGCCGCCTTGACGAGCTTCGCCCCCTTGCCGCTTCCCGCCGAGCGGCCGACGATCTCCCTGCTGTAGAGGTCGACGGGCAGGCAGACGCAGCACCGGGAGCCGCCGGCGCGCACGTAGGCGAGGTCACTGCAGACGTGCGTGCGCGGAGCGTGCCCGTCGAAGGGCCGGTCGGGCACGCTCGGCAGCTCCGCCTCGTTCGGCTTGCCCGGGCGCGCCTTGAAGCGCTTCCTCCCGTACGCGCTCGAGAGGCCGTTCTCCCTCATGATGCGGGATATCCGCCTGCGGCTCGCGACGACGCCGCGCCGCTCGAGCGGCGCTTTGGCCTTCCTCGCGCCGTACCTGCCCTTGCTCTCCGCACGGACGGCGAGGGCGTCGGGCTCGACGGGGTCCGGCGCGGGCGGGGGCTCCGGGCGCGGGCGGAGGTGGTAGTAGGTCGAGCGCGGCACGCCGAGGGTCTCGCACTGCGCCGATGCCGGGTAGCGGTCGGCGTTGGCCGCTATCGCCGTCGCTTTCGTGCGAACATCGGCGCCGCTTGCTTTAGGACGTCGACCTCCATGCGGAGCCTCTTGTTCTCGCGCTCCAGCTCGATGATCCTGTTCTGCTCGGGCGTCCTGTTGTCGGCGGCGTGCGGCGAGCCGGTGGCGTTGATGGAGTTGATCCACCTTCGCAGCGTCGTGCTCCCGAGATCGTGCTCGCGCATGATCTCGCTTGGCGGCTTCCCTGCGTTGTAGAGCGACACAATCTGCCTCTTGAACTCGTCGGCGAAATGCCTCGGGCGCTTTGGATCGGCCATCCGAGCCTCCTTCCGCAGGCCCTCGTGAAACCGTCCAACCTAGTGTAGCCAATCCACTCGCGAACCTCGAAGAGGAGGGGTTCTGATGGCAGTCGGCACCGTCTCCACGACCATACTCACCGACATTGCCAACGCGATCCGCTATAAGGCTGGCGTTGCGACCACCTACAAGCCGAGAGAGATGGCTGCAGCCGTGGCAGCTCTCGACGGCACCGACGCCGGAGACTACCAGGCGCAGCCGTACATGACGCTTGAGAGCGGCGTGCTGCCGGAATCGGTGTTCTCGGACATCGCGGCCGCCATACGCGGGTAGAACGGCGAGAGCACGCTCTACGCGCCGGGAGACATGGCTGCTGCGATACTCGCTCTCGAATGGGACGTGGGTTACAAGATCCGTGCGCTCCTGCTCGACGACGGCACGCTGGAGATCAACTACTACGAGCGGCGCACGTCGGTCACAGGCGGGCGCATCGTGCAGGTATTCGAGATCGACCCGGCGGGGTACTCCTCTGCGAGCGCACGCTCCTACGACTCCATCAAGCTGCTGGTGAAGAAGGTCTACATCGACTCGACCATCGCCGGGCTCGGCATCAAGAACTGCAGCTACTGGTTCAACGCGTTCTCGAACTGCACGGAAGTGCGCGGCTTCGAGAACCTCTCCGGCATGACGAGCGCCAACCAGATGTTCACGAGCTGCGGCTCGCTCGAGACGATCTACGCAACATCGTTCAGCAACACCGGGCTCTCGGGCTCGCTCATGTTCAACAGCTGCAACCGCCTTGTGGGCGGCACCGATGTCTTCGCACCCTCCACGACGAGCGGCGCGAGCGTGTGCAAGCTCGGAGCGGGCGGCGTGCTGACCGACCCCAACGACGACCGGCGCACGTGGTTCTGGGCGCACTTCTACGCGGACGGCGAGGGCGTGCTCACGGCGAGCTCAACGCCTGACCCTACGCGCGAGCTCGTGGCGTCGAACAGGATCTGCGCCATCGGCAAGTCGTCGGGCTCGGGTTCACGCCCTGGGACGGCGTCACCGGGCCGACGCACCGCCAGCACCTCACGAGCGCGAGCTTCGCGGCGGACATGGCTGCGTTCTCGTACTTGAACCTCAACTATCTGTTCTACTCGTGCACGAACCTCTCGAGCGTGAGCGGGCTGGGCAGCCTATCCGGCGTGCGCTCGATGCGCTACACGTTCAGCTCCTGCGCGTTCACGACCATCGACTTCCGGGGCTTCGACCCTTCGACGCTCACGGACCTGTTCTACACATTCTCGGGGTGCTCGCACCTTACGACCATCTATGCGGACGCGAGCTGGGCGCTGCCTTCGAGCGTGATCACGGGCTCGCAGTGCTTCTACTCGTGCTCCACGTCGCTCGTGGGCGGCAACGGCACCGTGTGGGCAAGCAGCAAGACGGCGTACACGTACTTCCGCATCGACACGGCGAGCACGCCGGGGTATGTCACCGCAGCTTAATGGTTCAAAGAGTTAGAGAATCTCTGATGCATCATTAACTATATCGACATCGGTGCGATCGACGATCTTGCTCACTGCCCAGCTCCACTGTCTCTTCTTCTTGTTCCAGGATTTCACCGCTATGCCTTTAACGGTGTCGCCATCCCTGAGGTCGCAATCAGCAACCAGCTTTGGCGGTATAAAGAACTCGTCGGAGACAAAACCGAAGCCGCCACGCGCAATCTTGACTGCGCCTTCGATCTCTTTGCAGCCCTCCCCTGGGGACGGGAGAACGACCTCTAGGATTCTCGGCTCTTGCGTCCACCCTCCGTCATTCGACCCCTTCTTCTTTCTGAATGAGGCAACGGTCTGTCCTTTGACCCTGGCAAGCGTGGTCAGGGCATGCTCTTTCACGAGCCGCTCGGGAATCCACACGTCGTCTGAACTGGTATGGACGAGGCCGTACGATTTGACAGCCTCGAAAACACCTTCGAAGCTCCTTACGAACACGCCCTCCATCCTCTTGTTGTCCGATGGGACGGCATTGCCGTATATGCGCAATCCGTTCTTGTCGAGCGATGCGGTGTAGACCCTGCCAGACTCGTAGTTCTTCGAAAGA
>CAUGFC010000151.1 GCA_959598545.1 uncultured Olsenella sp. | reverse complement strand
GGTCAACATCGTGGCGGTGTCGACCCTCCCCCGTGGTGGCGGCCCTCCGACCTTCCTCCGAGAAGTGCGCTGCGCGGAACTTCTCTCCGGAAGGTCGGAGGGCCGACGCACGTCGGTTCTCACGCGCTGGCGAGAGGTTCTTCTCGGTGGGGGAGTCCTCTGACGGCAGCATGTTGAGTGACGGGAATTTCGGTTCGTGGCGGGGTCCGGGGGCGTGCGATACGCGAAAGTCGTCACCGTCGTGCGGGGCGCGCCGAGAAGGACGACGGCTTGTGGCAATCTCGTGGAGGCTCGTTTGACGCGCGGCGAGAAAAACCGTAGACTAGCAGCGTATTCGAAGCTGTAACCGTAGGAAGTGGGGTGGATCTTCTCGCCCCGCTTCCTTTCTGTATGAAGACGGGAGGGGAGCATGCCCAAGACCGGCATCGAGCAGGAGATCATCGAGGCCCTGGAGGCCCGTGCGGCCGAGCACGGCGTCGACGTCGTGGACGTCGAGGTCGTGGGGGCGACCAAGGCACCCTGCGTGCGCGTGCGCATCGACCACGCCGACGAGTCTCTGCCCACCATCACGCTCGACGAGGTGACCGCGGAGACCGAGTGGATCTCGGCCGCCCTCGACGAGCTCGACCCCATTCCCTCCAGCTTCACTCTCGAGGTTTCGAGCCCCGGCATGGCGCGCCCGCTGCGCAAGCCGCGCGACTTCGAGCGCTTTGCCGGCGAGACCGTTGCCGTCTCGCTCGTCCCCGGGGAGGGGAGGCGCCGCTACACCGGCGTCCTTCTCGGCATCGAGGACGCCACGGTCGCCCTCGAGGTGGACGGCGAGCGCGTGGGGCTGCCGTTCGACGAAATCAGGAAGTGCACGATCAAGCCCGACTTCTCCGACTAGGGAAGCGCGGGAGGAACGAAAGGACACGACATGGCTTCTGAGATGATGGCCGCCCTCGAGCAGCTCTGCGAGGAGAAGCACATCGACCAGCTCGACCTCATCACCCGCCTCGAGCAGTCGCTCGCCAAGAGCTACGCCGACGTGCTGCACCTGCCCTTCGGCGCGCGCGTCACGATCGACCGCGCCACCGGCAAGGTCTACGTCTACGAGCTCGTCCCGAAGGGCGAGGAGGACCCCGAGACCGGCGAGTACGCCGAGTTCGACGAGGTCGACGTCACGCCCGCCGACACGAGCCGCATCGCCGCCCAGCACGCCAAGGCCGAGATCCGCGCGATCGTCCGCAACGCCGCGCGCGCCCAGATCTATGAGGAGTTCTCGCAGCGCGTGGGCGACATCATCACCGGCACCGTGCTGCAGACCACGCCCGACTTCACGATCATCAAGATCCGCGAGGGCGTCGAGGCGGAGCTCCCGCACTTCGACCAGCGCCGCTACCCCGAGGAGCGCAACGAGCGCCCCGCCGGCGAGCGCTACAGCCACAACCAGCGCATCCGCGCGATCATCGTGGACGTGCGCGACCCCAACTCCACGCAGCCCGTGGTCCGCGGCGAGCGCCAGCGCCCGCCCATCGTGGTCTCCCGCACCCACCCGGACCTGCTGCGCCGCCTCTTCGAGCTCGAGGTGCCCGAGGTCTACGACGGCGTCGTCGAGATCCGCAGCATCGCCCGCGAGCCCGGCGTCCGCTCCAAGGTGGCCGTCTCCTCCAACGACGACCGCCTCGACCCGGTGGGCGCCTGCGTCGGCCCCAAGGGCAGCCGCGTGCGCACCGTCGTCTCCGAGCTCCGCGGCGAGCGCGTCGACGTGGTCCTGTGGAGCGACGACCCGGCCCGCTGCGTGGCCTCCGCGCTCTCGCCGGCCCGCGTCTCCCGCGTGGTGATCGACCCCGAGACCGGCTACGCCACGGTCATCGTCCCCGACGACCAGCTCTCGCTCGCCATCGGCAAGGAGGGCCAGAACGCCCGCCTCGCCGCGCGCCTGACCGGGCTGCACATCGACATCAAGAACGAGTCGCTCGCCGCGGGCGTCCTGCGCGACCTCCCGCGCGCCACGGTCCCCGACGAGCCCGAGGACGACGGCGAGGCGCATCGCTGCGAGTACGTCGGCGCCAACGGGATCCAGTGCCGCAACATGGCGCGGCCGGGCTCCCGCTTCTGCGGCGTCCACGAGGAGATGGCCTCCGCGGAGGTCTCCTCCGACCCCGACTCGCTCATCTAGCGCCGCCGAAGACGGCAGGTAGGACCACAGACCCCTCTCTCGGAAGGTAGCTCATATGGCAAAGACCCGCGTGCACGACCTCGCCAAGGAGTACGGCATCTCCAGCAAGGAGATGCTCGAGCACCTCGGCAACCTGAAGATCCCCGCCAAGTCCGCGTCCTCGACGCTCGAGGACGCCTACGTGGCGATCGTCCGCAAGAAGCTCAAGCCGATCCTCGAGGCCCACGCCGCCGAGATCGAGGCGCAGAAGCGCGCCGAGGAGGAGGCCAAGGCCGAGGAGGCGCGCATCGCCGCCGAGAAGGCCGAGGCCGAGCGCCTGGCCGCCGAGCAGCGCCGCGAGAAGGAGCGCGCCGAGGAGGAGCGCCGCCGCGCCGCCGCCGAGGAGGAGCGCAAGCGCCAGGAGGCGGAGCGCGCCGAGGCCGAGCGCCGCGCGGCAGAGGAGGCCGAGAAGAACCGCGTGCGCGACACCGCGCCGAAGAGCGTCCCGTCATTCTCGTCCCTGCTCGACCAGATCGCGCAGCAGGAGCAGATCCTGAAGCAGCAGGCCGAGGAGGCCAGCCAGAAGAAGGCCGCCAGCCGCGACCGCGGGGGCGCCCGTCGCGAGAGCTCGCGTCCCTCCGCCGCGGCCGCTGCCGCCGCCGCGCCGTCCGGCACCGCCGACGGCGGTCGTGGCCGTCGCGGCAAGAAGGGCCGTCGCGGCGACGAGGGCGAGGACCGCTACAGCCGCATGGCCCGCGAGGCCGAGGCCTACAACCGCAGCCGCGTCCTCGAGGAGGCCCGCGTGGCCGTCGAGGAGGCGTCGCGCGAGTCCTCCGGACGCCGCAAGCGCCGCAAGGAGCGCCGCCAGAAGCAGGCCGAGGAGCACGCGATGGAGCAGCGCATCGAGGAGGCGCTGGCCAACGACCAGGACCTCTCGCAGCTCGACACCGTGAAGGTGCCGCAGGGCTCCACGGTCCAGGAGCTCGCCGAGCTTCTCGGCGTGCCCGCCAACGACATCATCAAGCGCCTGTTCCTGCTGGGCACCCCGCTCACGCTCACCGAGTCCATGTCCGACGAGCTCATCGAGCTCGTAGCCGACGACCTCGGGCGTGACGTCAAGGTCATGACCAAGGAGGAGGAGAACTCCTTCACCTTCTACGACGACCCGGCCGACCTCAAGCCGCGCCCGCCGGTGGTCACCGTCATGGGCCACGTCGACCACGGCAAGACGTCGCTTCTGGACGCCATCCGCCACACCGGCGTCGCCGCGGGCGAGGCCGGCGGCATCACGCAGGCCATCGGCGCCTCCCAGGTCACGATCAACGGCCGCCTGATCACCTTCATCGACACCCCGGGCCACGAGACCTTCACGGCCATGCGTGCCCGCGGCGCCAAGGTGACCGACATCGTCATCCTGATCGTCGCCGCCGACGACGGCGTCATGCCCCAGACGATCGAGTCGATCAACCACGCCAAGGCTGCCGGCGTGCCCATCATCGTGGCCGTCAACAAGATCGACAAGCCCGGCGCCAACCCCGACCGCGTGCGCCAGGAGCTCACCG
>CAUGFC010000150.1 GCA_959598545.1 uncultured Olsenella sp. | reverse complement strand
GAGAGAAGCGTTGGTCTACTACGTCGAGGACGACAAGAACATCCGTGAGCTCACGGTCTACGCGCTCAACCAGGGCGGCATCGATGCCCGGGGCTGCGCCGACGACGCCGAGTTCCGGCGCGCCTGCGCGGAGCGCACCCCCGACGCCGTCCTTCTCGACATCATGCTCCCCGACGCGGACGGCCTGGAGATCCTCGCCCGCCTGCGTCGCACCCCCGGTCTCAAGAACGTGCCCGTCATGATGCTCACGGCCAAGGACACCGAGCTCGACACCGTCCGGGCCCTCGACGGCGGCGCCGACGACTACCTCTCCAAGCCCTTCGGCATGATGGAGGTCGTGAGCCGCACGCGCGCGCTGCTGCGCCGCGCCGGCCGAGAGGCGGCGGTCGCCGAGAAGCCCGTGTCGCTCTCGTGCGGCGACGTCACGCTCTGGCCCGACCGTCGCGAGGTGCAGGTCGCCGGGCGCGAGGTCCAGCTCACCATGCGCGAGTTCGACCTGCTCGAGTTCCTCATGCGCTCGCCGGGCGTGGTCTTCTCGCGCGAGACGCTGCTCCAGCGCGTGTGGGGCTGGGACTTCGACGGCGGCTCGCGCACGGTCGACGTGCACGTGCAGCAGATCCGGGCCAAGCTCGGCGACTCGTCGGACCTGATCGAGACCGTGCGCGGCGTGGGGTATCGCGTCCGCGGCTAGGGAAGGGGCAGCGTGGTCAGACAGCCCGGGGGCAAGGGCTCCCTCTCGCACCGCATGTTCGTGGCGCTCGTCGTGGCGTGCACGAGCGTCGCCGTGGTCGTGACCGTCGCCGCCTCCCTCATCTACCAGAGCGCCTTTCTCGCCGACGAGCACGAGCAGCTCGCCGGCGAGTGCCGTACGCTCTCCTCCCTTCTCAACGTCTCCGACGACGACGCGGAGGTCCTCGCCGGCCTCGAGCTCGGCGACATCCGCGCCACCCTCATCGACCCGGACGGCACCGTCTCCTACGACAGCCTGGCGCCGGCCGACGAGCTTCCCAACCACGGGGACCGCCCCGAGGTGATCGCGGCGTTCGCCGAGGGCTCCGGCTCCTCGGAGCGTGCGAGCGACACCGCCGGCTACATGAGCCTCTACGAGGCGGAGCGGCTGGACTCCGGCCAGGTCGTGCGTCTGTCGGTGGACCGTGCCGGGGTCGTGGCGCTGCTCTTCCAGGACCTCGTCCTTCTCGCCCTGCTGGCGGTGCTTCTGGTGGGGGCGAGCTGGATCGTCTCGCGCCGGCTGTCCCGCCGCTTCGTCCAGCCCATCCTGGAGATCGACCCGTCGTCGGGCGACGGCGTGGCCCCCTACGAGGAGCTCGACCCGCTCGTGAACCGCCTGAACGAGCAGCACGGCCAGCTCATGCATCGCATGTCGCAGATCCAGGACATCGCGGACCTGCGCCGTGAGTTCACCGCCAACGTGACGCACGAGCTCAAGACGCCGATCGCCTCCATCTCGGGCGCCGCCGAGCTCATCCGCGACGGCATCGCGAAGCCCGAGGACGTCCCCGGCTTCGCCGGGCGCATCTACGACGACGCACGTCGGCTCTCGAGCCTGGTGAGCGACATCCTGACCCTCTCCAAGCTGGACGAGGCCGAGCGCGCCGGGGAGGGCGAGGGCTCGCAGGAGCTCTTCGGGCCCTCGGAGAGCGTGAACCTGCTCGCCGTGGCGCGCGACGTGGCCGACCGGCTGGCGCCCAAAGCGCGCGAGGCGGACGTGGACGTCTCCGTCGAGGGCGTCTCGATGATGGTGCGCGGCAACGCGCGCCTGATCGACGAGCTCGTGAGCAACCTCTGCGACAACGCGATCCGCTACAACCGTCCGGGCGGCAAGGTGTTTGTGTGGGTGCTGCCCGGGGAGGCCGGCGGGGCGCGCCTGCGCGTGTCCGACACCGGAATCGGCATCCCCGAGACCTCGCGGGACAAGGTCTTCGAGCGCTTCTACCGCGTGGACAAGGGGCGCAGCCGCGACATGGGCGGCACCGGCCTGGGGCTCGCGATCGTCAAGCACGCGGCCGCCTACCACGGCGCGCAGATCTCGCTGGAGAGCGAGGTCGACAAGGGGACCACGATCATCGTGACGTTCCCGCGCGCGTAGCGGATGCGCCTCGAATACTGACAGGTTTTACCGCTCCCGGTGCTTGTGATGGCCCCGGGCACGGTAAAACCTGTCAGCGTCGGGGGCTAGGCGTCGAGCCGGAGCTCCCAGAGGTTGGTCCAGCCGGGCATCGGCAGCGTGGGGTAGGGCAGCCAGATCGGGCGGTGGCGGGTGAAGCCGCAGCGCGTGTACATCGCGTTGGCCTCCACACCCTGGACCGAGGTGTTGAGGCGGACCACACGGGCGCCCTCAGCGCGCGCCTCGCGGGCCACGGCGTCGAGAAGGGCGACGGATGCGTGGCGTCCGCGCGCGGCGGGATCGACGGCGAGCAGGTGGAGGCCGCGCACCTCGTCGGCGGGGAGGTTCTCCCAGCCGGGGCCGCCCGTGCCGGAGCCGTGGCCGGGGGCGGTGCCGTCGCCCATGTCGGCGTCGAGGTCCATCGCCACGGCGCCGAGAAGGACGGCGTCCTCGCGGGGCGTGCCGTCGTGGACGGCCGCGGCGTCGAAGGCGCCCCAGTAGGAGCCGGCCGCGAGCAGGGTGCGGGCCATGCCGGCCGGCGGCCAGATCCCCGGCACCCAGCCGCAGGTCCCACCGGCGGCGCTCACGTGGGCGTACAGCGCGTCGAGCCTCTCGGCCCAGAGGCCCGAGACGGGCAGGCGCACGACGGCGACGTCGGCCGGGACGTTCACGCGGCCCTCGTGGCGCACGTCGTTGCGGGCGATTGCGGCGAGGAGCTCGCGCGCGACGGCCGCAGGTGCCATCTTGGGGAGGTTGTGGTCGATGCCGGGCTCCACGACTTTGGTCGCTCCGGGGATGGCGGCGACGATGCGGTCGGTCTCCTCGGGGAGGATCTCGTCGAACTCGCCGACCATGACGGTCACGGGACAGGAGATGCGCGTCAGCGAGCTGGCGTCGATCTGCGGCTGCTCGACCATGAGCTGCAGGAGCTCGGCGATGCGTGCGGACTCGGCGGGGGAGGGCACCGGCGTGCCGTCCTCCAGCGTGACGCCCTCCTCGCCCTCCCCGGCCCAGCGGCGGTTCTCGGCGGCGGCGTAGGCCATCCAGTCGGTGTCCTCCCTGGGCAGCCCGGCGGGAGTGAGGTTGGCCCCGAGCGCGGTCACGGAGAGGACGTGCTCGCCCCAGTCGCGGGCGAGGAGCAGCCCCAGGATGCCGCCGTCGGAGAAGCCGAGCACGTGGACTTGCGGCACGCCGAGGCGCGAGCAGACCTCGCGGGCGTCGGCGGCCATGAGCTCGTAGGAGAGCGGCGCGGTGCCGCGGGAGGAGGCGCCCTGCGCACGGGAGTCAACGGCGACGACGGCGCGCCCGCTCGCGCAGACGGCATCGATGACCGGGCCAAAGATGCCATGCTCCTCGCCGTTGCCGTGCAGCATGAGGACCGGCGGGACGGCGAGGCCGAGGCCGAAGGGGGTCCCCGGCTCGTCGACGACGCCGGCGGGCGCGTACGTCCAGGCCACGATCGTCGCGCCGTCGGCTGTTGGCACCTCCACGCGTGCCGCGAGCGGAACGGTCGGCAGCGCGTACGGGCGCGGAACATGCACCGGCGGCGGCGTGACCTTCATGTGAATCCCTTCGGTAAGACAGGCCGATCAAGTACGGGCGGGGGGGGGGGTGGGGGGCGGCG
>CAUGFC010000149.1 GCA_959598545.1 uncultured Olsenella sp. | reverse complement strand
CCTCCGTTTCTTCCATCCGGACTGTGACCGTTGGTCCCGGAATCGCACCGGGTCAGCCGCCTTTTCGCGGGTCGCGGACTGGGGGCGCCGCTCACGGCCGCCCGTCACCGCCAGTGGGGACTTTCACCCCGCCCTGAAACTGACGGCGCCAGTGTAGCACTTTGGGGTCGTGCCGTCGCTGCTATACTGGGACAATCTGATGTGCGTCGAAAGGAAAGCATGCCCGAGAGCGAGAGCCCCCGAGAGCCCCTCGAGTGGCGGCTGCGCGCCATCGTGGGCGAGGAGAACGTCCTCGTCGACGAGCCCATGAGCGAGCACACCACGTTCAAGGTGGGAGGCCCGGCCGACCTCTACGTCATCCCCGAGAGCTTCGACGAGCTGCGCGAGGTCCTTCTCGCCTGCGACGAGGCGGGCGTGCGGCGCTTCCTGCTCGGGCGTGGGTCCGACCTGCTGGTCTCAGACGAGGGCTATCGCGGCGTCATCGTCGCCGTGGGCGACGGCCTCGTGGGCGTCTCCGTGGACGGCACGCAGATGACCTGCCAGGCGGGCGTCGACCTGCGCGAGGCCTCGGAGATGGCCTGCGAGCTGGGGCTCTCCGGCCTCGAGTTCGCGTGCGGGATCCCGGGGTCGGTCGGCGGCGCGTGCTTCATGAACGCCGGGGCGTACGGCGGCTGCGTCGCCGACGTGCTGGAGAGCGTGCGCGTGCTGCTCCCGGACGGGTCGCAGGAGACCCTGGGCGTGGACGAGCTCGACCTCGGCTATCGCCGGAGCCGCGTGGCGAGCGAGGGGCTGGTCGTGCTCTCCGCCACGTTCGACCTCGAGAAGGGCGACCCCGAGAAGATCCGCGCCACGATGGACGACCTCACGCACCAGCGCGAGGAGAAGCAGCCGCTGGAGATGGCGAGCGCGGGGAGCACGTTCAAGCGCCCCGAGGGCCACTTCGCCGGTAAGCTGATCATGGACGCCGGGCTGCAGGGCTATCGCGTGGGCGGCGCCGAGGTCTCCCGCAAGCACGCCGGGTTTGTCGTCAACACGGGCGGCGCCACGGCGGCGGACGTCCACGCGGTGATCGAGCACGTCCAGGACGAGGTCGAGCGCCAGTTCGGCGTGCGCCTGGAGCCCGAGGTGCGCTTCCTGGGGTAGGGCCGCGGGTCGGGTTAGGAATTCGCTTGCGTCCCCGTGCGGAAACGTATTCGGGTTAGAAATCCCGGCGCGTCCCCCTCGAAACGGTACGACAGAGGGGGACGCGCCGGGATTCTTAACGCGCGCGGCGAGAAGAACGGGGACGGGCCGCGTTTTCTAACGCGCGTGCCGAAAAGAACCTCGGCACGTCGTTCTTCTCGCTAGTTCTTGAGGCTGTTGAGCGGGGCGGGGAAGCGGCCGCCGCGGTGCGCGAAGACGCTGCCGGCGAAGCGGTTGACGGGCATGACCGGCGCGGAGCCGAAGAGGCCTCCGAACTCGAGCATGTCGCCCTCCTTGCGGCCGATGGCCGGGATGAGGCGCACGGCCGTGGTCTTGGTGTTGATGACGCCGATGGCCATCTCGTCGGCGATGATGCCGGCGATGGTCTCCACGGAGGTGTCACCGGGCACGGCGATCATGTCCAGGCCCACGGAGCAGACGCAGGTCATTGCCTCGAGCTTCTCCAGGCTGAGCGCGCCGTCCACGGCCGCGCGGATCATGCCCGCGTCCTCGGAGACGGGGATGAACGCGCCGGACAGGCCGCCCACGCTGGAGGACGCCATGACTCCGCCCTTCTTGACGGCGTCGTTGAGCAGCGCGAGCGCGCAGGTGGTGCCGGGGCCGCCGCACTCGCCCACGCCGATGATCTCCAGAATCTTGGCGACCGAGTCGCCGGCCGCCGGGGTCGGCGCGAGCGACAGGTCCACGATGCCCTTCTCCACGCCCAGGCGACGGCTGGCCTCGCGGCTCATGAGCTCGCCGGCGCGCGTGATCTTGAAGGCGGTCTTCTTGATCTTCTCGGCCACGTCCATGAGGCTCGCGGACTCCGGCAGCTCCGCCAGGGCGGCGGCCATGACGCCGGGGCCGGAGACGCCCACGTTGATTACGGCGTCTGCCTCGCCGGAGCCGTGTACCGCGCCCGCCATGAACGGTGAGTCCTCGACCATGTTGGCAAAGACGACGAACTTGGCGGCGCCGTAGCAGTCGATGTCCTCGGTGCGGCGAGCGCACTCGAGGATCGTCTCGGCGGAGAGCAGCACGGCGTCCATGTTGATGCCGGCGCGCGTGGAGGCGATGTTGAGCGAGGAGCACACGCGCTCGGTGGTGGCCAGCGCCTCGGGGATGCTCGCGATGAGGCGGCGGTCCGTGGCGCCCATGCCCTTCTGCACGAGCGCGGAGAAGCCGCCCATGAAGTCGATGCCCAGGGACTCGGCCGCGCGGTCCATGGCGTGCGCGAGCGGGGAGAGGTCCTCGTCCGGGCAGCCGGCCGCAATCTGCGCGATCGGCGTCACCGAGACGCGCTTGTTGGCGATGGGGATGCCGTACTCCGCCTCCAGGTCCTCGGCGGTCTCAACCAGGTGCTCGGCCGTGCGCGTGATGCGGTCGTAGACCTTCTCGCACATGCGGCCCATGTCCTCGTCGGCACAGCCGGCGAGCGAGATGCCCATCGTGATGGTTCGAAGGTCGAGGTTCTGCTCGGAGACCATGGAGAGGGTCTCGGCTACTTCCTGCGGGGTGATGTCCACGTTGGGCCTTTCGTCATGCGGCGTGCCGTTGCGGGACCATTATACGGGCCCCGGAGGGTTTGGGTTCGGTTTGAGGGGTTCTGGCGAGTATAAAAACGAACCGCAAACCCATGAGCTGTGCTTATGTGATTTCTAACGAAGCCGGGCGAACCCAAACCCGAATCGGGTTTGGGTTCAAAAAACGGGACGACGGCAAGTGTCGCGCACAGGGTCATCGCCCTGAGCTGCAGATATAGAAGCTGCAATCGTTTGCATGCCGAAGTCTCGAACCCAAACCCGTTTCGCGTCGCGGCGGGGCGGCGAGAAGGGCGGGTTCCGGGGAGCAATGCGGTATGCTCTGTCTCGGACAACCCCGAGCGAGGAGGCTTCGTGGCCGAGAAGAACCAGGGTCCCGTCGTCGCGTTCTTTGACGTGGACGGCACGCTGACCAGCAGGGAGTTCAACGACGGTCTGCACGTCGTGCCCACCGCGGGCGTGCAGGAGGCGATACGAGCCTTCGTCGCCGCCGGCAACGTGGCCGTGGTCTGCTCCGGGCGCAGCATACTCAACCTCGAGGACCTGCTCCATCTGCCGTTCGCGGGATACGTGACGCTTGACGGCACGCACGTGATCCTCGACGACGAGGTCGTCTACGACCGCACGATCGAGCACGCGACGCTGCGCCGGACGGTGGAAGAGATGCATCGCATCGGCATGGAGGCGCTCATCGAGGGAACCTTCGGCAACGTCATGGTGCGCTCGGGCAAGGGGCAGATGGACTACTGTGCGGGCGTCCCCTCGATCGAGGACTACGAGCGCGACGGCGGCTGCATGGACTTCGGCAAGATCGACTTCACCGACGACAGCCTCGACGCGTGCCGCGGGAGCGAGTATCTGATGGGTGCCTACACCTATCTCAACGTGGGCGACGGCAACCACGAGCTCACCATCCCGGGCACGAGCAAGGGTGTGGGCGGACGGGCCCTGCTCGACGCGCTGCCCTTCGAGCCCTCGCATGTCTTCGCCTTCGGCGACTCCGAGAACGACCTCGAGATTCTCCGCCTCG
>CAUGFC010000148.1 GCA_959598545.1 uncultured Olsenella sp. | reverse complement strand
AACCCCTGACCTCGTGACTGCCAGTCACGCGCTCTCCCAACTGAGCTATATCCCCATTTGGTGCGGAAGTAACTATACCAGACTCGTCGGACGGGTCAACACCCAATTTGAGAATCGTCCCATTCGACAAAAGGGACTCCTCGTGGGACGCAACGCCGCCTAGTCCTCCGTCGCGGTACGGGAACCGATGAGGTGCTCGTCCATGTGCTCGAAGATCTCGCGGACGGTGATGGGCTTGCGGCCCACGAGCCCCTCGAAGTCGTTGGTGAACGTGGACATCTGGCCCAGGCGGATGGCGCGGCCAAAGGTGACCATGCCGTCGGAGCAGAACGGGAAGTTCTGGGCGGAGTCGGCCCACATCCCCTCGGTCGTGCGCGGCACGCCGATGGAGTCGAAGAAGGTGTACAGCGCGTCGTCGTCGATGTACTCGTAGGTGACCTTCTTGCCCGTGACCTCGGAGGCGATGGCAAGGTACTCGCCGATGGTGAGCAGCTCCGGGCCGTTGACGTCGATCACGCGGTCCGTCCAGTCGCTCATCGCCGCGTGGGCGGCGGCAACGGCGCAGTCGTCGCGCGAGATGAAGGCCATGCGCCCCTCGCCCATGTTGTTCGCGAGGACGCCGCCCGTGTTCTCGAGGGCGTCCACGAAGTAGCTGACCATGGCCTCCGCGTACTGCGAGTCGCGAAGGAACAGGTGGTGGATCGGCTGGTCGGAGATGTAGGCCTCGGTCCATACGTGGTCGTTGACCTCATAGGTGTCGATGTCCTTCTCGCCCGCGCCGACGATGGAGGTGTAGACGATCTTGTCCGCCCCGGCAGCCACGGCGGCGTCGACCGCGTTCTTGTGCGCCGTGCGGCGGCGCGGCCCGACGAACGGCATCGAGATCAGAATGACCACGTCGGCCCCGGAGAAGGTCTTCGAGAGGCCATCAGGGTCGTTGTAGTTCGCGACGCGCAACTCGACGCCGGAGTCGGCATAGCGCTTGGTGCCGTCCTCCGTGGGCGCGGTGAAGATGAGGTCCTCGTGGGGCCACTTCTCGAGCAGGACGTCGGCGGCGCGGGAGCCGAAGTTGCCATCCACGCCATTGAGCAGGATCTTTTTCATGTACTCCTCCTATAGGAATCGCATGCCCTTGCAGCAAAGCGTAGGTGCGACCCCCAAGAAAGAACAGATATCAAATCAAAGGAGAACTCTCAAAGAATTGCTTATTGTCCGTCAGCATCTGACGAGAAGAACGACCGGGCCGCGTTAAGGAGCGTGACGAGCGCTGGGGAGGCGTTGCCCCGCCAGGCACACACGTAAGTGCTGTGCACGCTGCTCTCACGCAGGGGGACGATCGCAACCTGCTCGCTGTCTACGACGTTGGTCGAGACGAGCGCGATTCCCTCTCCCATCGATACGCTGAACACGAGTTCGTCAAAGGAGGAGACGGACTTGACCACGTGCGGCCTCACGCCGTCCTCGTGCAGAAGGTCCATGAAGTCGCGATAGAAGAGGCGCCCGTACTCTGGCTTGAAGACGACGAAGTCCTCGCCCCTGATGTCCGCGGGCGTCACGAACGGGCGCCCGGCCAGCGGGCTGTCAAGCGAGCACACGACGCAGATCTCATAGTCGAAGAGGCGCTCGCAACGCACGGACTCGAGGTCGCGATAGGTGTTCTCGATGCCGAAGCTGCAGTCGACGGAGCCGTCGAGAAGCTGTCGCCGGCACCCGTCGAAGGTGTCCTTCCGGAAGTCCAGACGGACGTCGGGATGATCCCTCCTGAACTGTCGCGTGAAGTCGAGCAGCTCCCTGTTCTGGGAAGCCCCGGTGAAGCCGATCGTCAGGGAGGGTCCCGCGAGCCCCAGCAGCCCCACGAGCTCGTCGCAGGCGAGGTTGATGGCATGCGCGCCCTCGTAGAGGCGCCTTCCGGCCTCGGTCGGCACCGGGCGATAGCCGCCGCGGTCGAGAAGCGCCGTCCCGACCGCCCTCTCGAGGGCCGAGACGCGCTGCGAGACCGCGGGCTGGGTTACGAGCAGCTTGCGGGCGGCGGCCGAGAAGGACCTCTCCTCCACGACCGTCATGAAGAAGACGATCCTCTCGTCCAGCATGTCGCTGCCGCGCATAGCCTCACCTCGCCCGCGAGCGCCTCGGTTCGCCGCGTCCTTGCCGACCTACGCGCGGGCGGGTACGACGCGCTCGGTGAGCCAGGAGACGAGCTCGTCCATCAGCACGTCGAAGCGCTCGCCGGTCTCGCGGACCTTGACCTCGGCCATGCCGTTCGCCACACCGCGCTTGCCCAGGATCACCTGGTACGGGATGCCGATGAGGTCTGCGTCGGCAAACTTGACGCCGGGGCGCTCCTTGCGGTCGTCGAGAAGGACCTCGAGGTCGGCGGCGCAGAGATCGTCAACGACCCTCTCCGCGACGGGCGTGACCACGTCGTCGTTCACGGCCAGCGGCACGACCTCGACCTCGTACGGAGCCACGCAGACGGGCCAGGAGATGCCGTGCTCGTCGTTGTGCTGCTCCACGACCGCGGCGAGCGTGCGGGAGACGCCGATGCCGTAGCAGCCCATGAGGAAGGGCCGCTCAACGCCGTCCTCGTCTGCGAAGGTGGCGCCCATGGACTCGGAGTACTTGGTGCCGAGCTGGAAGACCTGGGATATCTCGATGCCGCGAGCGCTCTTGAGCGCGGCGCCGCAGTGCGGGCAGGGGTCGCCCTCCTTGACGCTTACGAGGTCGGCCCACTCGTCGACCGTAAAGTCGCGTCCGGGCCTGGCGCCCGTGAAGTGGTAGTCGACCTCGTTGGCGCCGCAGGTCCAGCTCTGGCTCTCGCGCAGGGACTCGTCGCAGACCAGGCGGATGCCCTCGGGTAGCGCCACCGGGCCGATGAAGCCCTTGTGCAGGCCGGCAAGCTCGAGCTCCTCGTCCGTCATGAGGTGGTAGGCGCCGAAGAGCTTGCCCGCCTTGATCTCGTTGAGCTCGTGGTCGCCGGGGACGATGGCCACGACGCTCGTGCCGTCCTCGGCAACGAGCGCGAGCGACTTGCGCGTCCCGTTCTCGGGGAAGCCGAAGAAGTCAGCCACGGCCTCGATGGAGCCGAGGCCCGGGGTGTGGACCTTCGCGAGCGTGCCGTCGCCGGGACCCTCGGTCACGGGCACCTTGGTGGCGGCGGCCTCGACGTCGGCGGCAAAGCCGCAGTCGCAGTAGACGAGCTCGGCCTCGCCGGAGTCCGCGAGCGCCATGAACTCCACGGAGGTGTCCCCGCCGATCTGGCCGGAGTCGGCCACGACGGGCAGGGCGTAGATGCCGCAGCGCTCGGCGATGCGCGCGTAGGCGGCCTTCTCCTGCTCGTAGCACTCCTGCAGCGACTCCTGCGTGGCAGAGAAGCTGTAGGCGTCCTTCATGATGAACTCGCGGCCGCGCATGAGGCCGAAGCGCGGGCGCATCTCGTCGCGGAACTTGTCCTGGATCTGGTAGAGCGTGCAGGGCAGCTGCTTGTAGGAGCGAAGCTCGTTCTTCACGAGGTCCGTGAAGGTCTCCTCGTGCGTGGGGCCCAGGGCGAACTCGCGGCCGTGTCGGTCGGCGATGCGCATGAGCTCGGGTCCGTAGGCGTCCCAGCGGCCGGACTCGTGCCAGAGCTCGGCCGGCGTGAGGATGGGAACCATCATCTCCTGGGCGCCGATGCCCTCCATCTCGTCTCGGATGACGGCCTCGATCTTGCGGATCGAGCGCCAGGCGAGCGGCAGGTAGCTGTAGAGGCCGGCGGCGGTCTTGCGGATCATGCCGGCGCGCAGCAGC
>CAUGFC010000147.1 GCA_959598545.1 uncultured Olsenella sp. | reverse complement strand
AGGTCGTGGACGTAGTTGCCGTCGTAGAAGCCGCCGACGGCCTCGCGCATGGCGTTGATGCCGTAGGTGAAGGGGAGCCAGGGGCCCAGGGCCTGGAAGAAGGCCGGCTGCATCTGGATGGGGTAGAGCCCGGAGGCCCCGGGTATCTGCAGGACCACGAGCAGCACCGCGAGCGCCTTGCCCACGTGCTTGAGCGTCGCCGCGAGGGCGTAGATCACGAGGACGTAGACGAGCGAGGCGACCATGCCCGCGAGCACGTACGCCGCCGGGGAGACGCTCTGCACGCCGAGCGCAAGGTCACCGACGCAGCAGACCACGGCCTGGACCTGGCCGAGAAGGGCGAGCAGCAGCCAGCGCCCCCAGAACGCCTGGGTCGCGGTGACGGGGGCCGCGCCGCCGGGCAGGCCTTCGCGGTCGACCTCGAGCTTGTAGACGGCCACGAGGACGAACCCGCCGACCCACAAGGCGAGGTTGGTGTAGAAGGGCGCCACGCCCGACCCGTAGTTGGCGACCGGGTAGACGGCCTCGGTGACCAGGTCGACGGGGGAGGCGAGGGCCGCCCCGGTCTCGGCGGGGTCGAGCTCGAGGACGTCAGCGACGAGCGCGGGGTCCGCGGCGCCCCGCAGCGCGGCGAGGTCGTCGGCGAGGGCGCCGGCGTCGGCGGAGGCGTCCCGCAGCGTGGCCGCGCCGTCCTCGAGCGTCGAGGAGGCACTTTCGAGGACGGCGTCGAGCTGGTCGAGCGTCCCCTGGGCCTGGCCGATCAGGGCCGGCAGCGCGTCGGCGCCGCCCGCGAGTCGCCCGCCCGCGTCCCCGAGCGCGTCGAGCGCGGCCGCGAGCTCAGGGGAGACGTCCTGTGCGAGGTCCGCCCGGAGCCCGGAGAGGGCGTCGGCGCCCGTCTGCGCGGCGTCGGCCACCGACCCCGCGAGCCCCTCCATGCCCTCGGCGCCCGCCGCGACCTCCTGGGAGACGGCGCGCATCCCGGCCGCCTGGGCGTCCTGTGAGTCCGCGAGCTCGTCGAGCGCGCGGACCTGCTCGTCGAGCGCGGCGACGGCGGCGTCGCGGGCCGCGGCCTGCGAACCGCTCAGGGGCAGCGCCGCGAGCGCGTCGCGGGCCCGGCCGAGCGCCGAGCCGACGGTGCGCAGCGTGCCCCCGGCCGCCTCGACCTCCGACGCCGCGGCGTCGAGCTTGCCCCGCGCCCAGCCCACGTCCCCGGCGACGAGCCCCACGTCGTGGCTCGCCTGCGACGCGAGCGCGGAGAGGGTCGAGGCGCCCGTCCCCAGGTCCGCCGAGAGGTCACGGGCGAAGCTGCGGATCTTCGCGCGCGTGTCGCCGAGCGTGCCGAGCGCACCGTCGAGGTCCCGCGCGAGGGATCGGGCGCCGCCGGACGCGTCGTCGAGGGCGTCGCGCGTGCGCTCCACGGCGGCGCGCCCCTGCGCGACGGCCCCGCGCGCGGCGTCGAACGCGTCGGCCGTCTCGGAGAGGTCCCCCTCGGCGCCGCGCAGAATGGAAAGCGCGTCGCCGGCCGTCTCGTCGGCGGTGTCCGTCGCCCCGCCCACGGCCGCCTGCACCCGCCCGGCGACCGCCTCGCCCGCGACGCGCACGAACTCCGAGGAGACCTGGTCCTCGAGGGTCGTCGCACCCGTGTCGGTGACCTTGGGCGCGACGGCGTTGGCCTTCTCGTTCACGTAGTAGGAGACGCGCGCCGGCCGCGCGTGCCCGCCGACGGCGCCCGCGAGCGTCTCGGTGAAGTCGCGCGGGATGACGAACGCGGCGTAGTAGCGCCCCGAGCACACGCCCTCGAGCGCCGTCGCCTCGTCGACGAAGGTCCAGCCCAGCTGGTGGTTCTGCTCCAGGCGCTCGCGGATCAGCGCCCCGGCGTCGACGGGGCCGAGCCCGGGCACGTCCGCCCCGGCGTCCTCGACCGCCACGGCGACGGGCACCGTGGCGGTGTTCTCGTACGGGTCCCAGTTGGCGAGGACGTTGAGCCAGGCGTAGGCCGACGGTATCAGGCAGACGCCCAGCGTGACGAGAAGCGCCACGGGGCTCCTGAGCAGGCGCTTGAGGTCGCGGGCGAGTATGGCAAGCGAGGCGCGCACGGTATCCCCTCTCATGCGGTTGCACGTGAGGGGGCTTCTTCCCGTCGCCGGCGCCCGCCGCGGGCCCGCCGTCCTTCTCGCCCGCGAATCCACCGTCGCGGCACAAGGCTGCTCTCTACCTGAAATGCGTTCGGTAACGGAATCGGGCCCGAAAGCGTTACCAATCGCAAAGCGGGCGTCGCGCCGCCCGCCGCCGCGCCGCCGGGCGAGAAGGGCGCGCGGAATTGTGGCGAGACGGCGCAGTCGGGTCCGCTGCCGCGCCGCGCGGGTATCATGTACGGGCCAGCCGGCGGAATGGTAACGGCCGCCGGGATCGTAGAAAGGACACCCATGACCACCACGTCTCGTTCCATCGCACCGCGCAGCTACCTCTTCACCTCCGAGAGCGTCACCGAGGGCCACCCCGACAAGATCTGCGACCAGATCTCCGACGCCATCCTCGACGCCCTTCTCGCCAAGGAGGCCCAGCTCCAGGCCGAGGGCTACGTCGCCCCGAGCGGCACCCCCGCCAACGTGGACAACGTCCGCTGCGCGTGCGAGACCTTCGTGACGACGGGCACCGTGGTGGTCGCCGGCGAGGTGCGCACCGAGGCCTACCTCGACGTCCAGACGATCGCGCGCGACGTGATCCGCCGCATCGGCTACGACCGCGCCAAGTACGGCTTCGACTGCGAGACCTGCGGCGTCATCAACATGATCCACGAGCAGAGCCCCGACATCGCGGCCGGCGTGGACGAGTCCTTTGACGCGCAGGCCGGGCGCACCACGGACCCGATCGACCTCGTGGGCGCGGGCGACCAGGGCATGATGTTCGGCTACGCCACGGACGAGACGGACGTCTACATGCCCATGCCGCACTACCTGGCCTCCCGCATGGCCGAGCGCCTGTCCGCCGTGCGCAAGGACGGCACGGTGCCGTACCTGCGCCCGGACGGCAAGACCCAGGTGACGGTGCGCTACGAGGACGACAAGCCCGTGGAGGTCACGGCCGTGGTGGTCTCCACGCAGCACGACGCCGCCATCGCGAGCATGGACACCGTGCGCGAGGACATGGTCGAGCACGTGATCGCGCCGGTTCTGGACGCTGCGGGCATCGCCTGGGACAACGCCGTCATCTACGTGAACCCCACCGGGCGCTTCGTGGTGGGCGGCCCCATGGGCGACACCGGCCTCACCGGCCGCAAGATCATCGTCGACACCTACGGCGGCATGGGTCGCCACGGCGGCGGCGCCTTCTCCGGCAAGGACTGCACCAAGGTGGATCGCTCGGCCGCCTACGCCGCGCGCTGGGTGGCCAAGAACGTCGTGGCCGCGGGCCTGGCGCACCGCTGCGAGGTGCAGCTGGCCTACGCCATCGGTGTGAGCCACCCGCTCTCGGTCATGGTGGACACCTTCGGCACGGGCACGGTGGGCGACGAGAAGATCGAGAAGGCCGTGGGGCAGGTGTTTGACCTGCGCCCGGGTGCGATCATCCGCGACCTGGGGCTGCGCCGCCCGATCTTCGAGAAGACCGCCGCGTACGGCCACTTCGGCCGCGAGCTGCCCGAGTTCACGTGGGACCGTTGCGACCGCGTGGACGAGCTCCGCGCCGCCGTGGAGGCGCTCGCGTAGGTCCGGCGCCGTCGCGACGCCCCGTCCTTCTCGACCTTTGTCGCGGGTCCCCGCTCGTGAATTCACGAGCGGGGGTTTCTGTGCCCTAACGTCGCAAAAGACCCCTCTCGTGAATTCACGAGCGCCAAGTTGC
>CAUGFC010000146.1 GCA_959598545.1 uncultured Olsenella sp. | reverse complement strand
CGATCACGCAGACGACCTCGCCGGCGTGGATGTCGATGTCGATGCCGCGCAGGACCTGGTTGTCATCGAAGTCCTTGGTGAGGCCCTCGACGTGGATCTTGACCTCGCTGGTGGTGTGCTTCTTGCTGGCCATTACTTGCGCATCCTTTTCTCGAGCTGGGACGAGACGATCATCAGCACGCTGGTGATCGCGAGGAAGATCACGGCGACCCAGGTGTAGGTGGCGAAGCTCTCGAACGTGCGTCCCACGTAGACCTTGGCCTGGTTCATGATCTCGGGCAGGCCGATCGCGTACATGATCGTGGAGTCCTTGAGCGTGATGATGCACTGGTTCACGAGGCTGGGCAGGCAGATGCGCACGGCCTGGGGCAGGATGATCTTGCGCATGGTGGTGGCGTGGCCCACGCCGAGCGAGCGCGAGGCCTCCATCTGACCCTTGGGCACCGACTGGATGGCGCCGCGGAAGATCTCGGAGATGTAGGCGCCGGCGTTCAGAATCAGCGTGATGATGCTCGCAGTGACCACGTCCAGGCGGAAGTCGGGGGCGATCGTCGCCTGGAGCAGCTGGGGGACGGCAAAGTAGAAGTAGAACGCCTGGACCAGCATCGGCGTGCCGCGGATGATCCAGATGTAGAACTTGGCGATGCCGCGCAGCGGGGCGATCTTGGAGAGGTTCATGAGGCACACGAAGATGCCCAAAAACATCGCCACCACGAGCGAGATCACGGTGACGTAGAGCGTGGTGGTCAGTCCGTTGGCCAGAAGCGGCCACACCTCGCCCAGCGTCTCGAAGAAACCGGCTAGATCCATGTCGTACCTTTGCGTCGGGGGGCCTCGCGCGCGGGCCCCGGTGAAACTACGTGCCGAGAAGGGCGACGGGCGCCGCCCTCTCGCATGACGAGGGGCGCCGGAAACCCGACGCCCCTCGTGAGGGTCCTGTTAGGCCTCGAGGTACTTGGCGAGAATCTCGTCGTACTCGCCGCTCTCCTTGATGTTGGCGAGGCCGGCGTTGAACATCTCGATGAGCTCGCCGTTCTTGCCCTTCATGACGGCCAGGCCGTAGGGGCTCGCGAACTCGTCCTCCTCCTTGGCGATGATCTGGAGGCCGTTGCCCTGGGCCACGCCGTACTCCATGACGGGCGTGTCCTCGAAGCAGGCCATGGAGTTACCGGTCTGCACGTCCTGGTACATCATGTCGGACGTGTCGAAGTAGGTGATCTCGAAGCCGTACTGGTCCTTGATGGACTCGGCCCAGTCGAGGCTCTGCGTGCCGGTCTTGCCGGCGACCTTCTGACCGGCGAGGTCCTCGAGGCTCTTGACGTCGCTGCCCTCCTTGACGGCGCAGCAGACCGAGGACTGGTAGTAGGAGTCCGTGAAGTCGTAGTCCTCCTGGCGCGTGGGCGTGATGGACATGCCGGCGATCACGGCGTCGGCCTGGTTGGACTCGAGCGCGGCGACGGCGGCGTCGAAGCCCAGGGAGTTGAGCTCGTAGGTGAAGCCCTGGTCGGCGGCGACGGCGGCGAGGATGTCCACGTCGATGCCCACGAACTCGCCGGCCTCGTTGGTGAACTCGAACGGCGCGAAGGTGGTGTCGGTGGCGACGAGGTAGGTCTTGCCGTCGGAGTCGTCGGCGGCGGCGTTGGCGTCGTCGGAGGCGGCGTTGTTGCCACCGCAGGCCGCGAGGCCGAGGATGGAAGCGGCACCGCCGGCGATGCCGAGGAACGTGCGACGAGAGACAGAAGCGGACATAACAACTCCTCCTTAGGAAAACGCGCGTAAAACGTACGGAGGCCCCGCACGCTGGGCGAGGCTGCCCCTGTACTGTAGCTGAGCGTTATTTCGGTTCCTTTAACACTTTGCGGCAAGCCGCAGCACGATGGGCGGATTTACATAATTTCTCTCGGTGACCGTTCTGCAAGAATCCACGGGGCGGAATCGGTCCCACTATCGGGAGAAGCCCGCCTCGAGCTCGCGAATCCGCTGGTAGAGCCACTGGTTCGTGGGGACGAGAAGACCGTGGCGCTCGGCGAGGCGACAGATGGTGCCGGAGAACTCCTCGACCTCGGTGGGCTTCTCGTTTATGCGGTCCTGCGCCATCGACGGCATGCCGGCAGGGTCGAGCGAGGCCGTGAGCGCGGCCATCTGCGCGAGGTCGGCCTCGGTCACGTCCACGCCCTCGGCCCGGGCGACGGCGAGCGCCTCGCGCATGGCGGCCACGAAGCAGCGGTTCTGCTCGCTGCCCGGCTCGCTCGCCGTGCCGTACGTGCCGCCGTATGCCATGCAGGTCTGGTTGATACCGACGTTGAGCATGAGCTTCACCCACATGCGGCGACGGATGTCCTCCTCGACGACGTGCGGGATGCCGGCGCGCTCGTAGAGGTCGGCGACCGCGTCGACCACGCCGTCGGCGGTCCCCGGCGCCGCGCCGAGACGGATCTCGCCGGCGTGGCTGTAGGTCATGTCGCATCCGATGAAGACGGCGTCCATGCCCTGCGCCACGGAGAGCACGGTGCGCTCCCAGCCGAAGCGCTCGGCCACGCGCTCCTCGCTCGTGACGCCGTTGATGAGCGACGCGATGGCGGTACGCGGCCCCACGAGGCGCTCCATCGTGTCGAGCGCCGTGGGCAGCCCCGGCGCCTTAATCGCCAGGATCACCAGGTCGACCGGGGTGGCCTCGCTCGCGGGAATCGTGGGCACGCGGCAGGGCTCGCCGTTGACGGTCACCGTCTCACCGGCGTGACGGGCGAAGCGCTCGTCGTCCATCACATACCGGACGGCCCCAGGACCGAGGTTCTTCTCGGCCAGCGTGCCGTAGAGCAGGCCAACCGCTCCCCTGCCCAAGATCGCGACGCGCTCGATTGCCATGTCTCCCCCTTCTCGTGTTCCTGCCGGCATTGTAGCGCGAGGTCTCGCGGGCCCGCGGCTCGCGACGCCACCCCCCCCCGCGCGCGCGGCATTGCCCTGCCGCATGGACGACGGCTTGCCTGCGGTCGCCCTTCCCGCGGTCGCCGTCCTCCTCGCGTGGTCTCCGCCCTCCTCGCATTGCCAGCATGGTCATTACCCTTCTTGCGGCCGCCGCCCTGTTCGCGCGCCAAGATTCGGGCACTTTTGCATGATGAGGACTTCCGCGTTCCCGGAAATGCCGGATTCGGGACGCCGCGCGTGGTTTTGGGGCAAAGGTTTTATGTCCCCCTTCCCCAGGGCACGCAAAATCCCGTCCCATCTGGCATCACGCCAGCATATTGTCGCTTTTGGGTGAAAAGGAGTACCCGAGGACCCGATGAACATCAAACCTTTGCCCCAAAACCAGGGCCTTTGTTCCAAAACCAGAACCTTGCCCCAAAATCAGGGCCCTGCCCCAAAATCAGGGCAAGCCACCGGCGGGGGCGGCTGACTCACGCGCGGCGAGCCCTGACCGGCACCCAGATCTCGCTGTATGCCGTGTCGTCGGCGTGAACGCGACTGAACGAGAACATGCGGAATCCGTCGAGCTCATAGGGCGCCGCCGCGAGCCACGTGCCGTAGATGTCCGCCGTGGTCCGCTGCATGGCCTCGGGGAAGGGGCCGTCGCTCGGGAAGACCGCCCACGTCCCGGCCGCTGCCTCGAGCGTCGCGAGCCCCGCGCCGACCTCGGCCGCCGGGCGCGTGGTGAGCACGCCGATGAGATGCGTGAGCTCACCCTCCTCGCGCTGGAAGTCGGTGTCCGAGTCCCACGAGACGTTCACCACCTCGCGCGGGTCGAGATTCATGAGGCGGCGCATCTCGGCGCTCTGCCCCTCCGTGATGCTCTCGGCAAGCCGCGCGATTGCCGGGTTCTCGCCCTCGTACTGCAGGGGAACCCGTGCCGCCACGC
>CAUGFC010000145.1 GCA_959598545.1 uncultured Olsenella sp. | reverse complement strand
AGCACATGTCGTGGACGGCCTGGGCCTTGGCCGCGCCGTTGGCCACGACGAGGATCATGCGGGCGTACATGATCGTCTGGACGCCCATCGTGTAGGCCTGGCGCGGGACGTCCTCCTCGCGCTCGAACAGACGACTGTTTGCCTTGATGGTGGACTCGGTGAGGTCGACGCAGTGCGTGCCCTTGGAGAAGTGGTCGTCGGGCTCGTTGAAGCCGATGTGGCCGTTGTTGCCGATGCCCAGGAGCTGCAGGTCGGGATAGCCGGCCGCGGCGACGATGCGGTCGTACTCGGAGCAGGCGGCCTCGGCGTCGGGGTTGGCGCCGTCGGGCACGTGGGTGTTGGCCTGGTCGATGTTGATGTGGTCGAAGAAGTTCTCGCGCATGAAGTAGTGGTAGCTCTGCGGGTCGTCGTGGCTGAGGCCTCGATACTCGTCGAGGTTGTAGGTGGAGACCTGCGAGAAGTCGCAGTCGCCCTTGTCGCACCACTTGGCGAGCTGCTGGTAGGTGCCGATCGGCGTGGAGCCGGTCGCGAGGCCCAGGACGCAGTTGGGCTTCAGGATCACCTGCGCGGAGATGATGTTGGCGGCCTTGCGGCTCATGTCGTCATAGTCTTTGGCGCGGAGGATCTTCATGGCGTTTCCCTTCATAGTCCGGCAGGTGGCTCCTGCCGTGCGGCCCCATCGGCCGCGGCCAATGTGACTGCGACCACCAGGGCGAGGTCGCCAAGAGCTATGAGAACTCGCCGCCGCGTCGGGGCCCCTGCCCGTCCATGGCAGCCCGGGGCACGCCCCAGACGCATCTATCATGCTACGAACATGCCCCGTCCGCCACGATGATTTGGCGAGCGGGGCAAAAGCGCTGGGAACGGGTGAAGGTGCCGACGTCGGGCCTAGAGCTTCGTGGAGAGGTCCTCGAGGGCGTGGAAGCGGTGCGAGATGGCGTTCTTCTCGTCGGGAGTGAGCTCGGCCATGGTCTTGCCGGGGGTGTCGCTGGGCAGGAAGAGCGGGTCGTAGCCGAAGCCGCCGTCGCCGCGCGGCTCGAAGCCCACGAGGCCCTCGCAGTCGCCGTCGCCGCGCAGGACCTCGTCGCCGCGCACGAGCACCACGCTGGAGTGGAAGCGCGCGGTGCGCTCGGCCTCCGGGACGTCCGCCATCTGCGCCATGAGCTTCTCGTTGTTGGCGGCGTCGTTGCCGTGCTCGCCGGCCCAGCGCGCGGAGAAGATTCCGGGGGCGCCGCCGAGCGCGTCCACGCAGAGGCCCGAGTCGTCGGCCACGGCCATGGGCAGCCCCGTCTCCGCCTGGGCGGAGCGGGCCTTGATCAGGGCGTTGTCGAAGAAGGTATCCCCGTCCTCCACGGGGTCGGGAAAATCGCCCAGCTCGCCGAGGGCCACGAAGCGCACGCCCGGCAGGACCGGCGCGAGGATGGCCTCTATCTCGGTGACCTTGTGCGCGTTGCCCGTGGCGACCACCACGGTCTTGGCGGGATCCAACTCGTTAATCTCTCTGTCCTTCATTTTGCCTCTCCTTAGGCGTGCAAAAGTGCGACTCGTGATGAAAAAACGCGCTCGTATTCGCAAAACTCTCGCTCGTGATGAATAAGTATGGCCCCTAGAGGCCACTCATGGACCCCAAGATCAGCTCATGCCAAAGAAATCCCAGTTCGCAGAATTTGAACTATTCGCTAGCGTCAAATTGTTTCATCACGAGCGGGAGTTTTGCTTGAAAGCCACGAATCCTTCATCACAAGCGACGCTTTTGCATCTACCCGGGCCCTTTTGAGCGCGAAGCCCACCTATTCGCGCGAGCTAAAGCCCGTCACGTGGCTCTGGAGTTCCGTCAGACGGGCGACGCCGGCCTGGCAGAGGTCAAGCAGGGCGTCGAGCTGGGAGCGGTCGAGCGTGGAGCGCTCACCGGTGCCCTGGACCTCCACGATGCGGCCGTCACCCGTCCCCACGAGGTTGAAGTCCACCTCGGCATGGGAGTCCTCGGAATAGTCGAGGTCGAGCAGGGCCCGGCCGTCCACGAACCCCGCGGAGACCGCGGCGACCTGCCCCGTGAGCGGCAGGCGCGGGAGCCTGCCCGCGTCCACGAGACCCATGAGCGCCTGATGGAGCGCCACCCACGCGCCCGTGATCGAGGCCGTGCGCGTGCCGCCGTCGGCTTGAATCACGTCGCAGTCCAGCGTGATCGTGATCTCGCCCAGGCGGTCGAGTCGCGTGACGGAGCGCAGGCTGCGACCGATGAGACGCTCGATCTCCATGGAGCGGCCCTTGCGGCCGCGGTACTCGCGCGGCGTGCGCCGGTTGCCCGCGGCGGGGAGCATCGCGTACTCGGCGGTCACCCAGCCAGCGTGCGCGTTCTTTCGCCAGCCGGGGACGCCCTCCTCCACGGAGGCGGTGCAGAGCACGCGCGTGTCGCCGAACTCCGCGAGGCAGGACCCGGCCGCGTTCTTCATGACGTCCGGGGTGAGCGTGACGGGACGCAGCTCGTCGGCGTCGCGCCCGTTGGCACGAATGAGGGTGGAGTCAGTCATGCGTCCTCCCGAAAGAGGCCCCCGCCGCAGAAGCGGGCGGGGGCCGATGTGGGCTGGTGGGCGATGACGGGTTCGAACCGCCGACCTTGTGCGTGTAAGGCACCTGCGCTAGCCGCTGCGCCAATCGCCCGGGTGGTTGCAGTCTAGCATACGGCATGCTCTCGCCTGCCCTATACTAGGTCCCATGGATACCACGACTCTCGCCTCGCTGGCCGCGCTCCTTGAGGAGCAGGGCCTGCTCGCAGGCACCCACAACCTCACGGCCGAAGCGGGCGCCACGCCCGTGACCGGCGCCGACTGCGACTCCCGCGTCGTCCGCGCGGGGCACGTCTTCGTGTGCAAGGGGGCGGCCTTCAGACCCGCCTACCTCACGAGCGCGCTCGGGGCGGGTGCGGTGGCCTACCTCTGCGACGAGGACCATGCCACCGAGCTCGCCAAGACGGCCCCGGCCGCGCCGGCCCTCGTCGCGAGCAACCTGCGCCGCGCGATGGCGCTCGTCTCCGCGGAGGCCTTCGGCCACCCGGACCGCGACGTCCGCGTCGTCGGCATCACGGGCACCAAGGGCAAGTCCACGGTCTCCTACATGCTGCGCGCCGTGCTCGACGGCGACGAGCCCGGCTCCGGGACGGCCGTCATCGGCTCGATCGACACCTACGACGGCGTCGAGGACTTCGAGAGCCACAACACCACCCCCGAGTCGCCCGACCTCTGGCGCCACGTCGCCAACGCGCGCACCGCCGGCCTCCCGTTCCTGGACATGGAGGTCTCGAGCCAGGGTCTCAAGTACGACCGCGTGCTCGGGCTCACGCTGGACGTGGCCTGCTTCCTCAACATCGGGCGCGACCACATCTCCCCCGTCGAGCACCCCGACTTCGAGGACTACTTCGAGAGCAAGCTCCGCATCTTCGAGCAGGCTCGGAGCGCCGTGGTGAACCTCGACTGCGACCAGGCCGACGTCGTGCTCGAGCGCGCCCAGGCCGCCGAGACCTGCGGGCGCATCCTGTGCTTCTCGGCCGAGGGGCGCGACGGCGCCGACGTCTGGGCGAGCGAGGTCCGCTCGGAGCTCGGCCGCGTGAGCTTCGTCGCGCATACCCCGAGCTGGGAGGGCCCGGTCACGCTGGCCATGCCCGGCCTCTTCAACGTCGACAACGCGCTGGCCACGATAGCCATCTGCGAGCTTCTGGGCGTCGGCGCCGAGAAGATCGTGCCCGCGCTCGCCCGTGCCACGGTCCCCGGGCGCATGGAGCTTCTCGGCGAGCCGGGCTCGCGCGTGATGGCCCTCGTTGACTACGCGCACAACAAGCTTTCCTACCAGCGCTTCTTCCCCTCCGTGA
>CAUGFC010000144.1 GCA_959598545.1 uncultured Olsenella sp. | reverse complement strand
CGGATCGCCTTGATGGTCCGGCCCTTGCGGCCGATGACCCTGCCCGCGTCCTCCTCGGAGCAGCTCACCTCGATGAGAGCGCCCTCGTCACGGTCCGTGACGTCGAGCGAGACGGAGCTCTCGTCGTCCACGAGGCCGCAGACGATGTACTCGACGAGGTCGGCGACGCGGTCGGACGGAAGCTCCTGCTCGACGGTCTCGGCGCGGGATCCATCAGTGGTCCCCATAGGGAGCACCTACTCGGCGTCCGACTCGGCCTCGGCGGCCGTCTTGGAGATCTTGGCCTTCTGCTCGACGACGGGCTGGCCGTTGCGGGCGATCTCGATGAGGTGAGCGGCGGCGTTGGTGGGCTGGGCGCCCTTGGCGACCCACTCGTCGACCTTCTCGAGGTTGATGTCGATGACCTTGGGGTTGGTCAGCGGGTTGTAGCGGCCGACCTCCTCGATGTAGCGACCGTCCCTGGGCATGCGGCCGTCAGCGACGACGACGCGGTAGTACGGGCGCTTCTTGGCACCGTGACGGGCCAGACGAATCTTGACTGCCAATGAACACTCCTCCATACGTGCGGTGCGCGTGGTTGGTAGGATGGCCGCACCGCTCAGCCACAAAACGACATATCATCTTACGACTCTTTTCTGTGGCTGCAAGGTGCAGTTTTTGTGAAAGGGACCGCAAGGCCTCCCGGGGAGGCCCGACGTTAAGGAGAAATTCAGGTCCGCTGGGTAGGATAGCCCACGTAACGCCCGGTGACGGGAAACCCAGCAAGGGAGGTCCCATGAACATCCTTGTCGTCGAGGACGAGCGCAACCTCGCAGACGCCATCGTCCGCATCCTGACGGACGCCTCATACAACGCTGACGCCGCATACGACGGACGCTCCGGCCTCCGCGCGGCCCTGTCCGGCTCCTACGACGCCGTCGTGCTCGACGTCATGCTGCCCGGCATGGACGGGAACGCGGTCGCGCACGAGATGAGAAGGCAGGGCGTGTCCACGCCGGTCCTCATGCTCACCGCACGGACGTCCACCGCCGACAAGGTGGCGGGCCTCGACTCGGGAGCCGATGACTACATGACCAAGCCGTTCGAGTCCGACGAGCTTCTCGCCCGCCTGAGGGCGCTCACGCGCCGTCGCGGTGACGTCCTGCTCGACGACGTCACCTTTGCCGACGTCACGCTCGACCTGGAGACCCACGACCTCTCCTGCGGCGCCAAGTCGATCCACCTCTCCGGCAAGGAGTTCGAGGTGATGCGCATCCTCATGAGCTCCAGCCCCCGCGTGGTCTCCAAGCAGGACCTGCTCGGACGCGTCTGGGGCGACGTCGACGCCTCTGAGAACTCCGTCGAGGCCTACGTCTCCTTCCTGCGCAAGAAGCTCGCCCACATCGGCTCCCGCGTGCAGATCACGACGCTCAGGATGCTCGGCTACCGCCTTGAGGTCATCGAGGGGTAGCCGCCCATGCTCAAGCGGCTGCGCAGGGAGTTCATCGCGATCACCATGCTGCTCGTTGGCCTGGTGCTTGCCGGCGTGCTCGGGATCACGTTCTTCGCCAACGCCGCGTCGCTGCGCGCCGGGGCCGACCGGATCCTGGACCGGGCGGTCGAGCGGGGCGTCTCGGTCGGCCAGCTCGGCGACCCGACCGGCGCCATGGGCAGCGACTACATGCTCGCCGCGGTCGTCGACATCTCCCGCGAGGGGGCCGTCCTCGTCGTCGACGAGACGCCCTTCGACGTACCCCTCGAGACGCTCCGAGCCGTCATTCTCGACGCCTCCACGAGCAAGGCGGGCTCGGGTCGCTGCGACGACTACCCGGTCATGTGGAAGCGCGCCGAGACGTCCTGGGGCTACCGGATAGCCTTCCTCGACACCTACACCATCGACATGACGCTGCGCGACCAGGCCGTGACGAACGTGGGCGTCTTCCTCGCGTCGATGGGCGCGCTCTTCGCCATCGCCTACGTCCTCTCGGGCTGGGCGCTGAGGCCGGTCGAGCGCGCCTGGCGGCAGCAGCGTCGCTTCGTCTCGGATGCCTCTCACGAGCTCAAGACCCCGCTCGCCGTCATACTCGCCAACACGCAGATACTCCTGAAGGACGAGGGCGTCCCCGATGAGTCGCGGCGCTGGGTGGAGAGCACGGCGGACGAGGCGAAGCACCTTCGCGACCTCGTCGAGGACCTGCTCACGCTGGCTCGCGCCGACGAGCGGGAGGCCGCCGGGACGACCCGGGAGAGCGTCCCGGAGACAGAGCTCTCCCCCATCGTCTCCGAGTGCTGCCTCGAGTTCGACGCGGTCGCCTTCGAGAGGGGCTGCACCATAGAGCAGGAGCTCTCCGACGACGTGCGGGCGCGCGTCGCCCCAGACGACTACGGTCGCGTGGTGCGGACGCTCCTCGACAACGCGACCAAGTACGCCTCCGAGGGCAGCGTCGTGAGCGTAAGGCTCGCAAGGTCCGGGCGACGCTCACGCCTTCAGATCAGCAACTTCGGCGAGGTGATCTCGCCGGAGGACCTCGAGCACCTCTTCGACCGGTTCTTCCGGACTGACCGGGCGCGCCAGCGGACGGATGGGGGCGGCTTCGGCCTCGGGCTCGCCATAGCGCGGGGCATCGTCGAGGCGGCGGGGGGCACCATGTCGGCGACCTCGACCGCCGAGGACGGCACCACGATGACCGTCGTCATCTAGCCCTAGGCGTCCGACTTGCCCATCGGCGCGGTGTCCGAGGTCCGGTCCCTGAAGCGCAGGTCGCGCCCATAGCTCACGGCATCGTCGCCGAACCGCTCGCGCAGGGCGTCGGTCACGCGGCCGAGCGCCGAGAGGTCCCGGCCGGCGGCTCCCTCGGACCCCCGGGGACACCCCTCGTCGAAGAGGGCGAGCTGCTCGGGGGGCTCGTCGGAGAATCCCGAGACGCCGACGCCGACGAGCCGCACCGGCACCCCCTCGTTCCACGCCTCGTCCAGGAGCCGGACCGCGAGCCGACCGATCTGCCGCGCGTCGTCGCTCGGGCGCGGCAGGGCGTGCTGGGCCGTGCACGCGCGGCTGACGTCGAACTTGAGCTTGAGGGTGACGGTTCTGCCGCGCAGCCCTCGCTTCCTGAGCCGTCGCGCGACGATGTCCGCCACGTGCAGGACCGCCGCCTCGACGTCGTCTCGCGTGGTCAGGTCATGCGAGAACGTGCGCTCGTTCGAGACGGACTTCACCTCGTCCGGCGCCGCCGCCTCGGCCACGACGCTGCGCTCGAGCCCTGCGGCCCTCAGCGCCATGCGCGGCCCCAGCACGCCGAAGCGACGCTCGAGCTCCCCACCGTCGGTCGCGGCGAGCTCGCCCAGGGTGCGCACGCCCATCTCTCGCAGGCGCGCCTCGGTCGCCGGGCCGATCCCGCTCATGGCGCCAACCGGCAGCGGGGCGAGAAACGCGCGCTCGGTGCCCGGCAGCACGACGGTGAGCCCGCGCGGCTTCTCGCGCTCGGACGCGATCTTGGCGACCGTCTTGTTGACGCCGAGCCCGATGGAGCACGTGATGCCGAGCCCCGCCACGCGCTCCTGCACGCGGCGGCAGATGGCGACGGGGCTCTCGTGCGAGAAGCGTCCGGGCGTGACGTCGAAGAACGCCTCGTCGATCGAGACCTGCTCGACGAGGGGCGTCTCGTCCGTGAGGATGGCCATGACGCGGGAGGAGAGCTCGCGGTAGCGATCGAAGTGCCCCTGCGTCCAGATCGCCTGCGGGCAGAGACGCCGGGCGGTGGCCGAGGGCATGGCCGAGTGGACGCCGTAGCGCCGCGCCTCGTAGGACGCCGTGGAGACGACGCCGCGCCGGTCAGCGGAGCCGCCGACGATCACCGGCCGCCCCCGCCACTCGGGGTGGTCAAGCTGCTCGACCGAGGCGAAGACGGCGTCGAGGTCGAGCAGCCCCACAGCCGGTCCGTCCCAGCCGAC
>CAUGFC010000143.1 GCA_959598545.1 uncultured Olsenella sp. | reverse complement strand
GCGCATGAACGGCACCTGCGCCGGCGGCACGGGCGCCTTCATCGACCAGATGGCGAGCCTGCTGCACACCGACGCCTCCGGCCTCAACGAGCTCGCCAAGGGCGCCACGCAGATCCACCCCATCGCGAGCCGCTGCGGCGTCTTCGCCAAGTCCGACGTCCAGCCGCTGCTCAACGAGGGCGCCAAGCCGGCCGACATCGCCGCCTCCATTTTCCAGGCCGTGGCCAACCAGACCGTCTCCGGCCTGGCGTGCGGCCACCCCATCCGCGGCCACGTCGCGTTCCTCGGCGGCCCGCTCCAGTACCTTTCGGAGCTCCGCAAGCGCTTCTACCTCACGCTCAACCTCGACGACGAGCACATCATCGTCCCCGAGAACGCCCACCTCTTCGTGGCCACGGGCGCGGCGCTCGCCGGCGAGTCCGAGAAGTACGTCACCTTCGACGAGGTGATCCGTCTCCTCGAGGAGCTCAAGGACGTCCAGGGCTCCGAGGTCGCGCGCCTCGAGCCGCTCTTCGAGTCCGAGGACGACTACCGGGAGTTCAAGGAGCGCCACGACAAGCAGGTGGTCCCCAAGGGCGACCTCGCCACGTACCGCGGCCGCGTCTTCATCGGCATCGACGCCGGCTCCACCACCATGAAGTGCGCGGTGGTCGGCGAGTCCGGCGAGCTCCTCTACACCTGGTACGGCAACAACAACGGCGACGTGCTCGGCACCGCCCGCCACATCATGGACGGCATCTACGACCGCCTGCCCGAGGGCTGCACGATCGGCCACGTGACCACCACCGGCTACGGCGAGCAGATTCTCATCGAGGCCCTGCGCGCCGACTCCGGCGAGATAGAGACCGTCGCCCACCTGCGCGGCGCCAAGGCCTTTGTCCCGGACGTGCAGTTCATCCTCGACATCGGCGGCCAGGACATGAAGTGCCTGCAGGTCAAGGACGGCGTCATCGAGCACATCATGCTCAACGAGGCCTGCTCCTCGGGCTGCGGCTCCTTCATCGAGAGCTTTGCCGTGTCCATGAACATGTCGGTCCAGGAGTTCGCGCAGGCTGCCGTGGGCGCCAAGAGCCCTGTCGACCTGGGCAGCCGCTGCACCGTCTTCATGAACTCCCGCGTCAAGCAGGCGCAGAAGGAGGGCGCGACGATCGGCGACGTGGCCGCCGGCCTGTCCTACTCCGTCATCAAGAACGCCCTCTTCAAGGTCATCAAGCTGCGCGACTTCGACGAGATCGGCCAGTGGTGCGTCGTCCAGGGCGGCACCTTCATGTCCGACGCCACCCTGCGCGCCTTCGAGGTTCTCACCGGCCGTGACGTCATCCGCCCGGACATCGCGGGCTGCATGGGCGCCTACGGTGCGGCCCTTCTCGCCCGCGACCGCGCCGGCGCGTACGGCACCTCCCAGCTGCTCAGCCGTGAGGAGATCGACAACCTCCAGGTCAAGCACACCAACGTCCACTGCGGGCGCTGCTCCAACAACTGCCTGCTCACGATCAACGACTTCGGCGGCGGCCGTCGCTTCATCACGGGCAACCGCTGCGAGAAGGGCGCCGGCGGCTCCAAGGGCAAGAAGAACGAGGCTCCCAACCTCTTCGAGTTCAAGAACAAGCTGCTCTTCGACCGCCCGGTGCTCGACCCCGAGGACGCGCCGCGCGGCACCGTGGGCATCCCGCGCGCCCTCAACATGTACGAGAACTACCCGTTCTGGCACGCGTTCTTCACCAAGCTGGGCTTCTCGGTGGTGCTCTCGGACCAGACCTCGGCCAAGACCTACGACGCCGGCATCGAGTCCATGCCGTCCGAGTCGGTGTGCTACCCGGCCAAGCTCTCCCACGGCCACATCATGAACCTCATCGACAAGGACCCGGACTTCATCTGGATGCCCTGCATCCGCTGGGAGCGCCAGGAGGACGAGGGCGCCACGAACCACTACAACTGCCCGATCGTCATGAGCTACCCGCAGGCGCTCGGCCTCAACGTCGACGAGCTGGGCGGCGACTCCAAGATCGAGTTCCTGGCCCCCTTCATCCCGTACGACAAGAAGAAGGAGCTCAAGCGCCGCCTCTACGAGCTGGTCTCCGAGCAGCGCGAGAAGGACGCGGCGGCCGGCCGCGGTCGCGTGCGCGGCGCCCACATCACCCGCGCCGAGGTCGACGAGGCCGTCAACGCCGCCTGGGACGCGGACCTCGCGTTCAAGGACGCCATGCACCGCGCCGGCGACGAGGCCCTGCGCTGGATCGAGGAGCACGACGCCCACGGCATCGTGCTGGCGGGCCGCCCCTATCACAACGACCCCGAGATCAACCACGCGATCCCCGAGCTCGTGCACTCCTTCGGCTTCGCCGTGCTCACCGAGGACTCCGTCGCGCACAAGATGAGGCCCGAGCGCCCCATCCGCGTCATCGACCAGTGGATGTTCCACAGCCGCCTCTACCGCGCGGCGCGCTTCGTGGCCTCCCGCAACGACCTGGACCTCATCCAGCTCTTCTCGTTCGGCTGCGGCCTCGACGCCCTGACCACCGACCAGGTCCAGGAGATCCTCGAGGCCTCCGGCAAGATCTACACCGTCCTCAAGATCGACCAGGTCTCCAACCTGGGCGCCGCCCGCATCCGCATCCGCTCGCTCATGGCCGCGCTGAAGGAGCAGCGCGAGGAGCTGCGCCGCGAGGCCAGCCGCGGTGAGATCCGCGAGGTCGAGCCCGTGGGCGTCAGGAACGCCGACGGCTCGCTCGAGCGCGCCCGCGCCACGCAGGAGGGTCGCGTGCCGGTCTACCGCGAGGCCGCCAGCGCCGCCTTCGAGAAGGTCCGCTACACCGAGGACATGCAGAAGGCGGGCTACACGATCCTCGTGCCGCAGATGGCGCCGATCCACTTCGACCTCATCGAGGAGCTGTTCAAGAGCTCAGGCTACAACGTGGTTCTGCTGCCCTCCGTCGACCAGGGCGCCGTCGAGGCCGGCCTCAAGTACGTCAACAACGACATCTGCTACCCCTCGATCCTGGTCACGGGCCAGATCATGGAGGCCGTGCTCTCCGGCAAGTACGACCTGTCGCGCCTCGCCGTGGTCATCACCCAGACCGGCGGCGGCTGCCGCGCCACCAACTACATCGCCCTCATCCGCAAGGCCCTCAAGGACTCCGGCCACCCGGAGATCCCGGTGATCAGCCTCACCGCGGCCTCCGGCCTGGACGAGAAGAACCCCGGCTTCAACGTCCTCAAGGACCCCGGCCTGCTCGTCAAGGCCGTCTACGCCCTGCTCTACGGCGACCTCATCATGCAGCTGCTCTACCGCGTGCGCCCCTACGAGGCCGAGCCCGGTGCCGCGGACGCGCTCTACGACCGCATGATGGCCGACGCCAAGGGTGTGATCGTGGGCGGCGGCCGCAAGCGCTTCTACGACCTCTGCCAGCGCACCGTCGACGCCTTCGAGGCGCTGCCGCTCGTGAACGACCGCTCCAAGCCGCGCGTGGGCGTGGTCGGCGAGATCCTCGTCAAGTTCCACCCCACGGCCAACAACCAGGTGGTCAAGGTCATCGAGCAGGAGGGCTGCGAGGCCAACGTGCCGGGTCTGGTGGACTTCTTCCTCTTCGGCATGACCAACGCGATCAACACCAACGCCGAGCTCGGCACCAAGGCAACGAGCCGCCTCTCGCACATGGCGGGCATCAAGCTGGTCGAGGGCTTCCGCGAGCCCATCAACAAGATGCTGGCCAAGACCACGCGCTTCCAGCCCTACCCGGACATCTTCGAGCTCGCCGCCAAGGCCGAGCAGGTGCTGTCGCTGTGCAACACGATGGGCGAGGGCTGGCTCCTCACGGCGGAGATGTGCGACCTCATCGAGACCGGCACGCCCAACATCGTGTGCTGCTCGCCGTTCGCGTGCCTGCCCAACCACGTGGTGGGCAAGTCCGTGATCAAGCGCCTGCGCCAGATGCACCCGGAGAGCAACATCGTGGCCGTTGACTACGACCCCGGCGCCTCCGAGGTCAACCAGCTCAACCGCATCAAGCTCATGAT
>CAUGFC010000142.1 GCA_959598545.1 uncultured Olsenella sp. | reverse complement strand
CATCGACCTCGTCCTCATGCACGGCCGCGGCGGCGCGGTCGGCCGCGGCGGCGGCCCCGCCAACCGCGCGGTGCTCTCCCAGCCCGCCGGCTCGGTGAACGGCTGCTTCAAGCTCACGGAGCAGGGCGAGGTCATCTTCGCCCGCTACGGAAACCCCACGCTGGCGCGCCGCCACGTGGAGTCGGTCGCGGGCGCCACGCTCCTCTCGTCCGCCCCGTCGGTCGAGCTGCACAACACCGAGACCACCGAGAAGTACGCGGCGCTCGCCGCCGAGCTGGACGCGGCGAGCCGCGAGCGCTACCTCGACCTGCTGCACACCGAGGGCTTCGCGACGTGGTTCTCCACCGTGACGCCGCTCGCAGAGGTCGGCCTCATGCCCATCGGCAGTCGTCCCGCCAAGCGCGGCCTCGGCGCCACCTCCCTCGACGACCTGCGCGCGATCCCATGGATCTTCTCGTGGTCCCAGGCGCGCGTCAACCTGGCCGCCTGGTACGGCCTGGGCACCGCCTGCGAGCGGGTGGGGGACCTGGGCCGGCTGCGCGCCGCCTACGCCGAGTGGCCGCTCTTCACCACGTTCGTCGACAACGTGGAGATGTCGCTCTCCAAGGTTGACGAGCGGATCGCCCGCCTCTACCTGGCCCTTGCCGACCGCGACGACCTTGCGCGCAAGGTGCTCGAGGAGATGGAGCTCACGCGCCGCTGGGTGCTCGCGATCGTGGGCGACGCGTGGCCGCTGCAGCACCGCCGCGTGCTGGGACCCGTCATCCGCATGCGCCTGCCGTTCGTGAACGTGCTCTCGGTGACGCAGGCCCTCGCCCTGCGCCGCCTGCGCGCGGGCGACCTGGAACCCGAGGAGCGCGACGCCCTCACGTACCTCATCCTCTGCACCGTCTCCGGCGTCGCGGCGGGCCTGCAGAACACGGGGTGAGGTCGTCCTGCAGCAGGATGCCGCTCGTGAATTCACGAGCGGCATGTCGCGTCACGCGCCCGAAAAGTTTCCCGTATGTAACTCAATCGGCGAACGGTCCTTGCGCTTCTTGAAGTTAGTCCTATATTACTTATCGTAAGTTAGCCAGCTATAACACAAGGGGGAGACAGCTCATGGCGTCACCTCAGCTACCACTGGCCATGGCGGGCACGGACGAGGTCGTGCGCGTGTCGCGCGTGCGGGGCGATGCCGGCCTGCGCCAGCACCTCGCGGAGCTCGGCTTTGTGGACGGCGCCGAGGTCAAGGTCATCTCGCGTGCGGCCGGCGACGTCATCGTGGCCGTCAAGGGCGCGCGCCTCGCGCTCAACCGCTCGATGGCGAGCCACATCACCGTGTCGATCTAGGCGGGCGGCAGTCCCGCAGAGAGGAAGGAAGGCAGATGACAACACTCAGGGACGTGAAGGTGGGGGAGAGCTGCACCGTCGCCGCCCTCACGGGCACCGGGGCCCTCAAGCGCCGGATCATGGACATGGGCCTCACCAAGGGGACCCGCGTCCACGTGCGCAAGGTGGCGCCGTTCGGGGACCCCGTCGAGCTCACGGTGCGCGGCTACGAGCTCTCCATCCGCAAGGACGAGGCGGCGGGCGTCGAGGTCACGGACGTGACGAGGGGCGAGTAGCGCAAGGCGAGAAGAACCTCGCGTAGCAGGTGCGGCCGGGAGCGGCCGTTTTTCTCGCCCCACTAGTTAACCTCGTCTAACAAATGGTACCACACAAGTAGCAATTAGCTAACTTGAGAAAGGCAGGACATGGCAGAGACGACCATCGGTCTCGCAGGAAACCCAAACTGCGGCAAGACCACCTTGTTCAACGAGCTCACGGGCTCAAACGGGTACGTGGGCAACTGGCCCGGCGTCACCGTGGAGAAGAAGCAGGCAACCTGGCGCGCCAACCGCGACGTCACCTTCGTCGACCTGCCCGGCATCTACTCGCTCTCCCCGTACACGCCCGAGGAGGTCGTCTCGCGCGACTACCTCGTGGGCGAGCGCCCCGACGCCGTGATCGACCTCGTGGACGCGACCAACCTCGAGCGCAACCTCTATCTCACGACGCAGCTCCTCGAGGCCGGGCGCCCCGTGGTCGTGGGCCTCAACATGTGCGACCTGCTCAAGGAGCGCGGCGACGTCATCGACACGGCCGCCCTCTCCGAGCGTCTGGGAGCTCCGGTCGTCGAGGTCTCCGCGCTGCGTGCGACCAACCTCGACACGCTGGTCAACAAGGCCGTGGCCGCCGGCAAGGCGGGCAAGGTCCCGGCGGGTGCGCGGTGCTTCTCGCCCGAGGTGGAGGACGCGCTGGCGCAGATTGCGATCATCGTCTCCGATAGCTGCGACGCCCACCTCGTGCGCTGGTATTCCGTCAAGGTCTTCGAGCGCGACGCCGAGGCCGTGAAGGCCCTGCATCTCACGTCTGCCCAGCTCAACCAGGCCGAGAAGATTGTGCGCGCCGTGGAGGAGTCCCGCGGCGATGACGCCGAGTCCATCATCACCTCCGACCGCTACGACTGGATCGCCTCCGTCATGGACGCGTGCGTGCGCCGCGCTCCCAAGAAGCTCAGCATGTCCGAGAAGATCGACAAGGTCGTGACCAGCCGCGTGCTGGGACTTCCGATCTTTGTGGCCGTGATGTTCGTCGTGTACTACATCGCGGTCTCCACGGTGGGCGACTGGGGGACCGTCTGGGCCAACGACGAGGTCTTCGGCGAGGGCTGGGAGCTCTTCGGCATGGCGATTCCGTCGATTCCCTCGGTGGTCGAGGGTTGGCTCTCTGCGGCGGGCGCCTCCGACATGGTGAGCTCGCTCGTGCTCGACGGCATCGTGGGCGGCGTGGGCTCGGTCCTGGGCTTCATCCCGCAGATGCTCGTGCTGTTCATGATGCTCGCGTTCCTCGAGGACTGCGGCTATATGAGCCGCGTGGCCTTTGTCATGGACCGACTGTTCCGCCGCTTTGGCCTCTCGGGCAAGAGCTTCATCCCGTTCCTCATCTCGTCCGGCTGCGGCGTGCCCGGCGTCATGGCCACCAAGACCATCGAGAACGAGAAGGACCGTCGCATGACGGCGATGCTCACCACCATGATTCCGTGCGGCGCCAAGACCCCGATCATCGCCCTGGTGATGGGCGTGCTCGTGGGCGGGGCTGACGCCTGGTGGGTGGCCCCGATGTTCTACTTCCTCGGCCTTGCCGCCATCGTCGTCTCCGCGCTCATGCTCAAGAAGACGCGGATGTTCGCCGGCGAGGCAGCGCCGTTTGTGATGGAGCTGCCGGATTACCACCTGCCCGCGCTCAAGAGCTGGTGGCTGCACGTGTGGGAGCGCATCTCCGCGTACCTCAAGAAGGCCACGACGATAATCTTTGCCGCCTGCGTGGTCGTGTGGTTCCTCTCCAGCTTTGGCTTCGCCGGCTGGGAGGGCGGCGACGGCTCCTTCGGCTTCCTCGCCTCGCTGCCGGGCGCGCCCGAGTACAGCGCCGACTATTCGCTGCTCGCCATCGTGGCCGGCGCGATCTCGTGGATCTTCGCGCCGCTCGGCGCCGACAGCTGGCAGGCGACCGCCGCCTCCATCAACGCCCTCATCGCCAAGGAGAACCTGGTCTCCACCTTCGGCACGATCTTCGGCCTGGGCGAGGCCACCGAGGGCGACCCGGTCATGTGGCAGGCCTTCGCGGCCATGTTCACCGACGGCGCGGGCGTCATGCACGCGGGCGCGATGTGCGCGTTCGTGGCGTTCAACATGCTCGACGCGCCGTGCTTCGCAGCGATCGGCACCATCCGTCGCCAGATGGATTCGCCCAAGTGGTTCTGGTTCGCGATCGGCTACCAGTGCGTCTTCGCCTGGTGCGTGGGCCTCATCATCAACCAGCTCTGGGAGCTCTTCGCGCTGGGGAACTTCGGTGCGTGGACCGTGGTGGCGTTCGTGCTGCTCGCGGGCATGATCTTCCAGGTCGTCCGACCGATGCCCAGGACCGAGCAGAGCGACGACAAGATCCTCGCCCAACTCGCATAGGTAACGAAAAGGGACAGTCCCTTTTGGCCCATTCTGTGGCGGCCCCGCCGGCAAG
>CAUGFC010000141.1 GCA_959598545.1 uncultured Olsenella sp. | reverse complement strand
GCTTCTAAGCGAGAGTTCTGAGCGCAAAGCGCGAACACTCTCGCGTGAAGCGCGGCGGGCCGCCCCCAACGCGTGAGACCCTGCCTACAGGTAGGCCACGGCCTTGATCTCGACCTTGGCGACCTTGGGAAGCGCGGCCACCTCGAAGGCGGCGCGGCTGGGGTACGGCGCGGTGAAGAACTCGCCGTAGACCTCGTTCATGGCCGCGAAGTCCGCGATATCGTCGAGAAGGACGGTGACCTCGGCGACGTCTGCCATGGAGGCGCCGGCGGCTTCGAGGATGTTCTTGATGTTGGTCAGGCTCTGACGGGTCTGGGCCTGGATGTCCTCACCGGCGAACTCACCGGTGGCCGGGTCGATCGGCAGCTGGCCGGACACGTGGATGGCCTTGGTGGCCGGGGCGGCCACGGCGGCGGAGTAGGGGCCGAGCGCCGCGGGCGCCTTGTCGGTGACGATTGCCTCGATTGCCATGTTCTTCTCCTTTGCTTGAGGGGGATGTTCCCCGTTTTACGACTGACTTGGCTATCGTGCCACGTAATGGCCGGGAGTGGGGCCGCAGGGCTCGCCGTCGCGGGCCACGAGCTCCCCGCCCACGTAGACGAGGTGTGCGCGACCGTGCGCCTCGAAGCCCTCCCACGGCGTGTAGTCCACGGCCTGGTGCTGGGTCTCCGCGCTGATCGTCCAGCGCGCGGACGGGTCCCACACGCAGACGTCGGCCGCAGCGCCCACGGCGAGCCGACCGCGCTCCGGCCACAGGCCGAAGACACGCGCCGGGCCCTCCGACAGCAGGCGGCAGAGCTCCGTCGGCCCGAGCTGCCCCTCGAAGGTCGTGGCCGTCACGGCCGGGCGGTGCTCGATGCCCGGGCCGCCGTTGGGGATCTTGGTGAAGTCGCCGCGGCCGCGGTCCTTCTGTCCGCGCAGGTTGAACGAGCAGTGGTCCGTCGCGATGGAGTCCACCTCGCCGGCAAGCACCGCCCCGCGCAGCGCGCGCACGTCCGACGGCTTGCGCAAGGGCGGGCTCATCACGTACTTGGCGCCCGCGAAGCCGTCGTCGCCGCACTCCAGGTAGCGCGTGTCGTCGAGCGTGAGGTACTGCGGGCAGGTCTCCACGTAGATGCCCCTCTGGCCGCGCTCGCGGGCGGCGCGCACGGCGAGAAGCCCGAGCTCCGTGGACAGGTGCACCACGTTCACGCGGGCGCCCGCGATCTGGGCCAGGTAGAGCAGGCGGGAGACGGCATCCGCCTCGGCCTCGGCGGGCCGGGAGAGCGGGTGTCCCTCCGGCCCCGTGATGCCGGCGGCCAGCACGCGCCGCTGCAGCTCGTTTACCACGTCGCCGTTCTCGCAGTGCACGCAGAGCACGGCGTCCAGGTCGCGCACAACCTCCAGGCAGCGCAGCGTCTCCGCGTCGGAGAGCCGCAGGTGGTCGTAGGCGAGGTAGGTCTTGAAGCTCGAGACGCCCGCCTCGCGCATGCGACGCATCTGCTCGGGCGAGTCCTCGCCCCATTCGGCGATCGCCATGTGGAAGCCGTAGTTGGCCACACATCCGGCGCCGCCCTCGGCGCGCGCATGCCACTCGGCCAGCGCCTCGTCCATCGTCACGCCGCGGTCGGCCGTGGCGTAGTCCACGATGCAGGTGGTACCGCCGCAGGCAGCGGCGCGCGTCCCGGTCTCGAAGCTGTCGGCCGTCCAGTCCATGCCGGTCCAGCACTGCAGGTGCGTGTGCGCGTCGATGAAGCCGGGGAACACCCAGCAGCCCGAGACGTCCTCGACGACGTCGGTGAGCCCGGGCTCGATGTGCGCGGCGATCTCCGCGATCTTCTCGCCCTCCAGCGCGAGGTCGGCGCGGCGCAGGCCCTCCGGCGTGACCAGCGTGCCGTTTGTCAGGATCCTCCTCATCGGCTCTCCCCTCTGTCGGCCAGCGCGCCCTCCAGGCGCGCCAGGTCCTCCCGCGTGTCCACGTCGGCAAGCTCCCGCTCGTCAGCCGCCTCCACCAGGCGCACCCGGTCCGCGAGCTCGGCATGGCCGGCGAGAAGGGCGCGCCCCCCGGTGTCATTGTCCATCCGCGCGAGCGCGTCGAGCATGTCCGCCGGCCAGAGCACCGGATTTGCCGGCTGACCGTGCCAGGCCAGGCGCACGATCGCCGTGGGCTCGCGGACGAGCTCCGCCACCATCGCGCGCACGCTCTCCTCGCCAAGAAGCGGCTGGTCACCGGTCACGAAGAGGCAGCCCGCGCGGTGCCCCAGCGCCGCGAGGCCCGCGCGCATCGTGTCGCTCTTGAGCGGTCCCTCCGCGCGCACGCAGCGCACGCCGAGCCGCCCACACAGCGTCTCGACCGCGTCCCAGCGCGTCACCACCACGACGTCCAGGAGGTCCGCCGGCAGCGCGGCGAGCGTGCGCTCGAGCACCGGCACACCGGCCAGCGGCGCCACGAGCTTCTCGCCCGGCTCGCCGCCAAAGCGCGCGCCCTCGCCGGACGCCATGACCACGCAGCCCAGGCGGGCCACGTCGCCAAAGCCCGAGAAGCACGTCTCGTAGGCGGCGGAGAGCGCCCAGCGGCTCGTGCGCTCGAACGCGCGGTAGCGCTCGATCAGCTCGCGCGCCTCAGCGGTGAGCTGCGAGCCGCCGCCCCCGGAGCCGCCCACGGTCCGCTCGGTGAGCGCAAAGCCGAAGGCGCGCTCCGCGTCGTGCACGAGACGCGTCGCCTTGGTGTAGGCCATGCCCATGTCGATCGCGGCGGCGCGCAGGCTGCCCAGCTCGCCCACGCGCTCCAGCAGGTCGACGGGACCGGGCCCGAAGACCCGGTGTCCGTCGTCACCCAGAAGATATGCCCTGAGATCGGGTCTCATGCCCGCGCTTCTCCGTCCTTCTCGGCACGTCGTCCTTCTCGCCCCTCGGTCTCTCGATGGCTTCCGCTCAAGTGGAGAAAGCAGACGTTTACTCCCTCATTTGGCGAGAAAAACGTCCGTCTTGTCCACCTGAGCGAGTGGGCGAGAAGAGCGGCGCGCCTGTTTTAGCCACGTACGATGGTACCCGTCTTGCCGGCGATGCCGTCGGCCGCACGGTCGAGGAGCGTGATGAGCGACGAGCGGCCCTCGCCGGACTGAGCGAAGGCGAGCGCCGCCTCCACCTTGGGCAGCATCGAGCCGGGCGCGAACTGGCCCTCGGCGATGTAGCGCGCCGCGGTCTCGGGCGTGAGCTCGTCCAGCCACTGCTGGTCGGGCTTGCCAAAGTTCACGGCGACCTTCTCCACGGCCGTGAGAATCACCAGGAAGTCGGCGTCCAGCTGCTCGGCCAGGCGCGCCGCGGCAAAGTCCTTGTCGATGACCGCCGCGGCACCCTTGAGGTGGTGGCCCTCCGTGGGGAAGACCGGGATGCCGCCACCCCCGCAGGCGATGACCACGTGGTTGGTCTCCACGAGCGAGCGGATGGTGTCCAGCTCGACGATGCCCACGGGCTTGGGCGAGGCCACCACGCGGCGGTACCCGCGGCCGGCGTCCTCGATGACGTCGTAGCCGCGCTCGGCGATCATGCGGTCGGCCTCCTCGCGCGTCATGAAGGCGCCGATCGGCTTGGTGGGGTTGGCGAACGCCGGGTCGTCCGGGTCGACCTCCACCTGCGTGAGCACCGTGGCGGCCCCCATCTCGATCCCGCGGTCGAGCATCTCCTCGCGCAGGGCGTTCTGCAGGTCGTAGCCGATGTAGCCCTGGCTCATGGCCACGCAGACCGAGAGCGGGCACGGGATGTACTTCTCGGGGTCGGAGCGCGTGAGCTGGGTCATGGCCTCCTGGATCATGCCCACCTGCGGGCCGTTGCCGTGGGCCACCACGACCTCGTTGCCCTGCTCGATGAGATCCACGATCGCGCGCGCCGTGTGACGCACCGCCTCCATCTGCTCGGGCAGGTTCTTGCCCAGCGCGTTGCCGCCGAGGGCGATGACGATTCTCTTACCCATGGTTCCTCTCCTGAATAGAAAAGTTGCCTAGAGGGGGCGCTCCCCCTCTAGGCAACACTGGGGAATCGAGCGACTAGGCCTGGTTCCAGCGGGGCTTGGCCGCGGCCTCGA
>CAUGFC010000140.1 GCA_959598545.1 uncultured Olsenella sp. | reverse complement strand
GAAACAGGTGGGCCCGCGGGAGCTGGCACTCCCACGGGCCCGGCGTCCGGTCCAGAGGCAAATCCAGAAGGGACGGTGACAAGTATATGTCACTGACTGCAACCTCCCAAACCCCCTACAAGCCCATCAGCGGCAAAAGAACACTCCAGCGCCTGCGCCGCGAGGCGGGCTACCGCTCCGCGAAGGAGTTCGCCGAGGCGCTCGGCATCCCCGGCTCCACCTACGCACGCTACGAGCGCGCCGGCGACGGCGCCGACTGCGGCATCCCGCTGCCGGCGGCGTGGCAGATCGCGGACAAGCTGGGCTGCTCCATCGACCTCGTCATCGGCCGCGAGGACATCGACGCGCCCGAGCCCGAGGGCATCCAGCCCCGCTACGACGCCCTCAGCCCCGAGGGCCGCGCCCTCGTGGACAGCTACCTCTCCTACGTGGAGCTCGGCGAGCGCGCCGCCCGCTCCCAGGGCAGGAGGTGAGCGCCATGGCCAAGGCAGAGAAGAACCTCAGCGTCGTCTCCTTCTCCCTCACAGACAGCTCCGGCGCGGAGATTCCCGCCGTCGCCCTCGTCGCCGCCCCGGGCGAGGCCCTGCGCCTCGACGAGCCCTGGCAGCGCGAGCTCGCCCGCGACCTCGAGTGGCACTACCGCCCGCCCTACGTCGTCGTTGGGGACGGTGAGTAGCCATGGCAAAGGTCACGGGCGAGGGCACCATAGTCCAGCTCGAGAAGGACAAGCCCAAGAGCAAGTGCCGCAAGTGGCAGCTGCGAGTCCCCGTGGGGCTCGACCCCCGCACGGGCAAGTACAAGACCCGCACGAGGCGCTTCAACGGCACCTACACCGAGGCGAAGAAGGCCCTGCGCGAGTTCATCAAGGAGATCGAGAACGACGAGGTGCACAAGAGGTCGGGCACGACCATCAAGGAGTGCGCGGAGGACTTCATGACGAGGCGCCGTGCGTCCGGCGAGTTCACCGAGAACACCAACGTGACCTACGAGCGATTCTTCAAGGCAATCAACCGTCACATCGGCTGCGCCGACGCCTCGAAGGTCACGCGAGAGACGCTCGAGAAGATGTACGCCGCCATGCGCTCCGGCGACACCCTTTCCGGCAAGCCCGCCAGCGGCACCTATCTCAACCAGATCCACAAGACGCTCAAGCTGCTGTTCGACGACCTCGTGAAGGACGGTGTCGTCGCCAAGAACCCCTGCACCGAGATGGACACGCCGCGCAGGGACACCCAGCCCCGCCGCGCCCTCAAGCCGGAGGCCATCCGGGAGTTCATAGCGCAGCTCGACTTCACCCGGGAGGCCGACATCGCGTACTTCCTCGCGGTCAGCACCGGGATGCGTCGCGGGGAGGTCTGCGGCCTCTCGTGGCGCGACGTCGACCTCGAGAGCCAGGTCATATCGATCCGCAAGTCCTACGACTGCTTCGGGAACCTCAAGGACCCCAAGACGAAGGCCGGCGTGCGGCGCCTCCCCATGCCCGACTCCGTCCGAGACGCCCTCGTCATGCACAAGGAGGCGCAGAAGGCCCGCATTGACGAGTACGCGGCGGAGCAGGAGAGGCTGGCGAAGAAGAACGGCGAGAAGCCCGGAAAACGCCTGGAGCAGAGCGAGAGCACCCCGGTCGTTCTCAGCACGACCATGGGCAGGCTCAGCCCAAACGTGCTCGAGGCATGGTGGCTGCGCGACCGCGAGACGCTCGGCCTCAATGGCTGGGCGTTCCACGAGCTTCGCCACTCCTACCTCTCCACGCTCGCCCTGAGGGGCGTGCACCCCAAGGTGATGCAGGAGCTGGCCGGCCACGCCTCGAGCGAGATCACGATGGAGATCTACACCCACGTGAACATGGAGGCCAAGCGTGCGGCGGCAGACGTCGTGAGCGACCTCTTCTCCGAACCCGTCGAGGCCGCCCCCGCCGTCACTCCGATCGTCCAAGTCGAGCCCCGCGTCATCAACGGCGGGCGCCGACTCACCCTCGTAAGCTCACCTCGTGAGCGCGTGGAAAACGCCCCTGAAAGTACCTCAGAGCAACCCCAAGAACGATTCGTACCGGATTCGTACCAGGCGGCAATCCGCTGAAAGGAGGTCAAAAGAAACGATACCTTCTACCTGCGCATTTATTCGCCCTTTCGGACCAACCGGCCTCCTACGTCATTAGCTCGCAGCTAATGAATCGCGTTGACAAGGCCGCGATAATTCGAGCCGCAGTCCCACCGAAGGAAAGGAACGGATATGGCAGACACCAACAAGCCCACGTCAACCGCGGCGATCGTCGGTCTGGTGCTGGGAATCCTGGCCATCGTGACCTCGTGGATCCCCATCGTCAACAACCTCTCGTTCATGATCGGCGCCATCGGCCTGGTCTTCTCGATCGTGGGCGTGGTCGGCACCGTGCGCGGCACCAAGGGCGGCAAGGGCCTCGCGATCGCGGCGCTCGTCGTGAACGTGCTCTCGCTCGTGATCGTGCTCGGGCTTCAGAGCGCGTGGAGCGCCGCCCTGTCGTAGCGGGTCGCCGCCCCCTCCGCAAACTCTGACGTATGCGAGAGCGCTCAGGTGCCGTAGGTAATTGGAGTTTGCATATTACGAGGTAGTTGAGGAGCGACGCTCTTATCGCCCGGCGAGAAGAGCGTCGCGCTCTCGCATACGCCAGAGTTTGGGCCGCCAACGCGGTATGCTGTGGGGGCAACCAAGAGACAAGGACCCCCATGGCACGTCGACTCACGGAGCAGGAGCACGCCACCGTGCTCGAGCTCGCCAAGATCCTGAGCAAGCATCTTCCCCCGCAGTTCCGCAGCGTCTCCGGCGGCATAGCCAGCGGCCTCGTGCGCCTGCGCAAGGTGCCGATTGACCCGACGGACGTGACCGCGGTGCTCGAGAAGTACGACGCGGACGAGACGGTGCTCGCCGCCCTTTTCGAGATCGGCGTCCTCCAGCAGGCGGACGACGGCTACCTGCTGCGCGTCCCCCGCGGGGACGACGCGGCAGAGAGCGCCGCGCCACAGGCGCTCACCCGCACCGAGCGTCCCCGCCCGCCGGCGCGCCGTCCCGAGCGCAGCCTCGCCGGGCTGGACACCGTGCGCAAGCAGACGCCGGAGCTCAACGACGTGCGGCGGCAGATCATCGGCCTCGACCCGCGCCTGTGGATCAATGGCTGGCTGCTCAGCACCCCCGACGCCTTCGTCCGCTACGAGCGCGAGCTGCGCGCCCTCGACGGCGCGCTCGCGGGCGGCGCCACGCTCGGCGACGGTACGCTCAGCCTGCGCGAGCTCTCCTACCAGCTCTTCGGCGACGAGAAGTTCCTCGGCGTCGAGTCCGACGGCCGCAAGCTCCTGCACCTCATGGGGCTCACCGACGTCGTCTGCACCCGCCCGCAGATCAAGCTCGAGCTGCTGCACCACATCCCCAAGCACCATCGCCACCTGCGCCTCGTGGTCTCCGAGAACCTGGACCCCTGGGTCAACATGAGGAGTGCCCTGTTCCTCGACGGCCGAAAGAAGATCATGGGCGAGCGGGTGCACGGTGTGGTCTTTGGCAACGGCTACCTGGTGGACGACCCCCACAAGCTGCCCGACCTTCTCGACAGCCTGGGAGCCGAGGACGTGCGCGTGCTCTACTGGGGCGACATCGACCGCGCGGGCCTCTCCATCCTGGCACGCCTGAGCGAGCTGGCGCGCGGGCGCTTCTCGGTGGAGCCGTTCGCCCCGGCGTACCGGAAGATGCTGCGCCGCGCCATGCGTCGCTTCCCCGACCCGCTGGAGAACGAGGAGACCGACCAGCGCGGCGTGCGCGTCGAGGGCCTCGAGCTGCTGGAGCCGGCGCTCTGCGACCGGGAGATGGACTACCTGCGCGCCGTCGTGGAGGGCGCACGCCTCATCCCACAGGAGATCCTCACGGCGGAGGACCTGTAGGGTGCCGTCCCGATTGTGGAGAGTCGTACACAATCGAGAAAAACCTTGCTGACGAGAAGGGCGACGCGTATAGTTATTCCTTGCACACGCGAGGTGCACCGCATTGCGGGGTGGAGCAGTCTGGTAGCTCGTCGGGCTCATAACCCGAAGGTCGTAGGT
>CAUGFC010000139.1 GCA_959598545.1 uncultured Olsenella sp. | reverse complement strand
GAGGCCGCCGAGCGCGTCTGGCGCTTCCAGACCTCCACGGGCCGCCACATGACGCGCCCCGGCTGCGTCTACATCTCAAACACCACCGAGCTCGGCGGCGTGTGGGACCTCGCGCGCTTCGACGCCATCTGCGACTGGGCGGACGAGAGGGGCCTGCCCGTCTTCCTCGACGGCGCGCGCCTGGGCTCCGGCCTCACCTCGCCGGCCGCGGGCGGGCTCACGCTGGGGCACATCGCGAGCCGCTGCGCCGGCTTCTACATCGGCGGCACCAAGAACGGCATGCTCCTCGGCGAGGCCATGGTCATCTCGCACCCGCGCCTGCGCGAGGCCTTCCCGTTCCTGCAGAAGGAGCGCGGCGGGCTGCTCGCCAAGGGGCGCCTGCTCGGCGTGCAGTTCGAGGCCGCCTTCGAGCAGCCGGCGGACGGCGGCGAGCCACTCTACTGGCGCCTCGCGAGAAACGCCAACGCGTGCGCGTTCCGCCTGCGCGAGGGTCTCGTCGAGCTGGGCTTCGAGCCCTACGGCGAGGCGCCCTCCAACCAGCAGTTCTTCGTCATGACGCCGGCGCAGCGCGACGCCTTCGAGACCGCGTGCGGCTGCGAGACCTTCTACGAGCTGCCGGACGGCAACGTGGTGGCGCGCTTCGTCTGCTCCTGGGCCACGGCCGAGAAGGACGTGGACGAGCTGCTGGCGCTTGCGGCAGAGCTCGCCTAGAGCGCAAGCCCCACGAAGGAGTCGATGACCTCGTCGGCGGCGCTCACGTCCTGGACGATGCCGCCGCCGGTGTAGGCGACGACGTGGCAGCCGGCCGCCTTGGCCGAGCCGATGCCCGTCGGCGAGTCCTCCACGGCGACGCAGGCCCCGGGGGTCGCGCCCAGAAGCTCCATCGCGCGCAGGTACGGGTCGGGCGCGGGCTTGCGCCGCTCGACCATGTCGCCGCAGACGATCGCGTCGAAGCGGTCCATGATCCCCAGGCGCGCCACCCCGGTGAGGATGCAGCGCGCCACCGTCATCGACACGAGCCCCACCTTGACGCCGCGCGCCCGCAGGCCGTCGAGCAGCTCGAGCGCGCCGGGCTCCAGCTCGAGCGGGGCCTCGGCGTAGGTGCGGTAGCAGTTGTCGCGCAGGCGCTCGTAGTCGTCAATCGTGCCGGCGACACCGTACTTCTCGAGGATGGGCGGGACCGTCACGCGGTCCTCCCCGCCCGTGAGCACCTCGAGCTCGGACATGGGGACCTCGGCGCCCATCTGGCGCAGCACGTCCTGCACCAGGCGCAGGTTCTCGACCTCGGTGTTGCAGAGCGTGCCGTCGAAGTCGAAGAGCACGGCCTCGAGCCGCTGGGGTCTGGTCATGGGGCCTCCTTGTCGCGCGCGGAACGGCCCCACCATCTTACCCCGCGAGCCTGGCGGCAAAGTCCGCGAGCGTGCCGGGGATGTCGATCCGCTGCGGGCACACCGCCGCGCAGCTGCCGCACCCGACGCAGGCGTCCGGGCGCTTGTCCTCGGGGAGCGTGCTCACGTACATGGACGGGATGAAGCCGCCGTCGCCGCCCGTCACCATGGCCTCGTTGTAGAGCTCGAGCAGCTTGGGGATGTCCAGGCCCATCGGGCAGTGGTCCGTGCAGTAGCGGCACGCCGTGCAGGGCACCGTGTGGCGGCCGAGCATGTTGCCCACCACGCGGGCCAGGGCAGCGCGGTCCCTCTCGCCCAGCGGGCGCTCCTCGGAGAACGTCGTCACGTTCTGGCGCAGCTGCTCGAGGTTCGACATGCCGGAGAGCGTGACCACCACCTCGGGAATGCCCTGCACGAAGCGGAAGGCCCAGGCCGCCGGCGACTCGTCCGGGCGCGCCTCGGCGAGAAGCGCGGCGTTCTCCTCCGAGAGCTGCGTCAGCTTTCCGCCGCGCACCGGCTCCATGACCCAGACGGGGATGCCGCGGGAGCGCATGAGCTCGACCTTGCCGCGTGCGTTTTGGAACTCCCAGTCCAGGTAGTTGATCTGGAGCTGGCAGAACTCCATGTGCTCGCCGTACGCGTCGAGGAAGCGCGTGAGGCACGGCAGGTCCCCGTGCGCCGAGAAGCCCAGGTGGCGGATGCGCCCGGCCCGCTTCTGCGCCAGCAGGTAGTCGAGGATCCCGTTGGCAGGGTTGAGGTACTCGTCCACGTTCTTCTCGCACACGTTGTGGAAGAGGTAGAAGTCGAAGTGCCCGGCACCGGTCTTGCGGAGCTGCTCCTCGAAGATCTCCTCGACCTTGCCCATGTTGGCGAGGTCGTAGCCCGGGAACTTGTCCGCCAGGAAGTAGGCGTCGCGCGGGTGGCGCGCGAGGGAGCGGCCGAGCACGACCTCAGAGCGCCCGCCGTGGTAGCCCCACGCCGTGTCGAAGTAGTTCACGCCCTGCCCGAGCGCGTAGTCAACCATCTCGTCGACGACAGCCTGGTCGGGCTCGGTGTCGCTGCCCTTGACGCACGGCAGCCGCATCGCGCCGAAGCCCAGGCGAGAAAGGCTGAGTCCCTTGAAGTCGCGGTACAGCATGTGGGTTCCCCTCTCCATAAGCGACGCTCTGTCACCACCAGTATACCGCGCCGCTCTTCTATTCAGGTAAGAGAACCCGCCCAGAGACGGCCGCCCCCGGCGGGGCGCCCCCGTTTCCTAAACAGAAGTTCCGCGCAGCGCACTTCTGTGTGGAAACGGGCGCGCCCCGCCGGGGGCGGCACCCGCGCGATGGGCGTTCTTCTCGCCTACGCGTCCTTCATGATAATGTCGCGCACGATGCCGGAGACGCGGTCGCACGCATCCAGGCAGAGCTCCATGCGGTCGAAGATGCGCAGCCAGGTGACGGCGTACTTGCCGGAGGCGTCCTCCTCGTCGGAGAAGAGTCGGCGCAGCGCCTTCTGGTAGACGGTGTCGCCCTCGTCCTCCACGGTGCCGATCTCGATGGCCTTCTCGAGCACCACGCGGTCCTTCTTGTAGTCGGGCAGGTGGTTGACCATCTCCTGCATCTCGTGGACGGCGTGGACCGTGAGCTCGGAGATCTGCTTGGCCTCGATGCGCAGGTCGCCGATGTTGAAGAGGTCGAGGCGCACCGCGACGCCGTACATGGAGTCCACGACGTCGTCCATGGCGAGCGCCAGGCTGGAGATGTCCTCGCGGTCGATCGGCGTGATGAAGGAGGTGTAGAGCTTGGCCATGATGGCCTTGACGCGCTCGTCGGCCGTGGACTCGTAGACCTTCATCTGCGGGATCGAGCTCATGGACTCGGGGAACTCGCAGATGATCCTGTTGTACTCGTCCGCCGCCTCGACGATGAGGGCCGCGAACTCCTTGAGCATGGTGTAGAACTCGTCTTCCTTCTTGATGCGGGGCATGGTGACTCCTTTTCGTTGACGGACGCGCTGGCGAGAGGAACGTGCGGTCGGGACCTGGTCGGGACTAGAACAGCACCAGGAAGAGCCTGGCGAGGATGTAGCCGATGACGCCGCAGCCCGGGAACGTGAAGACCCAGGTGAGGACCATCTCCTTGGCGACGCCCCAGTTCACGGACTTGGGGTCCTTGGCGGCGCCGGCGCCCATGATGGCCGCGGTCTTGGTGTGCGTGGTGGAGACGGGAAGGCCCGTGAGCGTGGCGATGAGCAGCGACGCCGTGGCCGAGACGGAGGCGGCGAAGCCCTGGTACTTATCCAGGCGCACCATCTCCATGCCGACCTTCTTGATGATCTTCTTGCCGCCCACGGCGGTGCCGATCGCCATGACCGCGGCGCAGAGCACCATAATCCACAGCGGGAAGCCACCCATCTCGCCGACCGTCATGTTGAGCGAGAGCGCGATGGCGAGCATGGCCGTGGACATGAACTTCTGGCCGTCCTGCGCGCCGTGCATGAGCGCCACGCCGGCGGCGCCGAGCACCTGCATGCGGCCGAAGAAGTTATTGGCGGTGCGGCGGTCGGCGTTGCGACAGGCGATCGGGATGACCTTGGAGATCACCCAGCCCGCGAAAAACCCGAGCACCGTGGAAAGCACGAGACCGTAGACGACCTTGACCCACTCGCCCATGTTGACGCCGTCGAGGCCGCCGGAGACCGCGAGGGCGGCGCCGGTGAGGCCGGCGATGAGCGCGTGGCTCTCGGAGGTGGGGATGCC
>CAUGFC010000138.1 GCA_959598545.1 uncultured Olsenella sp. | reverse complement strand
ACTACGACCCCGGCGCCTCCGAGGTCAACCAGCTCAACCGCATCAAGCTCATGATCTCCGTGGCCAAGGAGAACTACCGCAACAACCGCGGCGGCTTCCGCCTGGAGAACCCCGACGACCCGACGTACGGCGAGGACTACGGCATCCCGCTCTCGGCCGAGCAGCGCGCGCGCCTGGCGGAGATCCGCTCCCACGCAGGCGTCGACTAGGGGAGGCGACATGCTCAGGGCGGTCTTCCTCGACATGGACGACACGTTCGTCGCGCCTGACAAGACGGTGCCGGCGGACAACCTCCGCATGCTCGACCTGGCGCTCGAGAAGGGCGTCCAGGTCGTGCCCTGCACCGGTCGCAACCTCGCCGGGCTGCCCCCCGAGCTGGCCTCCCACCCCAGCGTGCGCTACGCGGTCTGCGGCGGGGGCGCGCTTGTCCACGACCTGCGCACGGGCGAGGTCGTGAGCGCGAGCGTGATCGCCGCGGACGCGGTGCGCTCTCTCTACGACGACCTGCGCGCGCTTCCCGTCTCCTTCGACCTCTTCACTGAGGCGGGCGTCTTCACGGCCGAGGACCGCTGGCACGTCCTCGACGAGATGGACGTGACCGAGGCCCTCCGGCAGATGGTGAAGGGGCTGCGCACGCGCTGTCCCGGCACCACTGACGCGCTCATCGACTCGCTGGGCGACGTCTGTCGCGTCAACGTCTTCTACCTGGACGAAGCGGGCAGGGACGACGTCTGGGCCGTTGCGCGCGCCCATGAGGAGCTCACGAGCGTCTCGTCGCTTCCCTGCAATGTCGAGTTCACCCGTGCGGGCACGAACAAGGGCTCTGGCCTGCGGCGCGTTTGCGAGCTTCTGGGCGTCGACCCGGCCGACGCCATCGCTTTCGGCGACTCGGGCAACGACGTCGCCATGCTCGAGGCCGCCGGCGACGGCGTGGCCATGGGCAACGCCTCGCCCGAGGCCGTCGCCGCCGCGAACCACGTGACGGACCGCTGCGAGCGCGCCGGCGTCGCGCGCTACCTCGAGCCGATCCTCGCCGCGCTCCCGGGCTAGGGGCACGCCCGTTTTTCTCGCCCGCGTTGTCCTGTCGAGAAAAGCCGTCCCGTGTACCGGTCGGAAGCCTCAAAACCGGTACATGGGCCGCGATTTCTCCGCGCCGGGCGCTGAAACCGGTACACGGGCCCCGTTTCCTGCGCCCGCGAGCCCATACAATCGGCTGACACGGACCGCCCCGCGCTGCGATAGACTAGCAGGCGAGAAATCCCGTCCAAGGAGGCAGCCGTGTCAGACGTTCTCGAGCGCTTCATGCGCTACGTGCAGGTGGACTCGCAGTCCGACCCCGACAACATGGACGTGACCCCGTCCACCCCGCGCCAGCACGAGATGGCGCGCTACCTGGGCGACGAGCTCCGTGAGATCGGCTGCGTCGACGTCGCCGTGGACGAGCACGCCTACGTCACGGGCGCGCTGCCCGCCTCCGCCGGTGCCGAGAAGTGCCCGGCTCTCCTGCTCTGCGCCCACATCGACTCCTCGCCCGACGCCCCCGCCGCCGGCGTGCGCCCGCACGTGGTGCGCTACGAGGGCGGTCCGCTCGTGGCCGGTATCGTGGACGGCGAGCCGGTGCAGACCACGCCTGACCAGGTCCCCGACCTCGCGCAGTTCGTGGGCCAGGACATCGTCTGCTCCGACGGCACCACGCTCCTCTCGGCCGATGACAAGGCCGGCGTGGCGGAGATCTGCGCGCTTCTCGCCCGTCTCGTGGCCAACCCCGAGCTGCCGCATCCCAGGATCCTGGTCGCCTTCGTCCCCGACGAGGAGATCGGTCATGGCGCGGAGCTGCTCGACATCGAGGCCCTCGGCGCGCGCTGGGGCTACACCGTGGACGGCGAGGCCCTCGGAGAGTTCAACTACGAGTGCTTCTCGGCCTGCGAGGCCACGGTCACGGTCCGCGGCGTGATGGTCCACCCGGGCAGCGCCAAGGACGTCATGGTCAACGCCATCACGGTCGCGTCCGAGTTCCAGCAGCTCGTCCCCGCCTTCGAGCGCCCCGAGCACACGGAGGGCCGCGAGGGCTTCTATCACCCCACCGACATCGAGGGCACCGCCGCGGGCGTCACGCTCTCCTACATCCTGCGCGACTTCGACGCCGCGGACTTCGACGCCCGCAAGGAGACCTTCCGTCGCATCGCCGCCTTCCTCAACGACCGCTACGGAGAGGGCACGGTCACGGTGAGCTTCCGCGAGCAGTATCGCAACATGGCCGAGAAGTTCGGCCCGGAGGACCAGCGCCTCGTCGACTACGCCCTCGAGGCCAACCGCGAGGTGGGCATCGAGCCCGTGCTCGTGCCCGCGCGCGGCGGCACCGACGGCGCCCAGCTCACCTTCCGCGGGCTGCCCTGCCCCAACATCGCCACCGGCGGCTACAACGCCCACTCCGTGCGCGAGTTCGTCCCCGTGCGCAGCCTGGAGCTCACCGTCGACCTGCTCGAGCGCCTCGTGGCCAAGTTCGCCGCGGACGACGCCGGGATGGGGGCGTAGCTTGGTAGACGCCCTTCTCGTCGTCGTCGCGGTGCTGGTTCCGCTGGTCGCGCTCGTGCTCGAGCACGCCGGCAACGTCCGCATCACCGAGCGCCACCACAGCCACCATGACACCTACGTCGTCTCGGCCCCTTTCAGGCGCTCGCTCGTGCTGGCCATGACGTTCGTGGCCGTGCTGGGGCTGGCGCTCGCCTGGCTCTGCGAGGCAGACGTCTTCGTGGCGGACGGGGAGCTCCCCCTCGTCTTCACCGACGCCTTCCTGGTCACCTGCTTCGTGCTGTGGTGCTTCCTGTGCCGCTACCGTGTGTCCACCTTCGGCGACTGCATGGTGGTGATCCCGCTGGTGGGCCCGCGCGTCTGGGTCCGCTACGACGAGATCGACCACCTCGAGTGGCGGGGCGTGCGCATGGAGTCCGGCTTCCGCAGCCTCGCCGTGTGGGTGGGCGGGCGCCGCGTGGTGACGCTGCTCGGCATCGTCGACGTGGAGCAGATAATCATGAGCATCGACCGCTTCGACCTGCTTCCGCAGGCGCTCTAGGAGGAACCCTTGATCAAGCTCGTCCTCTCCGACATGGACAACACCCTGCTGCCCTTCGGCCAGACGCTCGTCTCGCCGCGCACCGTAGACGCCATCCACGAGGTCCTGGACGCCGGGGTGCTCTTCGGGCCGGCCACGGGCCGCGACACCGTGGAGATCACCCGCTTCTTCGGCGGCGACGAGGACTGCTTCATGACCGGCGTCTTCTCCAACGGCAAGCGCGTCCGCGCGCGCGGCAGCTACGTCCAGACGACGCTGATCAGCCATGACGCCCTCGTGCGCATCGCGGGTGCCCTGGATGCCGAGAAGGGCATGTTCGTCGTCTGCTACCCCAACGAGACCGACCTCACCAACCCGGCCTTCTGCGTCCGCGCCACCAAGGAGGAGATCGCCCCCTTCGAGCGGCGCTCCGCGTTCGTGGGCACGGTCGTCGACGAGGTCCCCGACGTCCCCTTCATCGCCGCGACGATCGCGTGCCCGGGCGGACCCGAGCGCATGGACCGCTGCCGGTCGGTGGTCGCCGAGGTCGCGCCCGACGTGGACATCGTCTCGCCGGTGCCCAGCTGGTTCGACATCCTGCCCGCCGGCGTGTCCAAGGGGGCGGGGCTCGACGTCCTTCTCGACTCCCTGGGCCTGGGGGTGGACGAGGTGGCCGTCTTCGGCGACGCCGAGAACGACCTGGAGATCATGCGCAAGGTGCCCTACGCGGTCGCGGTCGCCAACGCCACCGACGAGGTGAAGCGGGTGGCCCGCTACCGGGTGGGCGCGAGCGCCGACGAGGGCATGGCCGACGCGCTGCTCGAGGTGGCGCGCGCGACGCGGGCGGGGGAGCTGCCCGCCTTCCTGAGGGAGGAGTTCCGGTGATCAAGCTCATTGCGACGGACATGGACGGCACCCTGCTCGACGAGGACTCGCAGGTCCCCGAGGAGACCTTCGACCTGATCCACCGGCTCGCCGAGAAGGGCGTGCGCTTCGTGGCCAGCTCCGGTCGGCGCTACGACACGCTGCGCTGGTTCTTCGAGCCGGTCGCGGACGAGATGGACTACGTCGCCTCGCTCGGCACGCAGGTCTACGCGGACGGGCGCC
>CAUGFC010000137.1 GCA_959598545.1 uncultured Olsenella sp. | reverse complement strand
AGCGCGTTCACGCTGATCAACACCGTGGTCTACGTGGTCATCGTGCTGGCGGCGGCGCTCTCGTTCACCGTGGTCTTCACGCTGTCCAACACCAACATCTCCGAGCGCGAGCGTGAGCTCGCCACCCTCAAGGTCCTGGGCTTCAAGCGACCCGAGGTCCACCGCTACATCAACACCGAGACGCTCATCCTCACGGGGATCGGCGTGGTGATCGGCATACCGCTGGGCTACGCCCTGGCGCGCAGCCTCACGTGGATCCTGCGCATGCCGTCGCTCTACTTCGACGTGGTGGTGGACCCGCTCACGTACCTGATCGCCGCGGTCATGGCCTTTGGGTTCACGGTCGTGGTGAACCTCATCACCAACCGCGCGCTCGACCGCGTGGACATGGTCGGCGCCCTCAAGTCCGCGGAGTAGGTGGAGCAGACGAAATCCGCCGGCCTTTCGTCGCCCGCTGACGTCTCGAATGGCTCCTCGGACTGCCCCGAAACGGGTTTGGGTTCAGAAATTGGAATCTGCGAGTATGTCGCGACGAGAACCCGCAGGTAGATAGGTCGTTTCTATCTTGATGCGTTCTGATGTCCGGAAAATCGAACCCAAACCCGAAAACGGTTTGGGTTCGAAAAATGGAGGCCGCTCAACAGCACGGCCGTTTGACCTGCGACTCTTCAAAACGGTACTCGGCGGAGCCCCTGATTTCGAACCCAAACCCTTTTTTGGGCAGGGCGGAGTGGCGCGAGGTCCCCTTACCCCTCGCGCTGGGCGAGGAAGGCGCGGGTGCGCTCCTCGCGCGGGTGGTCGATGACCTGCTCGGCCGGGCCCTCCTCCACGATGACGCCGCCGTCCATGAAGATCACGCGGTCCGCGACCTCGCGCGCGAAGCCCATCTCGTGCGTCACGATCACGAGCGTCATGTTCTCCGCGGCGAGCTCCTTGATGACGCGCAGGACCTCGGCCGTGAGCTCGGGGTCGAGGGCGCTCGTGGGCTCGTCGAAGTAGACGATGTCGGGGTGCAGGGCCAGGGCGCGGGCGATGCTCGCGCGCTGCTGCTGGCCGCCGGAGAGCTGGCAGGGCACCTTGTCCTCGTTGCCGGCGAGCCCCATCTTGGCCAGAAGCGCGCGGGCCTCCGCCTCGGCCTCGGTGCGGTCGCGCTTCTGCACGCACACGGGAGCATCCATGACGTTTCGCAGCACCGAGAAGTGCGGGAACAGGTTGTAGTTCTGGAACACCAGGCCAAAGCGGGCTCGCGCCGCGGCGAGGACGTCCTTGCCGCCGTACGCGCCGCCGCGCGCCACCTCCACGTCCTCGTAGGAGAGGTCGCCGCCGTCCAGGCGCTCGAGCAGCGTGAGGCAGCGCAGCAGCGTGGACTTGCCGCCGCCGGACGGGCCGATGATAGCCACGACCTCGCCGGGGGCAACGGAGAGCGAGATGTCGTGCAGGACCTCCACGTCGCCGAAGCTCTTGCGCGCGTGCGCGAGGGAGACGACGGGCCGCGCGTTCTTCTCGACGGTGCTTACGCTAGTCATGGTAGTAGCTCAGCTTTCTCTCGATGCGCCCGGCGACGAAGTCGATGAGCAGGTTGAAGACCCAGTAGAACGCGGCCGCGATGGCGAAGGGCGCCATGCTCACCTGGCTCGCCACGAGCTGCTTGGCCACGGTGAACATCTCGATGACGCCGATGGAGAAGGCGAGCGAGGTGTCCTTGACCAGCGTAATGACCTCGTTGGTCATGGCGGGCATGATGCGCTTGACCACCTGCGGCAGCACGATGCGCACGAAGGTCTGCGCGCGCGAGTAGCCCAGGACCTGCGCCGCCTCGTGCTGGCCGCGCGGGATGGACTGGATGCCCGAGCGGTAGATCTCGGCGAAGTACGCCGCGTAGTTGACGACGAAGGCGACGATCGTCGCGTACCACTTGCTGTCCGTGGTGAGGCGGATGCCAAAGACGTAGTACGGGACAAAGTAGATGGCGAACATCTGCAGCATGAGCGGGGTGCCGCGCATGATGGAGATGTACAGGCGGGCAAGAAGCGCGAGCGGCTTGAAGCGGCTCATGCGCGCGAAGGCCACGAGCATGCCGAGCGGCAGCGACCCCAGCAGGGTGAACGCGAAGATCTGGAGGCTCACGAGGAAGCCCTCGGAGAGCATGCCGGTCATGGTGAGGAGGTCCACGGTGTTCCCTTCATGGAAATGAGTCAAAAGGGGACAGTCCCCTTTTGACTCATTGGGAGGATTGGCTGGTCTGGGCTACTCCAGGCACCAGTTGTCGTAGGAGATGCCGTCGGCGGCGTACTTGTCGCAGAGCTCGGCGACGAAGCCCTCCTCGTCCATGGCACGCAGGGCCTCGTTCACCGCGTCAGCGGTGGCGTCGTCACCCTTCTTGAAGCCCACGGCGTAGTGCTCCTCGGAGAGGAACTCGTCGAGCTGGACGTAGGCGTCGGGCTTGGCGGCGAGCTGGTAGGCGGCGATGGAGAGGTCGCAGGCCACGGCGTCGACGGCGCCGGACTCGAGCTGCATGAAGGCGGTGTTGTACTCGCCGATGGTCTCGAGGTTGCCGAAGGTGGCGGCGAGCTCGGCCTGCGTGGCGTCCTCGCCGGCGAGCACGTTGTAGGCGGCGGAGTCGACCTGCGTGATCACGGCCTTGCCCGCGAGGTCGTCGAAGCTCGCGATGCCGGAGTCGGCGCGCACGACGATGACCTGCCCGTTGATCATATACGGCTCGGAGAAGGTGTAGTCCTCCTCGCGACCCTCCATGGTGAAGCCGTTCCAGATGCAGTTGATGGCGCCGCTGTCGAGCATGGTGTCCTTGGCGTCCCAGTCGATGGGCTCGAGCTGGACCTGCCAGTCGTTGCGGGTGGCGACCTCCTGGGCGAGCTCCAGGTCGAAGCCGGTGTACTCGCCGTCGTCGCCGACGTAGCCGTAGGGCGGGTAGGAGGAGTCGAAGCCGACGATGAGGGTGCCGGTGTCGACGGCGCCGGTGCCGGCCGTGGTCTCGTCGGCGGCGGGCTCGGCGTCGTCGCTGGCGGCGGGGGCGCCGCCGCAGCCGACGAGCGTGGTGGCGGCGAGGCCGGCGGTTGCGAGCGAGGTGAGGACGAACGACCTTCTGTCGAGCATGACGGTTCCTTTCATGGGGCCCTCTCGGTGGGGCACTTTACTCTACTAAAGCGTAGGGCAGAATATACGCTTTAGTCTGGTGGAGTGCAAGGCGGTTTTCACGCTGGTAACAGAGGGGCTGTGGTACCATGCGGCCTCACGTGGAGCGGGGGAGAGGAACGACATGGGAATCGTCGAGCTGCTGCTCATAGCCGTGGGGCTTTCGATGGATGCGTTTGCCGTATCGATCTGCCGCGGGTTGGGGATGCGTCGGCTCAATCTTCGAACGGCGGCAGTGCTCGCGCTCTTCTTCGGCGGCTTCCAGGCGCTCATGCCGCTCGTCGGCTGGGCGCTCGGCAGCCAGTTCATGTGGTTGATCGGGCCGGTCGACCACTGGGTGGCGTTCGTTCTGCTCGCGTTCATCGGCGGCAAGATGCTGTGGGAGGCGCTTCACGAGGACGCGGAAGACGGGTGCGCGTGCGAGGACACGAGCGCCATCGACCTGCGCGAGTTCCTCATTCTGGCGGTGGCCACCTCAATCGACGCCCTGGCCGCCGGCATCTCCTTCGCCGCGCTCAACGTGGACATCGTGGCGTCCGTCTCGCTCATCGGCGTGATCACGTTCGCGCTGTCGCTCGTCGGCGTGGCGGTGGGGCACTTCTTCGGTGCCCGCTACGAGAAGCCCGCGAGCGTCGTGGGCGGTGTCGTGCTCATCCTGATCGGCCTCAAGGTCCTGCTGGAGCACCTCGGCGTGCTGGCGCTATAGGCACGCCTCGGCGATGCGGCGGCGCAGCTCGTCGACGCCCATGCCCGTCTCGGAGGACGTGACGACCACCTGATCGCGGCCAATGCCCAGCTGGCGCGCGATGGCGGCCGCCTGCTGCGTCTGCTTGGAGCGCCCGAGCTTGTCCGCCTTGGTGAGCGCCACCACGAAGGGCAGGCCACTCTCCTGCAGGAAGGCGACCATCTCGTGGTCAAGGCGCTGCGCGTCGTGCCGGATGTCCACGAGGGCGATCACCAGGTTGAAGCTGCGCTCCTGGGCGAAGTAGCCGGAGATGAGGTCGGCCCAGCGCTGCTTCTCCTTCTGGGACACCTTGGCAAAGCCGTAGCCCGGCAGGTCCACGAAGCGGATGCCGTCCACCT
>CAUGFC010000136.1 GCA_959598545.1 uncultured Olsenella sp. | reverse complement strand
TCTGGCTCGGCATGATCCTCCAGCTGATCTTTGGCATCTGGCTCAAGAACATCACGGGCGGCGCCTTCTCCATGCCCATTTCCGGCGCCGGTGGCCCGACTTCGCCGTACCAGGACTGGATGCACTACATCCTGCCCGCGTTCACGCTTGCGGCAGTCTCCACCGCCTACACTGCCCGCATCATGCGCTCGCAGCTGCTTGACGTCCTCAACCAGGACTACATCCGCACGGCCAAGGCCAAGGGTCTCTCCAACCGCGCGGTCATCGTGCACCACGCCCTCAAGAACGCCCTCATCCCCGTCGTTACCTACATCGGCATTGACTTCGGCGCGATGATGGCGGGTGCCATCCTCACCGAGACGGTCTTCAACTGGCCCGGTGTTGGCTATGAGATCTACCGCGCCATCTCGGCCCGTGACTGGCCGCTCGTCATGGGCGGCGTGACGATCATCATCGTGGTCGTCATGGTCATCAACCTGATCGTCGACATCAGCTATGCCTTCCTTGATCCTCGCATCAGGCTGGGTAGCAGCAAGAGCGAAGACTAGGAGGGGAGAGCATGCTGTATCCGAGTCCCACCCAGAGGCTGGGAATGGAGGCCACGGCCGAGGCCGTGGCGCAGGAGCACGACAAGGGCAGCGGCGCCTCGCGCACGCTCTGGGGCGACGCCTGGAGGCGTCTGCGCCAGAACAAGCTCGCCATCATCGCCGCCGTCTGGATCATCTTCGTCGCCCTCGTTGCCATCACGGCCGATCTCTGGGCGCCGCAGCTCCTCGGCTCGCCGACGGCGGCCGACACCACGCAGATGGCTGCGCAGTCGCTGCAGCCGCCCTCGCTCGAGCATCCGTTCGGCACCGACGTCACCGGCCGTGACATCCTCGTCCGCGTGATCTACGGCGCCCGCATCTCGCTCACCATCGGTCTTCTCGCCACCGCGATCTCCACGGCGATCGGACTGGTGATGGGCGCCCTCGCGGCCTACTACGGCGGCATCTGGGACACCATCATCATGCGCGCTGCAGACATCTTCCTGGCCTTCCCGTACGTGCTCTTCGTCCTGTGCCTGATCGCGGCCCTGGGCCAGAGCATCACGAACGTGTTCGTGGCCATTGGCATCCTCGGCTGGCCGAGCATCGCGCGCGTCTTCCGCTCCGCGATCCTCTCGGTCAAGGAGAACGACTACGTCGACGCGGCCCGCGCGATGGGCGCCTCCGACGCGCGCATCATCGCCCGCCACATCTTCCCCAACTCCGTGGCGTCCATCGTCGTCTACGCGACGATGAACATTGGCTCCGCCATCCTGTCCGAGGCGGCCATCTCCTTCCTCGGCATGGGCGTCCAGCCGCCCAACCCCTCCTGGGGCATCATGATCCAGGACGGCCAGGCCTACCTCATGACGGCCCCCTGGCTCATGATCATGCCGGGTCTCGCGATCCTCTCCACCGTGCTCGCCTTCACGCTGCTCGGTGACGGTCTGCGCGACGCCCTCGACGTCAAGATGAAGGATGCATGATGGCAAAGAAGAAGAACGATTACGTTGACCTCAAGACGCAGCCCATCCCCGAGGGGCACCACCTGCTCGAGGTCGACAACCTCAAGATGTTTTTCCACACCGAGGACGGCGTGGTCAAGGCCGTCAACGGCGTCTCCTACACGCTCGACCGCGGCGAGACCCTCGGCGTCGTGGGCGAGTCCGGCTCCGGCAAGTCCGTGACGCATATGACCATCATGGGCCTCATCGACATGCCCCCGGGGAAGATCGAGGAGGGCGACGTCCGCTATCGCGGGAAGTCGCTGCTCGAGATGAGCGAGCAGGAGATGCAGCACATCCGCGGCAACGACATCGCCATGATCTTCCAGGACCCCATGACCTCCCTGAACCCGGTCTACAAGATCGGCCGTCAGGTGGGCGAGGGCCTGCGCCTGCACCGCGGCTACTCCAAGAAGGAGGCCCTCGAGCGCGCGACCGAGCTGCTGCGCCTTGTGGGCATCCCGTCGCCTGAGAAGCGCGTCAACGAGTACCCGCACCAGTTCTCCGGCGGCATGCGCCAGCGCGTCATGATCGCCATGGCGCTGGCCTGCGACCCCGACATCCTCATCGCCGACGAGCCCACCACGGCCCTGGACGTCACCATCCAGGCTCAGATCATCGAGCTCATGAAGGAGATGCAGGAGAAGAACGGCAACGCCATCATCATGATCACCCACGACCTGGGCGTCGTCGCCGACATGGCCGACAAGATCATGGTCATGTACGCCGGTCGCCCGGTCGAGTTTGGCACCGCGGACGAGATCTTCTACGAGAGCCGCCACCCCTACACCTGGGGCCTCATCCGTTCGATCCCCGAGCAGGCGATCGACGAGAAGAAGCCGCTCACGCCGATCCACGGCAACCCGCCCTCGCTCGTGAACCTGCCTTCCGGCTGCCCGTTCGCGCCGAGGTGCCCCTACGCCGTGGACATCTGCCACCAGAAGGAGCCCGAGCACATCGTCACCGAGACGGGCCACTACTCGGCCTGCCACTTCGCCGACGACCCTGAGTTCCTCAAGTTCGCGCCCGACACCTCCCGCTCCCGCGGGAAGATTGCCACGGGCATGCCCGACACGCTCGACCCCGACCTGACGGGAGGTGAGGCCTAAATGACCGACACCACGAAGGAGCCTCTGCTCAAGGTCGAGCACCTCTCCAAGGAGTTCCCCGCCGAGTCCGGCATGATCGCCGGCCGCTTCTCCAAGCGCGTCGTCTCGGCCGTCAAGGACATCTCCTTCGAGATCTACCCCGGTGAGACCTTCGGCCTGGTCGGCGAGTCCGGCTGCGGCAAGTCCACCACCGGCCGCTCCATCATGCGCCTCACCAACCCCACCGCGGGCCACGTGTACTTCGAGGGCAAGGACGTCGCCCAGATGAACAGCAAGGAGCTCAAGGCCATGCGCCGCGAGATGCAGTTCGTCTTCCAGGATCCGCAGGCGTCGCTGAACCCCCGCATGACGATCGGCGAGATCGTCTCCGAGCCGATGGTCATCCACGGCATCGGTACCAAGGAGGAGCGCATCGAGCGCGTCCGCGAGCTGCTCGACGTCGTCGGCCTGAACCCGGAGCACATCAACCGCTACCCGCACGAGTTCTCCGGCGGCCAGCGTCAGCGCATCGGCATCGCCCGAGCCTTCGCCCTGCGCCCCAAGCTCATCATCTGCGACGAGCCGGTCTCGGCGCTCGACGTGTCCATCCAGGCGCAGGTCCTGAACCTCCTCAAGGACCTCCAGGACCACTTCGGGACGGCGTACCTCTTCATCGCCCACGACCTCTCCGTCGTGCAGCACATCTCCGACCGCGTGGCCGTGATGTACCTCGGCAAGATCGTGGAGATCTCCGACTGGAAGACGCTCTACACCGAGCCGCACCACCCCTACACCCAGTCGCTGCTCTCGGCCGTCCCGGTGCCCGACCCGGACGTCCAGAAGACGCGCAAGCGCATCATCCTGCCGGGTGACCCGCCCTCGCCGATCGACCCGCCGAGCGGCTGTCGCTTCCACACGCGCTGCCCGATCGCCCAGGCCGTCTGCTCCGAGGAGCAGCCCGAGCTGCGCGAGGTCGCGCCGGGTCACTTCTGCGCGTGCCACTGCGCGGCCGTGAACCCGATCAAGGAGACTTCGATCGAGCTCTAGGCCCGTGGTTCTTCTCGCCTCTGCGAGACCTGGCGTCCCCGTCCTTGCACGGGGACGCCATTTTTTAAATTGGGGCTTGCGCGCGGTGGGGGAGTGGTGCATACTATCCCTTGCGCGAAAGCGCAGTGACAAGTCGGAGTGGCGGAATTGGCAGACGCGCTAGCTTGAGGTGCTAGTGACTGACTAAAAGGTCGTGCGGGTTCAAGTCCCGCCTCCGACACCACGAAGATGCACGGGCCCCGGAAGGGGCCCGTTTTCGTATGCGGACAGACCTTCGGGCCGCCGGCGTCACGTGGTACGCTAGCCGAGAGGGACCGCGACGAGGGGGCTCGCATGGCACAGGGCGCACTCAGCAGGCGCGTCGAGGGCATCGGAGAAGGGAGCGTCGTCGGGACGCTCTCCAAGATGCTGCAGCTCACGAGCGAGGCGGTGCTCGTCTTCGACGGGGCCGGGCGCGTGCTGCTCGCCAACGAGGAGGCCGAGGGGCTCTTCGCGGGCCCTGCCGGCGTCGTGGGCTCCGACGTGCGCCTCCTCTTCCCCTCCACTGACGGCACGCCCGCCGTGGGGGAGGTGG
>CAUGFC010000135.1 GCA_959598545.1 uncultured Olsenella sp. | reverse complement strand
CACTACGGCTCACCCCCGTTCGACCAGATGGACGACATGCGCGAGAGCGCCTCCGTCTCCTCCTCGACGGTCGCGCGGAAGGCGGAGTCGCGCGCGACCTCCTCTGGCGACCTGCTGACCACCGAGATCGCCTTTGGCCCGTACGTGAGCCCGAGCCTGAGAAGGTCGGCCTCGCCCATTCGGACCCTGAGCCCTGCCGTCCTCGCTCCCGCCCTCGTGGACGGGTCGGAGAGGACGCCGGCCACCAGCGCCCGGGCGTCGCGGAAGGATATCCGCCTGCCGAAGTCGAGGTCGGCGCTCCACCCGCGCTCGGCGAGGTCGGCCCTGAGGTCGTCGCCGAGGTCGGCCACGTCGCGGGCGAGGCCCGCTATTCCCCCAGGCTCACTCCCTGGGCGCGGGCGACGCAGGTCATGTAGTCCTGGAGCAGCGACATGACGGACTGGATGGGCTCGTGCTCGAGGCGACCGACCTGCCCGGGGGCGAACTCCTCGAGGAGGCCCTTGAGGGCCGAGATCGAGTCGGTGCTGTCGTCCACGGTCAGGGCCTCGAAGGTCGCGATGGAGATGCCCAGCGGCATGCGGTAGACGGCGCCGGACTGGGTCTTGCCGAAGTAGTGCGAGTCGCCGATGACGTGTCGGACCCCGAACGACTCGGCCAGCGCCTCGAACGCCTCCTCGTCGCTCTTCTCGTCCCACGCCTCGAAGTCCTCGTCGGTCGGCTCCCAGACCCTCTCCTCGTCAGCCATGCGGCCTCTCCTCTCCCCTAGATGGACGATGGCCACATCGTGCGGGCGCGGTCCCCCGGCGCGACTGCGGCCCGCCGCCTGGGGTGGCGACGGGCCGCTGCCGGGAAAGGAGGGTCCGGTCCCTGTCGGCTACTCGGTGCCGCCGGCGTCCGTGAGCTCGGAGGCGTCGGCCGGGTCGTAGGTGTGCTCGATGTACTTGTGGCCGCCGTAGAGCTCGTCGTTCTGCCACGTGACGGTCAGGGCGCGGCCCTTGACGGAGCCGCGTGTGGACTGGCCGGGCTCGTTGCCCGTGAGGGTCACGACGCCGGCGCGGCGGTAGACCTTGCCGCTCTTGTAGGCCTCCTCGTAGTAGGCCATCCACTTCCCGTCCGGCGTGAGGGTGTCGATGCCGTAGACGCCATGCTCGTCGGGGTCGGAGCCGTTCACGAATCGGCGGGTCACGGCGTTGTCCTCGGCGGCGGTGAATGCGGTCGTGATCGTCGCCTCGCCGTTGATCTGGTAGCCCTGCTGCCAAAACTCGACGGGGTCTCCGTTCTCGGAGGCGTCCTGGGGGGCGCCGTCGGCCGTGACGAGGCCGATGCAGCCTTTCTTGTACGCCTCGGGGAGCTGCGGGTCGGCGACCCCCTTCCCGATCATCTCCGGCGTGATGACGTTCTCCTCGTCATGGGGGACGACGCAGATCCTGCCCGTGACCGGGACAAGGACGGCCTCGAGGTCGTTGCCCTGGGTGTCAGCTGCCATGTCTTGCTCCCTTCCGGGCCTAGAGGCCCATGTCTTCGATGTCGCCGACCGCCGAGTACTCGACGGTCATGTACGAGACGGCCACGTCGTGGTCGTCTGTCGTCTGGTATGGCCCGTTGCATCCGCCCTCGATGACGGCGGACACGGGCGACCCCTTCTCCCACGCGATGGTCGGGCTCGTGAGGGCGGCGAACGCCCTCCTGGCGAGCGCGCGGGACTCCGAGACGTCCTGCCTGCTGCCGGCGTAGACGGACACGCCGACGGACCGGTCGAAGGTCGTCGGACCCGTCATGGGGCCGCCGTCGTCGCGCACGGTGACGAGCGTCGTGGTCCCGTCCCACCCGGTGGGCACCTTGACGTCGGTCTCGACCCCGAGTACCGCGCGGAGGTACCCCGTCAGGAAGGACTCGAGGTCCGGCGGGAGCACGGACTGGCTCATGACCTCACCGCCCTCAGGGCACGGGCCAAGTTGCCCGTCTTGGCCTCCACGAGCAGAGTCTTCCTGTCGTGCCCCACGACGCAGAACGAGCGCCGGTGGGCGTGGTCAACGACCTCGACGGCGAGGCCGTCCCGGTACGCCCCCGTGTCGACCGGGGCGCTCGCCCTGGCGACCGCGAGCGCCTGCTCCGCCTTCGAGCGGCATAGCGACTCCACCTGGGCGCTGCGCAGGATCTCGTCGAAGAAGGCGTCGTTGAAGTCCACGCGGGTCTGACCAGATCTTGCCATCAGCCGACCACCTCCTCGAGCGTCGCCTCCAGGGTCGGGTGCCAGCCCGTGAACGGGCTCGCGTCGGTCGCGGGGAAGCCGACCACCCTCCACCGCCTGCCGTCCGCGGGGACTGCCTCGATCACGTCGCCGCGCCGGACGTCGGCGAACGGGTCCGCGACGGTGAGCACGGCGGAGGAGGAGACCTCCTCGCGCGCGCCGTCCGGCAGCTCGGACGAGGACGACGACGCGACGAAGCCGCGGAGCTCGACCACGTCGGGGTGGTCCCAGTCCTCGACCGTGCGGTCGGGGTTGTAGGGGTCCGGCCTGCTACCGGGCCTCGTCCGCCTGACCGTCGCGGCGCACGGCATGAGCTCGCCAGCGGAGAGCATGTCGCCGACCGTGCTCACGGGAGCCTCGGGAGGCGGAATGGGGCGAGAACGTCGCGCTCGGACTCGAGCAGCGAGACGAGCGGGGCGCCGTCGCCGGTGAAGCCGTAGGAGACGCTGGCGCCGTTGACGCTCTGGCTCCTCACGGAGCCGGCGGGGGCGTTCGCGGCCCTCCTGGCCACCTGGACGATGACGGTCTGAAGTTCGGGGACCTCCTCGACGTCGTAGCCCGCGGTCGCTCGGTACGAGACGGCGGCGACGCCCGCGGGCACGGGAAACGGGAGCTCCACGAGCCCGTCGTCGGTCCAGCGCGCCTTGTGGAGCACGTCCACGCCATAGGCTCCCAGCTCGTGGAGCGTCGAGAGGCCCATGAGCGGGAGTCGGAGGATTCGCGAGCCCGTCGAGTCGACGGTCCCCGAGACCTCCATGCTCGGGGCGACGTGCCATCCGCAGTAGCGGCGCACCGCAGCCTGGGACGCCCTCAGGTAGAGGTCGGCGCCGGCCTCGGTCGAGGCGGTCACGATGTCGGTGGTTGCCTCGGCCATGGCCGGCGCCTCCCCTCGGTGCTACTTGGACTTTGCGGTCGTCTTGGCGGACTGCGCCTGGACGCTCGCGACCTCGGGCTCGCTGAGCTCGGAGGCGACATAGGGCACGGTGGAGACCTTGACGAAGTCGGCCGGGTACTTCACCTGAAGGGTCATGCGCTCCTTGATGCGGAACGTGATCTTGTCGTTGGTGAAGTCGTCCTCGTGGGAGTTGGTGGACGCCACGCGGCGGCCGCCCTTGCGCAGGACCTTTCCGCCGGCCTTGAAGGCGCCGACGACGCTCTCGCCGTCGGCCGCGGCCGGGGTGACCACGGTCTTCAGGCCCCATGGGGTCTCCTGGATGACGAGCTGGCCCGTGCCGCCGTAGGCGGGCAGGAAGAAGCCGCCGCCGTAGTACTGGCCGTTCGCATCCTTGGAGAGTCGCAGGGTCTCGTAGTCGTCCGGGCTGATGACCAGGGCGTCGGCGTTGTGGCCGGTCGCCTTGTTGATCATCGTCTTGGCGTGGAAGATGCGGTCGGCGACGCTGCGCTCGTCGTCGTCCCCGATCTCCTGGACACCCTCGCGAGCGAGCAGGCCGTTGACGTTGGAGCCGGTGCCGTCGCCGTTGAGGAGCTGGTCCTCCTCCTTGATCTGCATGGCGTAGTCGTTCTGGTCCTGGATCTCGGAGGCGACGTAGGGCAGGTCCTCGGCCATGTCGTCGGTGATCTTCCACCAGACGGCGACCTCCTTGAGGGTGTCGGTCACCCACTCGGGGTCGGGGAAGTGGCTCTGGGGCTTCTGGCCGCCCTCGGCCACCATGCCCGGGCCTCCCTCGAGCTTGCCGTACACCGGGTAGGTCACGGCGCTGCCGGTCATGGTGCCCTGGCTGAAGAGGTCGGCCACGGTCAGCGGGCGCTGGTAGGGGAAGACGCCCTGCTGGTCGACCTCGGTGAGGAGGGGCTTGTAGGAGCCGTCGGCGCCGCCGGTGGCGTTGGTGTCGGTCGCGGCCTTGAACTCCTCGGTCTCGAAAGGCGTCTTCTTGGTGTCGAGGACGGAGATGCCGGCGTCCTGGACGGACCTCACGTAGAACTCGCCGATGCCGCGCACGACGGGCTCGCCCTTGGTCTGCACCTTCTTGGCCTCGGATTCCACGAGGTCGGTCGCGCCCTTGAAGAGCTCGACGCGCGCCGCGGGGGGCGCGGGGTCAACCGA
>CAUGFC010000134.1 GCA_959598545.1 uncultured Olsenella sp. | reverse complement strand
GTGGGGTGGTTGTGGGTCTCGTTCTTGAAGAGGAAGAGCCAGTCCTGGTCCTCGCCGTTCACGTCCACGGTGACCTTGACGGTGCAGGCGTTGATCTCCTCGGACTCGTCCAGCCCGGTGAGCTGGCCCGTGTGCTTGAGGTACTTGGCCCCGATCGTGCCCATGTCCATGAGGGTGACGGGGCGGTCCTCCCGACCCAGGCGGGCGCGCATCTCCAGGTAGCGGTCAAACGCGGCCGCCACGACCTTGTCGTCGAACTGGATGTGCTCCAGGACCGTGCCGAAGGTGGTGTGGCGGCAGTGGTCGGACCAGTAGGTGTCGATCATGCGGATCTCGGTGATCGTGGGGACGCGGCCCTCGCCGGCGAAGTACTCCTGGCAGAAGGTGATGTCCGCGAGGTCCATGGCAAGACCCAGGCTGTCGATCATGGCCTGGAGCTGCTTCTGGTCGAGCTCGAGGAAGCCGTCGAGCACCTCGACGTCCGCCGGCTCGGGATAGCTCTGGCGCAGGGTCTCGCGCTCCTCGAGGCTCGCCTCGCGTGCCTCGACAGGGTTGATCACGTAGTGCTTGATCGCCGCGAGCGCCTCGTCGGTGCAGGTGCCCTCGATCACGTAGACCTTGGCGCAGCGCACGGTGGGACGCTCGCCCTGGGAGATGAGCTGCACGCACTCGGCGGCGGAGTCGGCGCGCTGGTCGAACTGGCCGGGCAGCGCCTCGACGGCGAAGACGCGCACGCCCTTCTCGCCCTGCGCCGTCGGAAGGTCGCGGTAGGTGACGTCAACCTGCGGCTCGGAGAAGACAACGGGCACGCAGCGCTCGAAGAGCTCGTCGCTCAGGCCCTCGACGTCGTAACGGTTGATGATGCGCAGCCGCGCGTCGGGCGCCAGCCCCTCGGAGACGACGTTTGCGAGCTCGGCCAGGAGCTGCTTCGCCTCCACGTCAAAGCCCGGCTTCTTCTCCACGTAGATGCGAGAGACCATGCGCTGCTACCTCCGGTGTTTCGGGGTCGAACCATAGCATCTTCCATTCTACGGCAAACAGCGGACGTACGTCTCACGAGGCCCGGGCCCCTACCGGCATTCCTCCGAGAAGTGCGCTGCGCGGAACTTCTCCCATGAACACCGCCTCGCCGGCAGATGTCGGGTTCCTAACCGAGAAGAATGAGCGTGAGGACGAAGGCTGTGGTGAGGGCGGCGGCTATGAGGTCGCGGCGGCCGAGGCGCTGGTCGTGGTAGTGGGTGCGGCCTGCCCCGCCCTCGTAGCAGCGAGCGTCGAGGGCGCGCGCCAGGCCGTCGGCATGGCGAAGGCCGCTGGCGAGCAGCGCCACCACCACGGGGACGATCGAGCGCACGCGTCGTACCAGGCCGCCCTCGTCGAGGCCACCGCCGCGCAGGGCCTGGGCGTCCATGATCGCGGACGCCTCGTCGGCGAGCGTGGGGACGAAGTGCAGCATGAGCGAGAAGACCATGGCGATCTCGTGTCCGGGCAGCCCGATGCGCGAGAGCGGGGAGAGCAGCGAGTCGAGGGCGTCCGAGAGCTGCGTGGGGGTGGTGGTGAGCAGCACGAGGGAGCCCAGGACGAGGGCGAGGGCAAAGCGGACGGTGTAGAGGGCCGCCGCCCAGACGCCGCCGGTGGTGACGCTCACCGGCCCGAGGGACAGCAGCGGGTCTCCCGTCCGGACGAAGACCAGGTTGAAGAGCGAGAGCACGGCGAGAAACACCACGAGCGGGCGGACGGAGGCGAGGACGCGGCCGCCTGGCACGCGCGCCGCGGAGAGGGCGGCCAGGACGAAGGTCGCGCCGGCTATGAGCTGCGGGGCGTTTGTGATGCAGAAGACCGCAACCAGTGCCGCGAGCGCACAGAGGAGCTTGGCCCGGGCGTCCATTCGGTGGACGGGGGAGTCGGCGGCGTAGTACTGACCGATGTCGATGCGCAGCGCCATCAGAGCTCGCCCCCTCTGATCGCGGCGACGAGCTCGTCGGTGGTGAGGGGGTCGCCCAGGGAGGGCCAGCCGCCCCGCTCGAGCGCGCGGGCGACACGCAGCGCGCGCGGTATGCCGAGGCCGATCTCGGTGAGGCGACGCTCGTTCCCGGCCGAGAAGACCTCCGTCGGCGTGCCGTCGACGACGACGCGCCCCTGGTTGAGCACCATGACGCGGTCCGCCCGCGCGGCGTCCTCCATGCTGTGCGTGACCTGCACGAGGGTGACGCCGAGCCTGCGCAGGCGGGCGAGCACGCCTCTCAACATCGCACGCCCGCGGGGGTCAAGGCCGGCGGTCGGCTCGTCGAGCACGAGGATGCGCGGCTCCATGGCGAGTATGCCGGCGAGCGCGCAGAGACGGCGCTGCCCCCCGGAGAGCTTGAACGGGGACGCCCCGCGCCGGTCGGCCAGCCCCACGAGCTCGAGCGCTCTCGTCACGCGGCGGTCCACCTCATCCGCGGGAAGCCCGAGGTTGCGCGGTCCGAACGCCACGTCCTTCTCGACCGTCTCGGCGAAGAGCTGGCGCTCGGGGTGCTGCATGACATAGCCGACGAGTCGGCGCGCCGCCCGGCGCCCGCGCCTCGACGAGGTGTCGTTGCCGCGTACCAGGACGCGCCCCTCGTCGGGGACCTCGAGGCCACAGATCAGCCGCAGCAGCGTGGACTTCCCGGAGCCCGTCTGGCCGACGATCGCCGTCGAGGTGCCGGGGACGACCTCGAGCGACACGTCGCCGAGCGCGCGCGAGCCCAGCCGGTACGAGAAGCTCGCGTGCTCGACCTGTAAATCGGGGACAGTCTCCGATTCGCACGCTTTTTTGACGCGGGTGCGCGACGGCATAAAACTTTTCTGTGAATTGGGGACTGTCCCCAATTCACAGACGAGGGTGGGCTCGTCGCAGGTCCAGGGGAGGCCCAGGCGCTGCGAGAGCCGCGCCGCGAACGGGACCTCAAGGCCGAGCTCGACGAGCTTCTCGCCGTGCGAGAAGACCTCCTCCGGGGCGCCCTCCAGCGCCACGCGTCCGTGGTCGAGGACGATCACGCGGTCGGCCTCGAGGGCCTCCTCCATGAAGTGGGTCACGTGGACGAGAGCGGTGCCCGTCGCGGCGAGCCGCCCCATGACGCGCACGATCGCGGAGCGTCCGCGCACGTCGAGCAGCGACCCCGGCTCGTCCAGTACGAGCACGGCCGGCTCCATCGCCAGCGCGCCGGCGATGCACACGCGCTGCCGCTGGCCTCCCGAGAGACGGGACGGGTCTGCCTGCGCGTAGTCCTCCATGGCAACGCGGTGCAGCTCGCGAGCCACGCGCGCGGCGATCTCCCCACGAGGCAGGCCGAGGTTCTCCGGCCCGAAGGCGACGTCGTCCTCCACGACGCTCGTGACGATCTGGTCGTCCGGGTTCTGGAACACCAGGCCGAGCGAGCGGCGCGCGCGACGATACGCCTCGAGGTCGGGCTGGCCGTCCGCGCACACGCGCTCGCCCACGAGCTCGACCTCGCCCTCGTCGGGGGCGAGCAGCCCGCAGATCACCGAGGCGAGCGTGGACTTGCCGGAGCCGTTCGCCCCGAGCACGCAGACCCGCTCGCCGCAGCGCAGCTCGAGGGAGACGTCATCGAGAGCGGTGACGCCCCCCTCGTAGAAGAGGCTCACGTGCGAGAGCCGCACGAGCGTGTCCGTCGACGGCGCCACGACCCTCTCGCCTGCCGGCGCCTAGCGGTTGACGAGCGCGGAGACCGGCCTCTGGACGAGGGCGGTCACGACGCAGTTGAGGATGATCTTGAGCAGGTTGAACGGCAGCAGGATCGGCACGATCATGGCGACGACCTCAGCCGTGGAGACCGCGGTGTAGAGCGGCGTCACGACGATGTTGCCGAGGATGCACGCGGCGAGCGAGATCACGCCGCCGACCGCCATGCCCGCGGCCAGCCCGCGCGTCCCGCCCACGCGACGCGCGACGAGGGCGGCGGGCACGCAGAGCGCCACGCCGGCGAGGATGGCCATGAGGTGGCCCCACACGTTGAAGCTGAAGAGCGTCTTGAGCACCCAGGGGAGCACGGCCACGATGGCTCCGGTGGCCGGCCCGTAGACGAGCGCGGCGACGAAGGCGACGATCCCGGACGGGTCGTACATGAGCCACGGTGCGGGCGGGAAGATGGGGACCTCCACGAAGGTGAGGACGAACGCCAGGGCGCAGAGCAGCGCCGTCGTGGCGATCCGCTGGGTCGACCAGGAGCCGCCCGAGTTGGTGGAGTGGGAGTCGTGCGAGACGTGCGTGTGCGTGGAAGCGGCCATGGGGCCCTCCGTTTCTTCCATCCGGACTGTGACCGTTGGTCCCGGAATCGCACCGGGTCA
>CAUGFC010000133.1 GCA_959598545.1 uncultured Olsenella sp. | reverse complement strand
GAGCTCTACCAGCGCATCTTTGGCGACGAGTACTACGAGCGGGGCTCGGGCTCCATCACGGTGCACGTGCGGCACCTGCGCGAGAAGATGGGGGACTCCTTCGAGGACCCGCGCTACATCAAGACCGTCTGGGGATTGGGGTACAAGATTGAGCGCTAGTGAGAAGGGCTGCGGCGAGAAGAACGGCGGCGCCTGGAGCGCCCTGCGTACCGCCGGCATCGGCGCGCTTGCCGTCCTGGGCGCGGTCATGCTCTACAACGTGCTCGTAACCTTTGCCGACGAGGCCCTGAACGGGGCGTTCATCGGGTGGGTCTCCGACACCTTCCTGAACGTCCACAACCTCAACGAGTTCGGCGTCTCGGCGGGGGTCGCGCTCGACATCGTGGGGACGCGCTACTTCTTCTTCCAGCTCGGCGTCTGCGTCGCGGCGGCCATTGCGCTCGCCGCGCTCGTCGCCGCGCGCGTCTCCGCACGCCGCGCCCGCCGCGAGGAGCGTGCCCGCGCCGCCGAGCTGCTGCGCCTCTACCTAGCGCACGACCTCGAGGCGCACGAGGCGTTCCCGTCCGGCTGGGAGGAGCTCGCGCTCGTGGCGTCGGATGCCAAGCGCGCGGCCGCAGAGAAGGAGCGCCAGCTTGCCGACGAGTCCGCCCGCAGAAGCGACCTCGTGACCTACCTCGCGCACGACCTCAAGACCCCGCTCACCTCGGTGATCGGCTACCTCTCGCTGCTCGCCGAGGCACCGGACATGCCCGATACGCAGCGCTCACGCTACACGGGCGTGGCGCTCGACAAGGCGTGCCGGCTCGAGCGCCTGGTGAACGAGTTCTTTGACATCACGCGCTACAGCCTCACGCACATAGAGCTGGAGCTGGCGTCCGTGGACCTCGCGGGGCTTCTCGTCCAGCTGACCGACGAGTTCTACCCCGCGCTCTCCGCCCACGGCAATGCTGCCCGCGTGACGGTGGAGGGGAGCGCGCGGACCGTCGAGGATCCCGGCGAGCCGCTCATGGTGGTCGCCGACGCGGCCCGTCTGGCGCGCGTCTTCGGCAACCTGCTGCGCAACGCGATCGCCTACAGTGACGAGGGGACGCCCGTGGAGATCGAGGCACGCTCGGACAAGGGGGGCGTCACGGTCACCGTCTCCGACACGGGCGTGACGATCCCCTCGCACAAGCTGCGCTCGATCTTCGACCGGTTCTTCCGTCTGGACGAGTCCCGCGCCTCCGCAACGGGTGGCGCGGGACTCGGACTCGCGATCGCGCGCGAGATCGTGGAGCTCCACGGCGGCACCATCTCCGCCGCGAGCGAGAACGGCCGCACCGCCTTCACCGTCGAGCTGCCTGCGTGAAACAAAGAGACAAAGGGGACAGGTTCATTTGTCTCATTTGAAAATGAATGAGACAAATGAACCTGTCCCCTTTGTCTCACGAGAAGGCCCACAGGTTCAGGCACTGGCCGAGCACGCGCTCGAGGTCCCAGGGCCGCGCGCTGCGCTCGGCGCTGTTGGGGTCGTGGACGACGACCTCGCCGTCCTCGGTCAGGCCCGCCAGTACGATGAAGTGACCCGTGGTGGTGAAGTCCCCCGGGCCCACGCTGCAGATGACGGGCTTCCCGGCGAGAAGCGCCTCGCGCACGGCGGCCGCGCTGGCGGACAGCTCCTCGGAGACGAGTCCCAGTTCTGCCGCGCCGTCGCTCATGAGGGCCCATGCCGTCATCCCATTGCTGACGTAGCCGCCGCGCTCAGAGAAGTCTGCCATGGCGGCGGGGTCGAGGTCGCCGTGCCCGGTGAGCGACACGTAGACCATAGAGAGACACGTGGGCCCGCACCCGTTCTTCTCGACGGTGCCGCCGGCATAGGGGTGGCTGGCCCACTGTTGGTCGGTCTGGTAGAGAAACGGCACCTCGCCCGCGTGCCAGTCCACGCGTGGCGTGGAGCTGGCCGGACCTTCCGTCGGGCGTGCCGCAGAGGCCACCACAAACCAGACCACGACGGCGAGCGCGATCACCAGCGCCCCGACGGTCCCAAGCACGAGCGGCACGCGCCGCGCCCTCCTGCGATCGATGTACCTGCGCGGTGCGATGCGAGTTGTGCCCATGCTTCCCCCTTCGACTTGGATTGCCCAAGCCTAGGGGCGCCCGCCATAACGGCGCATGAACCGACTGCTAATCTTTTGCTAAGGCGCCGAGGCTCTTCTCGCCGCGCGCCTACGCGCCCGGGGTCGCCTCGGCCGCCATCTCGAGCGCGCGGGTGACGAAGTTGATCTTCCGCTCGTACGAGCTGCCATCACCCGTGTGCACGGAGACCTCGGCGACGGCGATCTGGTCGTCCTCGCTCGGCTCGGTGCCGCCCATGAGGGTGGTCTACCTCACGGAGACGTCATCGGCCGAGAGCTCTCCGTCGCACTCGATCTCGTAGCTCACCGGCTCAAAGAACCCGGAGTTGGACTCGGCGGAGACCGTCGCCGCGCCCGGCGCGGCCTGCGTCACCCGCACGGTATAGTAGACGACGTCCGCCTCCGAGCTCACGTACTCCTCGTTGGGGGAGACCGTCTCCTCAAAGACGACCTTGCCGGCAGAGGTGGTCCCGCAGCCGAGAAGCACGAGCGCGCATGCCAGGCAGAGCGCGGCCGCCACCGTCTTCAGTCTCATCATGGGAGCCCCCTTCGTCGTATGCCTACAGTCTAGCCACCCTCCTACCCCGCGCCCGTCCCGCCCCGCTTCTCCATATGGCGCACATGTGTTCGTATTGAGATTTTTGCACGCCATGTAGCTGCGGAAACGAAACGCGCCGCAGCTCGCGCGTCTGGCGCGCGGCGCAATTCCGTCCGCGGCTTCAGCTATCCTAGGTGACGAGAAAAACGCGCCCCTCATACCCCGGAGCACCCATGGCCTTTGTTCACCTCCACAACCACTCGGACTTCTCGATCTTGGACGCCGCCACGCGCGTCTCGGACATGGTCAAGCGCGCCGTCGACCTCGGCATGCCGGCGCTCGCCCTCACCGACCACGGCTACATGTTCGGCGTGCCCGACTTCGACATGGAGTGCCGCCGCTACAACGACGACCAGAAGGACATGCACCAGTGGAAGCACGACCTCGAGTGCTTCCAGAAGGGCTGGGAGCTCGAGGAGCCCGAGGCGGACGCTCCGGACGCCGCGCTGCATGACTGCGTCCACGCGCAGTGGGCCTCCGACGTGCGCATCTGGGAGGAGACCCACGACCTCGAGGCCGTGCGCGCCAACCGCCCGAGCCTGCTGATCAAGCCGATCTTCGGCTGCGAGGCCTACTTCATCACGGACGACTGCATCGAGAAGGGCACGCGGCAGCACCGCTACCACCTGATTCTTCTCGCCAAGAACGAGACCGGCTACGTCAACCTCATGAAGATGATGAGCGAGGCGGCCTCCGGCGACATGTTCTACTACTACCCGCGCACCACCCTCGACATGCTGCGCCGCTACCACGAGGGCATTATCTGCACCTCGGCCTGCGTCTCGGGCATCATCCCGCGCATGTACTTCGACGGCCGACCGGACGAGGCGCGTCGCTGGGCGCTTGCCTACCAGGAGATCTTCGGGGACGACTTCTACCTCGAGGTCCAGGACCACGGCCTCTCGGACCCCAACTGGGGTGGCTTCACCGACCGCACGCTCTCCGAGCAGATCGTGAAGCTCGGGCGCGAGCTCGGCATCAAGGTCGTCGCCACCAACGACAACCACTACCTCACGCGCGAGGACGCGCCCACGCAGGACGTCCTCTCCTGCATCGGCACCGCCTCGCGCCTGGACGACACCAACCGCAAGCAGATGACCGGCACCGAGTTCTACATCAAGAGCGAGGAGGAGATGCGCGAGCTCTTCTCGTGGTGCCCGGAGGTCATCGACAACACGCTCGAGGTGGCCGACAAGTGCAACTACGAGCTCGACTGGTCGCACATGTACCTCCCCAAGTTCCCGGACCTGCGCGAGGGGGAGACGTCCGAGCAGCGCTTCAGGCAGGAGTGCGAGGAGGGCCTCGCACGCCGCTACGGCGAGAACTGGCGCGAGCTCACCGTGGGCGGGGAGAACGTGCGCGAGCGCTTCGAGTACGAGTACAAGGTCATCTGCGAGAAGGGCTTCGCGGACTACTTCCTCATCGTCCAGGAGTACGTGCGCTGGGCCAAGAAGAACGGCATCGGCGTGGGCCCCGGCCGCGGCTCGGCGGCGGGCGCCATCGTGGCCTACGCCATGGACATCACCACCTTCGACCCGCTCGACAACGGCCTCATGTTCGAGCGCTTCCTCTCGCCGGAGCGATCGGAGATGCCGGATATCGACATGGACTTCGACGATGAGCGTCGCCTCGAGGTCGTCGAGCACGTCCGCCAGCTCTACGGCCCCGAGCGCGTCTGCCACGTCATCACCTACT
>CAUGFC010000132.1 GCA_959598545.1 uncultured Olsenella sp. | reverse complement strand
TCTCCGGCGGCATGCGCCAGCGCCTCGGCATCGCGCAGGCCGTCCTCAACGACCCGGAGGTCCTCGTGCTCGACGAGCCCACGGCCGGGCTCGACCCCAAGGAGCGCGTGCGCTTCCGCAACCTCATCGCCGGCTTCGCGCGCGACAAGATCGTCCTGCTCTCCACGCACATCGTGTCCGACGTGGAGCACATCGCCGACGAGATCCTCGTGATGCGGGCGGGCTCCGTCGTCCTCTCGGGCGCGCCCTCCGAGCTCGTGGCCGAGGCGAGGGGAAGGGTGTGGGAGGCCGTCGTTCCCGCCGGCCAGGCCGAGGCGCTCGAGGCCAGGCTCTGCGCGAGCAACGTGCACTACCTCGACGCCGACCGTGCCCTCGTGCGCTACGTCGCAGACCAGCCGCAGGTCACGGGCTCCGCATCGGCCGACCCCACCCTCGAGGACCTCTACCTGTACGTGTTCCGCGACGCCGCGCCCGCCGCCCTCCCGCGCGAACGTCGCGGCGCCCACCTGAAGGAGGAACGCCATGCCTAGGCTCATGCTGTTCGAGCTCAAGAAGATGCTCACGCGCCGCGTGGCGCTCGTTGCCAACGTCGGCGTCATCGCGTTTCTCGTGGGGATAATGACGCTCAACGTGGTGCAGGCGAGGACCACGGACGCCTCGGGCGCGATCCTCTCGGGCACGGAGGCCATCGCGCAGACCCGCCTGGAGGCCAATGCGCACGCCGGCGCCATCACCCCAGAGCGCGCCGCCGCCGACATAGCCGCCTACCAGGAGCGGCTCTTCTCGCGGATCGACCGCGACGAGGTGACCCAGATGACGGGCTCGGCCGTCTACGACCTCATGTTCCAGAGCTTCTCCGACGAGGAGGTCTACGAGCTCTACAACCCGTACTGGAGCTGGCTGCTGAGGCCGTGGCGCGTCTCGGGCGAGCAGCCGGCCCAGACGGCGGCGCGCGTGACGCCCGAGATGGCGGCGGACTGGTATGGTGCCGTCGCCGGGCTGACCCAGGACGCCCTCGACGACGGCCAGGCGGGCATGTGGGAGTACACCCACGCCGAGCGCGCCTACTGGACGGACAAGCAGGCCGACGTCGCCGAGCCGATCGAGTACGGCTACGTGGGCGGCTGGGAGAACATCATCAGCTGCGCGGCGTTTCTCGTCTTTGCGAGCCTGGCGGTGTGCGTGACGCTCGCGTCCACGTTCTCCTTTGAGTACCAGTCCGGCGCCGACGCGGTGGTGCTCGCTACGAGGCGGGGGCGCTCCGCGCTCGTTGGCGCCAAGGTTGCGGCGGCGCTCGTGTACGCCACCGGCTACTTCGCGCTCTGCGCGGCGGTCGTCGTGGGGTTCTCGCTCGTGTTCTACGGAGCGGACGGATTCTGGCTCTCCATGCAGAGCATGGCGCTCTCCTCTCCCTACCCGCTCACGGCGGGGCAGGCGGCGCTCGTCTTGGTGGGCCTCATGTACGTCGCGTGCATGGGCTTTGCGTGCCTCACGCTCGCCCTGTCCTCGCGCACGAGCTCGACCCTCTCGGTCTTCCTGACGGACGTGGTGTTCGTCCTGCTCACTGGGCTCGTGCCCTCGGGCGGCATCGGGGTCCTCGAGCGCGTGCTGGCGCTCTTCCCGCTCAACTTTGCCAACTTCAGCGTGCCCTTCTCGGCGCTCGAGTCCTACCTGCTGGGTCCGGCGGTGCTCGACCTGATTGGCATGGTGCTCATCGTCTACGCGACCCTCGCGCTCGTGGCGACCCCAGTGGCCGCGCTCTCCTTCCGCCGGCACCAGGTGGCGTAGCGGTTTTGCTTCCGTAGTTCTCAATTAACGGAAGTGAATTAAAATTCACTTCCGTTAATTGAGATTGCAAGAAGTAAAATGGGCTCTACAGAAAGTCTGAACGGGGGTGAGGGAGATGTTGTCAGCGGTTGGTTACGAGGAGCTTCCCTGGCATGTCGACCCAAACGAGAGGGACCTCATCCCCCGGAGTGCTCGCAGGAAGATATCCGCGACCTATCAAGCGTCCATTCCGGCTGTCATTGTGAATCTCGGCACGGCTGTCCCAGATGCCACCTCGGCACGCATTGACGACCTGCTGATAAGGCTCGCCCGCTTCGATGAGGCGCAGGCTGCGCGTGGCTACGACCTGCCTGCGCTTCTGCTGCGAAGCGAGTCTGCAGCGAGTTCCCAGATTGAGCACCTCACCTCGAGCGTCCGCAATGTCGTCCTTGCCGAGCTCTCGAATGACGCTCCCGCTAATGCGCGCATCGTTCAAGGCAATGTCTCGGCTATGCGAGAGGCGCTCAGACTGTCTCCGGAGATTTCGATCGAGCAGATCAAGGCCATTCATCGATCCTTGATCGAGCCGATGGGGGCGTCGTTCGGGGGGGAGCTGCGCGACGAGCAGGTGTGGATTGGCGGGACAGCATACAGCCCGCATGGGGCACTCTTCGTTCCGCCCGCTCCGGAGCGCGTCGAGGGCTGTCTCGAGGATCTTGTCGCTTTTGTCGGCAGAGATGACGTCAGCCCCATTGTCAAGGCGGCGGTCGCTCACGCGCAGTTCGAGACCATCCATCCCTTCATCGACGGAAACGGACGTACGGGCAGGGTCCTTCTCCACCGCATTCTTAGAAACGAGGGCGTGCTCACACGTACCACGCTCCCCGTCTCCGCAGGGCTCCTCCATGACGTCGACGCCTACATGGAGGCGATTGAGGCCTATCAGGGTGGCGACTACCTGCCCATAGTGGAGAGCGTGCTCAGCGCGCTCGAGCTTGCCCTTGTCATCGGCGGTCGCGTCTCCGGTCGTATCGACAGCGTGATGGAGGGCTGGAGGTCCGCCATTTCCGAGCGCGCCGGGTCGGCCATCTGGCGTCTGCCGCAGCTGTTGGCAGAGCAGCCTGTTGTGACCATCGCGTATGTCGCGGAGCGCCTGACAATCACTCCGCGTGCCGCTTCGACCCTCGTTGCGAGAGCGTGCGAGTACAGGATGCTGCGTCCCCTGGGATCGCGCCGGCGCGGCGACTTCTATCAGAGCGACGAGCTCATTGACGTTCTTGAGGAGATTTCGAGCATGGCGGGCATTCGCCGCATGCTCGTGCAGTGACGTGGGATGGGCGTGCCGCGATGCGTGCGGTCTCTGCGACTCCGCTAGCGTGGTATTATTGGGCCACAGCCGTACGCGTACGATAAGAGGTGTCTGAGATGGCAATTTGCGTTCCCGTTCGTGACATGAAGGACACGGCGGCGTTTGCCAAGCTCGTGAGGGAGTCCTCCGAGCCAGTCACCGTCACGAAGAACGGCTACAGCGAGTTCGTGGTCATGCGCGCCGAGGACTATGATCTCATGCGGGAGGAGGTCGCCAAGGCTCGCCTCCTGCGCGTGCTCGCAGACGCGGACAGGTCGTACGAAGAGGGCGATTTCGCCGACGGCCCTGCGTTCGTCTCAAGCGTGAGGGAGAAGTATGGCCTGTGACTACGTCCTCCTTCCTCGTGCCCAGGCGGACTTCGAGGAGATCGTGCGCTACCTGTCGGTCGAGCTCGACAGCAAGAAGGCCGCCCTGCGCTTTGTCGAGGAGTTCGAGTCCAAGGTCCTTCTCGCCTGCGAGCATCCGGAGATGCATCCGCTCAGCCAGATGCCGGAGGTTGCCGCCCGCGGCTATCGCGTGATGCCCGTCATGCGCTACGTCGTCCTGTACGCATGCCGCGACGACAGGGTCGTGATCGCCCACATATTCCACTCGCTGCAGGACTACGCGCGCTACGTCTGATCAGCGCGCCCGCCTCGCGCCCTTAAGCAAACGTTAGGAACTGCCGCGTCCTTCTCGCGTATCCTTGTGGCCGGCATGAGGGGAGGGGCGCATGGGAGCACGCGTGCTGGTGGTGGACGACGAGCCGGAGATCTGCGAGCTCGTCCGCGTCTACCTCGAGGCGGAGGGCTTGGAGGTGGAGACGCTCGGAGACGGCGCGGCGGCGGTCGCTCGCGTGACGGATGACGATGCGCCGCAGGTGGACCTTGCCGTCCTTGACGTCATGCTGCCCGGCGCGAGTGGTCTCGAGGTCTGCCGTGCCATCCGCGCGCGCCACAGCTACCCGGTGATCATGCTCACGGCGCGTGGCGAGCAGGCGGACAAGATCTGCGGCCTCACCCTCGGCGCGGACGACTACGTGACCAAGCCCTTCCTTCCCCTCGAGCTCGTGGCGCGCGTGAAGGCGCAGCTCAGGCGCTATACCACGTACAACGCGGCTGGCGGGGCGCATGGCGAGAAGGACGGCGTCATCGCGTGCCGGGGCCTCGTGCTCGACGTGCCGGCCCACGAGGCGACCCTGAACGAGCGCCCGCTCGCCCTCACGCCGACGGAGTTCTCCCTGTTGCGGATCCTGCTCGAGGCCGACGGCGCGGTCGTCTCCGCGCGAGAGCTCTACCAGCGCATCTTTGGCGACGAGTACTACGAGCGGGGCTCGGGCTCCA
>CAUGFC010000131.1 GCA_959598545.1 uncultured Olsenella sp. | reverse complement strand
ATGGGCGTGGGCATGAGCGTGATCTGCGCGCCCGAGGACGCGGAGCGCGTGCGCGAGCTTCTCGCCGAGCAGGGGCTCGAGAGCTTCGTCATGGGTGAGGTCGTGCCCGGCACCGGAAAGGTGGTCTACGACGATGAGCGTTAAGATCGGCGTCCTCATCTCCGGCAGCGGGACCAACCTGCAGGCCATCATTGACCGCATCGCCGACGGCACGCTCGACGCCTCGATCGAGCTCGTGGTGAGCTCGCGGCCGAGCGCCTTTGGCCTCAAGCGCGCCGAGGCCGCCGGCCTGCAGACCCTCACGCTCTCCAAGGAGGTCTACGCCGACCCGGAGAAGGCGGACGAGATCATCGCGGCCGAGCTCACGCGCCGCGGCGTGGACTACGTCATCATGGCGGGCTACATGCGCAAGGTGCACGACCCCATCCTGGCGGCGTTTCCCAACCGCGTGGTCAACCTGCACCCGGCGCTGCTGCCGAGCTTCCCCGGCGCCCACGCCATCGATGACGCGTACGCGCGCGGCGTGAAGGTCACGGGCGTGACGGTGCACTTCGCGAATGCCGACTACGACGCCGGCCCGATCATCGCGCAGCGCGCGCTCGCGGTCGAGGAGGGCTGGACGGTCGACGAGCTCGAGGAGCATATCCACGAGATTGAGCACGAGCTGTACCCCGAGGTCGTGGGGATGCTCGCCGCCGGGCGCGTTCACGTGCGCGAGGACCTGACGGTGGCGATCGACCCGGCCTAGCGGCCGACCCCATTATCCGACAGGAGGGGCCCGCCCGTGAGGGCGGGTCCCTCCTGTGTTTTCGGGTGGATCGCGGGCCGCTCAGCGGCGCTCGAGCGTGACGATGGACTCGACGTGTGTCTCGTCATCTCGGAAATTCCCGTCCGCATCAAACGAGTCGGGCGTCACCGCCGTATACCCATCCGCCTCGCCGGGAACCTCCTCCCAGAAGAAGCGCACCGGGCACTTGAACGTGACGCTCTGCACCACGCGCTCCTTGCGCGGGTTCCTACCCGCCAGGATGCGGACCTCGCTCACCGCCTCGTGCACGATGTCGAAGCGCGTCTGCTCATCCGCTTCCTCCAGAAGCTCGGGAATGCGGTCAAGCTCGTCCAGCAGCCTGCGCTCGCCAACCCTGCGCTTGTCGGCAGCGGCTATTTTAGCCCGCGTCTCCTCCAGCGCCTCCTGGAAACCGGCATCGCGGTCGTACAGGTCATCCAGCCGCCTCTGCAGGTCGCTGAACTTGCGCTCATAGCTTCGGTCGGCGGGGTCAAGCGCGTCAATCTGGTTCATGAGCATGCGCATGCGCTTGTCGTTAGCCGCCTGCTCGCGCCCGATGCGCTCGGCGTCCTCTCGCAGCTGCTCCACGTCGGTCTCGTCGTTGATGCGGCGGCGCAGCGCCTCCACGAACGCATCCGAACGCGACGCCAGCTTCACCATCTCTATGACCTCGGCATCCACGTACTCCTGCGGGTACTGGCGGCTGAAGGTGCACGACGCCCCACGCGCCTTCGACGTGTGCGGGCAGTAGTACGCGTAGGTGGTCTTTCCCCGCGTACCGTCCTTCTTGACCTTTCCCCGGTTCGGGTGCGAGGACATCTTGTGCCCGCACTCCGGGCACACGAGCAGCCCGTTCAGCATGTTCACGTGCCCGTCGTCGTGCCTCTTGGCGTTCGGCTTCCGGGTGCCCACGATTGCCTGGGCGGCCGCCCAGGTCGCCTCGTCGATGATTGCCTCGTGCCTGCCGTCGTAGACCTCGTATCCGTCGCTCTTCACCACGTGCGTCTCGCCGCGCGTGCCTTCGATGACCTCGGTGCGCCTGCGCCCGTAGGCAATCTTGCCGATGTACACGGGATTGACGACCATCCGCGCTATCGTGGTGTTCCCGAAGGTCTCCATGGTCGCGTTGCCGCGAGCGGCCTTCGTGACGCCGTGCCTGTTCAGCCACGACGCTATCGCCATGGCCCCCTTGTTCTCGTAGGCGTACATCTGGAAGATTTTGCGGACGACCTTCGCCTCGTCCTCATCGACCACAAGCTCCTTGAACTTGCCGCCCCGGTCCACGAGCCGATAACCGTACGGGGCCTGCCCGCCGTTCCAGTAGCCCTTGCGGGCCTTCTCCTCGCGTCCGCTCATGGTCTGGGTGCGGATGTTGTCGCGCTCCATCTCGGCGAACACGGCGGCGATGGAAAGCATCGCCTTGCCCATCGTCGTGGCGGAGTCGATGCCGTCCTTGACGCAGCACAGCTCCACGCCGTAGTCCTGGAGCATCTGGAGCGAGTTCCACGTGTCGGCGGCGTTGCGTCCGAAGCGCGACAGCTTGAACACGAGCACGTACGTCGGGCGCCTGCCCGGCTGCTCCTTGATGATGTCATCGAGCATCTGCCGGAACTGCGGCCTCCCGCGCACGTTCTTGCCGGAGAAGCCCGCGTCCACGTACTCCCCGAGCACGCGCATGCCGTGCATCTCGGCGTATCGGGTCAGCTCGAATCGCTGGGCGTCTATCGACTCGCCCTTCTCGACCTGGAGCTTGGTCGATACGCGGATGTAAAGAACGCAGGAGAGGGGACGGGTAGCATCTGGGTTCTTGGGATTTTTTCGTGCCATATGCCCGCCCTCCCTATTCATCAAGCTCGTCCAAGACTCTAACGTCATACACCGCCATATCCTGAAGGACCTCTGCCTCGTTGCGCGCGTCGGTGTAGTCGATGACGTCTGCCACATCGAGCTTCGCTTCCAGCAGATACCTCGCGTGTCTTTTGTCGTACTCGTACATGAAGAACTCGGCCACCTCTCGCTTGATAGTCCACGAGAGAGACCCTGCCGAATCTTCAGGGTCCTCTTCCGCTGCGCGATATACCGTAATCACGTCGGCGTCGGCATACTCGGGCGGCAGCGCCTCAGCGCCTCGTCTCGGCAAATCGGTTATCCTGGCACACACCGAGAGCAGGCCGTCGCCGTGATGCTCGTAGCAGGCCACCAGCAGCCTTCGGTATATATCGTCCGGCGCGTCCTCACATAGTCCGTCAGGTCTAAAGACAGCGGGCATCAGCTCGTATATCCCGCTCACGCGTAGGATGAACTCCTCCCAATTGCCCTCCTCGGCCAGCTTCGCCACGGTCGGGTACCAGACGAGCATCTGGCGTATTCTGCGCTTTTCCTGGTATTCAGCGTATACCGCCGGGTTCACAATCCCTGGCATGGGAGGCATGGGAATATATCGCTCCATTGCTTCGTGCAGCTCGTCCTCTGTCATATCAAGAACCGCGTTGAACAGCTTCTGGACCTCTTCGTTAGTGGTCATGTGCCGGTCGGTGTCCAGCCCATGCGCTTCCAGAAACTTGATGTCGCGCTCGCTGAAACCGAGTTCATCGAACTCCCTCATCAGCATCACCTCCTAATTAAATGCGTAATTGAACAAATAAAAGGCTATGTCACAACAAACAGTTGATAAATAGCCATTTTTATAGGGGAGTATCAGAACTCCCCTACAAACTGTTATTTGCAGTTATCTATACTCATTTGGAATTTCGATATGAAGTGTCTCACACAATAACTTCACATCATGTGCATCATTTTCATCAAACTCGTATCCCAGATGGAACATTACTTGACTATATGGTTCAATACAGGAAACCTCTATTTCCTCAATTCTTCCTTTACCCGAAAAAGTTTCTACCGGAAAACAATCCCCATCATAAAGAATTTCACCTTCGTCCGTATATTCAAAACAATGCAAATCAATAATTCTGTTTTTCAAATCTTCCCATACAGTATGGTTCAATGTTGTATATTCCATCTTAATCTCATAAAAGCCATTAGCTTTCATTATTTCTATAAAGTTCTGATAATCGTTCTTTTCTACAAAAATGTCAATATCATTATGGGCTCTTGACTGATATCCAAGAAGAGCATCTACACCCCAGCCACCATCAAGAAAGACTTTAATCTCCGCATCTATTGCAAATTGAAGAATCTGTTTTACATCTGTTATATTGACCATCTTATCATCTCCACAAATTCTAATTAGGCGACCAGAGGAACTGCTGGTCTGTTTGATAAATCTCTGCATTTAGCAGTTTTCAATGTTGCCAAAACGAAAGTTAAGAAGATGTTCCTTTTCTCCATGTCGCTTTCTTTGGCGTAATTTACAAGGTTATTCCACACAAGATAGTTGTTCAGATACTTGGTAGAAACACCGTTAAAGCCACGCATAAACCTCTTTAGCTGGCTATGGTAGCTATTGATATGTTGGATATTATAAATGCCTTTCTTGGCTTTGCCAGTCTTTAACTGCACAAGGTCAATGCCATTGGCATTTGTAAATCTCACATAGGAGTTCATCTTGTCCGTAACAAGAGTGGAATTGGTCTTAATCCTACCATCATAAATATGATGTAAATCTCTTGTAGAAACTCTACCAGTATTCGTAATCTTGGAGATAGACAAGCCATTCCTATTAACCGCACAAGGAACACATACCTTTTCTTGGGACAAGCCTCTGATATGTGTAGAATGACCACGCTTATG
>CAUGFC010000130.1 GCA_959598545.1 uncultured Olsenella sp. | reverse complement strand
ACTGCCGCTACGTCTCCAACATCGACCCCAACGACATGGCCGAGAAGGTCAAGGGTCTCGACCCCGAGACCACGCTCGTGATCATCGTCTCCAAGACCTTCACCACGCTGGAGACCCTCACCAACGCGCGCGAGGCCAAGGCCTGGCTGCTCGAGACCCTGCGCGCGCAGGGCGCGATCGACGGCTCCGCCGAGCAGGACGCCGAGGCGATCCGCAAGCACTTCGTGGCGGTCTCCACGGCGCTCGACCTGGTCGCCGACTTCGGCATCGACCCCGAGAACGCCTTCGGCTTCTGGAACTGGGTCGGCGGTCGCTACTCCGTCGACTCCGCGGTGGGCCTCTCGCTGATCGTGGCCTTCGGCCCGGAGCGCTTCGAGTGCTTCCTCAAGGGCTTCCACGACCTGGACCGCCACTTCGCCGAGACCCCGCTCGAGCAGAACGTGGTGGCGCTTCTCGGCCTCCTCAACGTCTGGTACGTCAACTTCTGGGGCGCCGAGAGCCACGCCGTGCTGCCGTACAACCAGTACCTGCACCGCTTCCCGGCCTACCTCCAGCAGCTCACGATGGAGTCCAACGGCAAGAGCGTGCGCTGGGACGGCAGCCCCGTTACCTCCGCTACCGGCGAGATCTTCTGGGGCGAGCCGGGCACCAACGGCCAGCACGCCTTCTACCAGCTCATCCACCAGGGCACCCGCATGATCCCGGCGGACTTCATCGCCTTCGTGAATACGCCCAACCCCGCCAGGGACGGCGAGCAGGACGTCCACGAGCTCTTCCTCGGTAACTTCCTGGCGCAGACCAAGGCGCTCGCCTTCGGCAAGACCGCCGACGAGGTCCGCGCCGAGGGCACGGCCGAGTGGATGGTGCCGGCCCGCTGCTTCGACGGCAACCGTCCCACGACGTCGATCTTCGGCGTGGACCTGACGCCGCACGCGCTCGGCGAGCTCATCGCGCTCTACGAGCACATCACCTTCGTCGAGGGCACGGTCTGGGGTCTGGACTCCTACGACCAGTGGGGCGTCGAGCTGGGCAAGCAGCTCGCCAAGCAGATCACGCCCGCCTTCCACGACGACGCGGCGCTGGCCGAGCAGGACGCGAGCACCCAGGCGCTCATCGCCTACTACCGCGCTCACCGCAAGTAGCGTGTAAGGGGGACAGGCACTTTCGCTCGTTTCGGGCCGTCGGGTTCTTCTCGCCCGGCGGCCCCTCTCTGTGAATTGGGGACAGTCCCCAATTCACGGAGACGGCGTACAATTTCTGCGAGGGAATTCAACGAGAGGGGCCGCATGGACACCGCGAAGGTCTATTACACCAACCTGCGCACATACGCCAAGGAGAGCCAGCTCGATAAGCTCAAGCGCCTGATCCGCCGCGCCGGCATCGAGCAGATCGACTTCGAGAACAAGTTCGTGGCAATCAAGATCCACTTCGGCGAGCTGGGCAACCTCAGCTTCCTGCGGCCCAACTACGCGCGCGCCGTTGCGGACGTGGTCAAGGAGCTGGGCGGCAAGCCCTTCCTCACGGACTGCAACACGCTCTACGTGGGCAGCCGCAAGAACGCGCTCGAGCACATCGACTGCGCGTACCAGAACGGCTTCACGCCCTACGCGACCGGCTGCCAGGTGATCATCGCCGACGGCCTCAAGGGCACCGACGAGACCCTCGTCCCCGTCAAGAACGGCGAGTACGTCAAGGAGGCCAAGATCGGCCACGCCCTCATGGACGCGGACATCGTGATCTCCCTCACGCACTTCAAGGGCCACGAGCAGGCAGGCTTTGGCGGCTGCATGAAGAACCTGGGCATGGGCGGCGGCAGCCGCGCGGGCAAGATGGAGCAGCACGCGGCCGGCAAGCCGAGCGTCAAGACCGAGAAGTGCATCGGCTGCCACGCCTGCGAGCGCATCTGCGCGCACGGCGCCGTGAGCTTCGAGCAGACGCGCGAGCGCGAGCTCAAGAGCGGCAAGGTCGTCACCGTGTCCGTGGCACGCATCGATCACGACCGCTGCGTGGGCTGCGGCCGATGCATCGGCGCCTGCAACCAGGACGCCATCGCGCCGGGCTTTGACGCCGCCGTCGACGTGCTCAACTGCAAGATTGCCGAGTACACGCAGGCCGTGGTGCAGGACCGCCCGAACTTCCACATCTCGATTGCCATGGACATCAGCCCCAACTGCGACTGCCACGCGGAGAACGACACGCCCATCGTGCCCGACCTCGGCATGTTTGCGAGCTTTGACCCCGTGGCCATCGACCAGGCCTGCATCGACATGGCGCTGGCCGCGCCCACGCTGCCCAACTCCGAGCTCACGGACATGAAGGCGCGCCTGGAGGCAGAGGGCGGCATCCCCGAGCGCTGCCAGCACGACCACTTCAACCTCACGCACCCGGACACCAACTGGCGCTCCATGATCGAGCACGGCGAGAAGATCGGGCTGGGCACGAGCCACTACGAGCTCATCGAGGTCAAGTAGCCGGCTGCGGGGAGGTCGCCATGCCCAAGGTCATCGTCTTCGGAAGCATGAACATGGACCTGTCCGTCGACGCGCCGCGCGTGCCGGCCGCCGGGGAGACGCTGACGGGCTCCGGCTTCATTACGGCTGCCGGCGGCAAGGGCGCCAACCAGGCCGTCGCCGCGGCTCGGCTGGGAGCGGACGTCCGCATGATTGCCGCGGTGGGTGTCGATGGCTTCGGCGAGGAGCTCACGGCCGGCCTTGCGACGGCGGGGGCGGACGTCTCACTCGTCCGGCACGTCGAGGGCGTGACCACGGGCGTCGCCGTTATCCTCCGCACGGACGGCGAGAACCGCATCGTCCTGCACGCGGGCGCAAACCACGCCCTCACGGCCGACGATGTGGTCGCTGAACTGCGGCGCATTGGCGAGAAGGACGACGTCTTCGTGACCCAGGGGGAGTGCGACCCCGATGCCACGGAGGCCGCCTTGCGCGTCGCCCGAGAGCTTGGCCTCTACACGATCTACAACCCCGCGCCGGCTCGCCCCGCGCCGGATGACCTCTGGCCGTGCGTCGACCTCGTCTGCCTGAACGAGACCGAGTGCCAGGCCATGTGTGGCGTGCTGCCCGTGGACGACGCAACGTGCCTCGCCGCCGCGCGCCGTCTGCGCGAACTGGGGGCGGGCGCGGTGGCGATCACGCTCGGCGCCGCGGGCTCCTTCGCCCTGGGCGCCGACGGCGAGTCCGTCCGCGTGCCGGCCGCCCCCGCGACCGTCGTGGACACCACGGGTGCCGGAGACACCTTCATCGGTGCGCTCGCGGCCGGGCGTGCGCGGTCCTTCTCGCTTGTCGAGTCTATGAGCTGGGGCGCATTGGCCTCCGGCATTGCCGTGAGCCGCCTCGGGGCCCAGCCGTCCATACCCACGGCGGCGGAAGTGGAGGCCCTGCGATGAGCGGCGCGCGCAAGAGGTTGGTCCTGGGCCTGGACACGGGCGTCGACGACGCGCTGGCGCTCGCCTATGCGCTTGGGAGCCCCGAGGTCGAGCTCGTCGGCGTCATCTGCACCTACGGTAACGTGACCATGCGCACGGCGGTGCGCAACACGTGCGCGCTGCTCGAGCTGCTGGGCCACCCGGAGGTCCCCGTCCTCGCCGGGGCCGACCGTGCCCTCGCGGCGACGTCCCCGTTTGTGCCCCCGGCTGCCGTGCGGCGCATCCACGGCGAGAACGGGCTCGGCGACCAGCCGGTCTCCGGCCGGTGCCGCTGCGCGCCGGGCGACGGCGTGGCCTTCCTGCGCGACGAGCTCCGCTGCGCGGAGAGGGACGGCGCCGAGCTCGTCTACGTTCCCACCGGCCCGCTCACCAACCTCGCCCACATGCTCGCGAGCATTCCCGGCCTGGCCGACGCGCTCGGTCGCGTGACCTTCATGGGCGGGGCGCTCGCCGTGCCAGGCAACGTGACGCCCTGCGCCGAGGCCAACGTCGCGAATGACCCCGCCGCCGCGGATGCGGTGCTGCGCGGCGGGTTGCGTACCCGGATGGTCGGCCTCGACGTGACGCACCAGGCGGTGCTCGCGCGCGACGACACGGGCGCCTGGCGCGAGCTGGGAACTCCCGCGGGAATCTTCCTCGCCGACGTGACCGACCACTACATCTCCGTCTACGAGGAGAACAACCCACTGATGGGAGGTTGCGCACTGCACGACCCGCTTGCCGTGGCGGCGGCGATCGACCCCTCGCTCGTGGGCTGCCTGCCGACGAACCCGCGCGTGGACCTCGAGGGTCCGACGCGCGGGCGCACCGTCTGCGACCCCGACCGCCTGCGCGACGAGGGGAAGACCTGCGAGGTCGCGCTCACCGTCGACGTTCCGCGCTTCCTGGGCGAGTTCCGCGCCCGCGTGGCCCGTGCGCTGTCCTGAGGACGCCGAGTCTGTACTTTTGCCCGGGCGGGCTGAGTACAGACTCGATTCCGCTCAATAAATGCGCTGGTAGAGAGATTGCGCGCCGAGTCTGTATTTCACATTTCCGCCAAAAAGTACAGACTCGATGAAAAGCGGCGCGGAAGTCCCCTCCGCGCCGCTCGCATGCCAATGGAGCGCTCCGTCAGCCCTGTTGCTCGGGCGGGCGAAGCTTGGTCAGCGCCGTGTAGTCCACGTCCGCCGAGCTCG
>CAUGFC010000129.1 GCA_959598545.1 uncultured Olsenella sp. | reverse complement strand
CCTCGTTGACCTCCTTGAAGCGCTCCTCGGCGTCGGGCGCGTCGCTCACGTCCGGGTGCAGCGTGCGAGCCTTCTTGAGAAAGGCGCGCTTGATGGTCCTTGCGTCGGCGTCACGAGGCACCTCGAGCACCTCGTAGTAGTCCCTCTTCGGTTCCACGTTCCCAATCTCCCTGAACGAACTCTCGACCCACGGAAAGGCGCCCGGGCACGAGCGGCCGGGCGCCGAGAAAAACCTAGTAGTAGAAGCCAATCATAGGCCTCATGGCGCACGAGAACATCGCGGCGAAGAAAAGCGCGATCACGAGACCGTTGGTGAGGCCGTTGAGCGTCGCCACGCCGGCGTTGCGCCACCAGCGCGGTGCGAGCCTGACCCCGTCGCGCGCCACGAGGTAGGCGCCGAACACGAACAGGATCACGAGGAACACGGCGTTGGCGGAAAGCGACGAGGTGAGCAAACCGAGCGCCAGGAACGGCAGCCCGAAGCCGATGAGGTTGAAGCCGGTCACCTGCCCGCGGCTGAGGCGCTCCTCCGGGACGCAGACCCGGCAGACGAAGTCGCCGGCGGTGGAGCCGTTGGTGCCGGCGTTGCCCATCCCGGCGACGCGGACCTCGCCGCCGTCGTGCGAGCCCGCCGGGATGTCCACGACGACCTCGCTGGCGGAGATCGTGCGACCGGAGCCGCCGCACGCCGAGCACGGGCTCGCGACGACGCGGCCGGTGCCCTCGCACTCCGGGCAGGTCCTGGCCATGACGCCGAAGAGGCCGGTGTCGACGGTGATGGAGCCGCGCCCGCCGCAGGTCGGGCAGGTGGCGGCGTGGTCCGAGGCGACCGACCCCGAGCCGTGGCAGGCGTCGCAGGAGACGTAGCGCTGGTAGGTGACGCCGCGTCGGGTCCCCTTGGCCGCGGTCTCAGCGTCGACGGTGAGCTCGTAGACGACGTCCGCGCCGGCGCGCGGGCGGTACGCGCGGGAGCGGCGGCGCGAGGTCGCGGCGCCGAAGGGCCCCCAGCCGAACGGGCTGCCGCCGAAGCCGAACGGGTCGGCGTAGCCCCCGGGCTGGGTGGGCGCGCCGGAGCCGGCGAAGGGGTTGCCGGAGCGCATCGCGTCGTAGCGCTGGCGCTTCTCGGGGTCGGAGAGCACGGCATAGGCCTCCGAGACCTCCTTGAAGCGCTCCTCGGCGTCGGACTCCTTGTTGACGTCGGGGTGGAGCTTGCGCGCCTTCTGCTGGAAGGCCTTGCGTATGTCGTCGGTGGAGGCGTCCTTCTCGACGCCCAGAATGGCGTAGTAGTCCTTGTCGTTCATCGATGCCATGTGGCGGGTCTCCCGTATGCGCGGTGCTCAGAACCCTCTTAGTATAACCGCGCCCGACAGCCTCTATTCAGAAAGCGCAATCTGGCGATAGGCGATCCCACAGCGCTGGAGGATGTTCTTGGAGATGAGGTTGTCCTCGGTGCCGTCGTACTTGTCGTCAAGGTAGACGACCTCGCCGATGCCGGCCTGCACGAGGGTCTTCGCGCACTCGTGGCAGGGGAATAGCGTGACGTAGACCGTGGCCTCGGTCATGTCCTTGAGCGAGCCGCGGTAGTTGAGGATCGCGTTGGCCTCGGCGTGGATGACGTAGTTGTGCTTGTCGTGCAGGGGGTCCTCGTCGGTTCCCCAGGGGAACTCGTCGTCGTTGAGCGCCGAGGGCGTGCCGTTGTAGCCCACCGAGAGGATGCGGTGGTTGGTGTCGGCGATGCAGGCCCCGACCTGCGTGTTGGGGTCCTTGCTGCGCAGGCTGGCCGCGACGGCCACGCGCATGAAGAACTCGTCCCAGCTGATGACGTCGGTGCGCTTGCCCGGCATGACAATCCCCTCTCGACGGAGTTTGTCCTGCTAGCATCGCGCATTTGTGGCCCCGGCGCAAGGGGCGCGCGCCAACTAGCAGCTGGCGGTCTGGACCTCGGCGGGCGCGAGGTCCCAGAGAGCGCCGTAGAGCTCGTTGCCGAGGAGCCAGCCCTGCTGGGTGGGCGCGAGCCGGTCGCTCCTCTCGACCAGAAGACCGCGGGCGAGAAGGACGTCGACGGTGTCGTCGAACCGCGCGCCGAAGAGCCCGCGGGCGCGCGTCACGAGCTCGGGGCGCAGCCCCTCCACGAGACGCGCGCCGAGCATGAGGTCCTCGGCGACGGCCTGGGCCTCGGTCAGGAACTCGAGCGAGAAGGACAGTGAGGGGAGTCGCGGCTCGGTGGCAAGCTCGCGACGGGGCGTCTCGACCGTGAGCCGGACGCGAAGGGCATCCGACGTAGCCGCCGGAAGCTGCGGGCAGGCGGCCATAAGTCTTAGGTAACCCTCGAGGTCGAGCATGCTCGAAGCTCCGGTACCCAGACCCAGATAGGGTAAACCTGTCCAGTAGGCTTTGTTGTGACGACACTCTTTACCTGGGCGCGCATAGCTTGCGACCTCATAGCGACGATAGCCTTGAGCCTCGAGTGCAGCCTGAGACTTGGTCATTCTCTCAGCCTGAACCTCAGGGTCGTTCCATGCGCAGGGGTCGGCGGCGAAGCGGAGTTCGAGCGGCGTTCCCTCCTCGATCTGGAGCGGGTACACGCTCACATGGCCCACGCCAAGCGCGACCGTACCCTCAAGCGAGCACTTCCAGCTTTCCGGTGTCTGCCTCGGCATCGCGCACATGAGGTCGACCGATACGTCGAGGCCCGTCGCCACCGCAGCCGTCACGCGCTCGCGGGCGCACGCCGCGTCATGCAGGCGGCCGAGCTCGCAAAGCTCCCCGTCGTCCAGGCTCTGCACGCCAATCGAGAGCCGCGTGGCCCCGGCCTCGCGCACGGCGAGAAGGACGGCGTCGGTGAGCGAGTCCGGGTTGGCCTCGCAGGTGAGCTCAGAGGGTCGTGCGACACCCATGATCTTCTCGACCAGCGAGCCGAGGTCCTTCTCGCCCAGAAGCGTCGGCGTGCCGCCGCCCACGTAGGCTGTCTCGCACCCCTCGAGCAGACCGAGAGACGCGACCTCGTCCAGCTGCGCCTCGAGCGCGCGCTCGTACGCGCCCATGAGCGGGTCGCCCGAAGGCGTCGCCCACGAAGCGAAGTCGCAGTACGCGCACTTGCGTGCGCAGAACGGCACGTGCAGGTAGAGGGCGCTTGTCATATGCTCTCCATCAGCTCGAGCGCCTTGTCCAGATCAACAGCGAAGCGCGGTTTGCCGAGTCTCTCATACCCATCGAGATAAGCCTGGCACTCCCTTACAAGCCGACTTTGATTTGCGTCGAGTATGGCAACGAGCTTCTCGTAGTACGCATTGCCCTCAGTCCTGAATCTCCTGACGAGGTCGCGCCGAACCGGGAACATCTTTATGTAGTGGACTCCATGTCTGCACCTTGGGCGAGTGGAGGGACGGGGCGGCAGGGCAAAATACTGTTCCTTTGGTACGTTGGGCGCAATATTCGACCGCAGAGGAACGGCAAAGTCGTGTCGCCTGCCCCGAAACCTCAGTCTCACGAGAAGGACGCAAGGCCTGCCATGCTTCTGCATGAACTCCCTGTCTCGTGACGACAGCAGGTCAACGTAATCGTCGGCAATCGATACGAGTCTCATCGTCCTCCCATACGACAACGGGGCCCGCCAAGGCAGGCCCCGCAACACGTGGACGATATTCTACGCTTGCGCGCCCCGTCGCCCTCGGAGGCTACACGTACACGTGAGCCGAATTCTACGCCGCGACTCCCGGCACCTGCATTGTACCCGATTCGACGTGACGTTAGCCGCGGGTCTCGGGACAGACATGTGCGCGCACCTCGGCGGCCACGGCAAGGAACTCGTCGGCCGTCACGCAGCTCATGGCCGCGTTTCGCCAGCGGGCCGCGTCGGGCATGCCCTTGAAGTACCAGCCGGCAAGGCTGCGGGCGCGCTTGAGGTGGGCGCCCGTGGCGTCGAGCAGGCGCACGTGACACTCGAACGCCGCGACCTTCTCGGCGACGCTCGGCTCGTGGCCCGTGAAGACCCACGGGTTGCCGTAGGTGCCGCGCGCGACCATCACGGCCGTGGCGCCGGTCTCCGCGAACACGCGCCGCGCGGCGTCGTGCGAGAGGATGTCGCCGGAGGCTATGACGGGAATGCCCACCGCGTCCACGACGCGGCTCACGACGCCCCAGTCCGCCTCTCCGTGGTACATCTGCGCGGCAAAGCGCCCGTGCACGGCCACAGCCGCCGCGCCCGCGTCCTCCATCGCCCGTGCGAACTCGGGCGCGACCTCCTGCCCCATGGAGCGGCCGCGGCGGATCTTCACCGTCACGGGCACGTCAGGCGCCCCCTCGCGACACGCGCGCACGATCTCCGCGGCAAGCGCGGGGCTCTCAAGCAGCGCCGAGCCCTCGCCCTTCTTGGTCACCTTGGGCACGGGACAGGCCATGTTGATGTCGATGAGCGCGAGCCTCTCGCCCAAGCGCGCCGCGACGCGCTCCGCGGACTCGCGGAAGAGCTCCGGCTTGGAGCCAAAGAGCTGGACCGCGATCTCCGGCTCCGCCGAGTCGGGGTCCACGAGCTCCCAGCTCTTCTCGCCGTAGTGGAGCCCCGCGCACGAGACCATCTCGGAGTAGGCCAGCGCCGCGCCGCCCGCGCGCGCCATGAGGCGATACG
>CAUGFC010000128.1 GCA_959598545.1 uncultured Olsenella sp. | reverse complement strand
GAGCTCGACGCGCGCCTCGAGGCGCTCGATCTCCTCCTTGTGGGACTTGAGCTCTGCGAGCTCCTCGTCGGTGACGTTCTCCTCGCCCTTTGCGAGGATGGCCTGTGCCGCCTTCTTCTCGGCGGCGATGCGGTCCCTGATGGACATGCGCTTCCCCCTTCTCTGGGTGTTACCTGCCGCCGAAGAACTCGGCGAGCCCTGCTATCTCAGCGGCGCGCGCCTCGGCGCGGCCGTCCGCTGACTTTCCGTCCGCCCCGTCGGCCTCGTCGACGGAACCGTCCTCGTCGGACTCCTCCCCGTCGTCGCCGGACGGGTCGTCGAGCGAGGCGAGGACCTCCTCGAGCGACTCGATTGCCGAGCGGATCTTCTCCTCGTTGGAGGCGCTGAGCGCTCGGCCGGCCTTGTACTCGGCGATGAGCGCCTTGACCTCGTCCACCTCGCACTGCTGGTTCGCGGCCATGGTCACGAGGGAGACCTCGAAGAGCCTGATCTTGCGGATCTCTCGGTGGGGGTAGTGGTCGCCGTCCGACTTGACCCACGCGGTCTCCTGCGCGAGGAAGCCGATGGACATCTGGTGGACGCGGCCCGCCCTGAGGTGCTCGTAGGCGCGCTTCCCCTCGGGGCTCTCGAGGTCGAGCCTTCCGACGAAGGCGAGGCCCCTCTCGTCCTCCACTGCGGAGACGGACTGGCCGATGAGGTTCATCGGCGTCGAGTAGTCGTGGTTCCAGTAGATCGGGATGCCCTCGCCCGTGCCCTTGAAGTCGGCCTTCAGGCACTCGGCGTAGGCGCCCTTGACGATCTCGTCGTCGTAGAGGTCGCGGTCCCATGTGGACGCGTAGCCCTTGAAGACGCCCTCGCCCTCCTCGGGTGCCGCCTTGACCTCGAATGACTTGTGTGAGAGCTCCATGTCACTCCTCACCGTTGGGGCTCGCGCCCTCCTGGGCGTTCTGGGTGCGCCCGCCGTCCTGCGGGGACGGCTGGCCACCCTCGGTCACGTTGAGCGGCGTGATGGGTCGGTCGTAGCCGTCACCGAGGGTCGGCAGGTTGACGATCCTGCGCGCCTCGTCCGTGGCCATGAACGGCCGTCCCGTGGCCGTGCTCAGCGCCTGGTATTGTTCCGTGGTGGTCCCCCGGAGCTGAGCGTCGAGGTTTGCCTCCACCCACGAGCCCTCCTCGCCGAGGGCCCTGGGCAGCGACTTGTTGAGCGCCTGCTCGAAGGCGACGATGTAGGGTCGCAGCTCGACGTTCCAGAGCTGCTCCTTGTAGGCCTGTATGCTCGACTTGTTCCCGGTGCGGAAGCCGACGTTCTCGGGGCTGATGTGGTAGGCGTTGCACACCTGGACGTTGATCTTGTCGCGCGCGTCGAGGTCGGCCACGTCGACCGGCTTGAAGCCGTCGAACGTGTGGATCTGCATGCCGTCCTCGAGGAGTGGCCACCCGCCCTCCTGCCCGCCGCCCTTGCGATAGGCGCGCATGCCCTGGACGAACTCGCTCCTGGCTTCCTCGCTCGACCACCTCGGGGCGTCCTTGTCACGGCTGACCCAGGCCGACGGCCTGCCGCCGTTGCGCGCCACCTGCCTCCTGTAGGAGGCGAGCTCGCGAGCCTCGTCGAGGAGTGGCCTCAGGGTTCGCGTCACGGGGAAGGGCGACCCGCAGTCCCCGCCGAAGCCGAGGGAGAGCACGACGCGCGGGTCCGGGAGATCGAAGGTCTGCGTCATGGTCGGGAGCGAGACGCTCACCCGCGTGGGCTCGCCCAGCGAGTCGTAGTCGACCGAGAAGTGCGATGGCGGGACGCGGCGGAGCCTCCAGTCGTAGTCGTCGTCGAGCGACACGATGCAGCAGAAGCGGTCCGAGAGCATCGTGTCGACGATGAGCGAGTGGAAGAGCCGGTAGCGCGTCTCGCACGGCACGATCGAGGGATCCGCCACGAGCCTGGCTAGCTCGCCCGTCGTGTCGCGCACGTGGTCGCCGTCGGGCGCCATCCGGTACGCGTGGAACGGCAGCGAGGCGATCTTCTGGGCGACGAAGTCCACGACCGTTCGAACGGCGTATTCGCGCCTCCACGCGTCGGCGGGGGAGCCGCCGTACCCCATCGACAATGCGGCGGTCTGCTCGGTCGCGCCCGACGGCGGGATCTCCGCCGATCGCGCGGACGCCTCGCCTTCCGCGGACCTGAAGGCGGCGACCGCCGCCGCGATCCTGTTCGAGAGACCCATCGCCCTCCTCCGTCAGATGACCGTGAAGGGGTGCTCGGAACCCCTCCGCTCCTCGGCCGGCGGCTCGCAGCGCTCCAGTGCCCAGAGGGCCTCGGACTCGGCCACGAGCCCCGAGATCTGCACCGCCGAGTCACGCCGGTTCCAGACGTCCACCTCGCCCAGCCGGCGGGTGACCGCCATGCGGACCTGGCGCTCGACGGCAGGCTGGGGCAGGTGCCTGAGCGTCCCGTCGACCACGCGGTCGAGCAGGCCGCCGGCCACGGATCCGAGGTCCCTGCCCTCGATGCCGTGGACGACCCAGCCGTCCTCCAGGAGGATGTCCGAGTAGTCCCCCGCCGCGCACCCGCGGGACTGCAGGGCGACCTCTCGCGCCTCCGGCCACGCCTCGCGCACCCTCCGCAGGTAGGCCTGCACCCAGAGCGTCCCGTCTCGGCGGGCGATGACCTCGACGTGCGGCAGGCCGTCCTCGCGAAGGCCCGACGCGGCGACCCACGCGGTGCTGCGGTCGGCCGACACGTCCACGGCCAGCACCACGCGAGACCCCTCCGCGATGGAGCTCGCGGGGTCGCAGCACGCGTCCCACGCCGCGGGGTCGACGTACGGCTTGACCTCCGCCGTGACCCACTGGCAGAGGACCTCCGTGCGGAAGCCCGCCTCGGTCATGCCGTCGATGTCGGCCTTGAGCGAGCGGAGCGTCATGCCGCCGTACCCGCACGAGGGGTTCGCCTGCAGGAGCGCCCCGTCGTCATCGAGCGCGCAGCCGTCGGGGCCCGACCACTCGAAGATCGCGATGCCCCTGTCGTGGGCGTCCGCCCACTCCCCGGGGTCCATCCCCTCTCCGTCCACGAGGTCCTCCCAGGAGCGGACCACCTTGAGGGCGGCGTCGCGCTGCTTCCTGAGGACGACCGACTTCTCGGTGCCGGCGTTGGACGTGCCCCAGAGCTGCCCCGACCAGAAGCTCTTCGTCGTCTGGCTGGTGGCGTTCCAGGCGTCCCACGTCTTCTGCTCGCGCAGCTCGTCCATGAGGACGCGCGCCGCGGGCTTGCCTCGGGAGTTCGTGGCGGCCTTGATCTCGTACTTCGCGAGGTTGCGGGCGCGGATGTACTCCTTGCCGTTGGTGTCGGAGACGCGCAGGGTCTCGGCCTGGAGCTCGGGGATCGCCTCCTCGGCCTCCTCCTCGGTCGGGGGCTCCGGGTTGCACCAGAGCCGCACCTGGTCCCACGGCTCGTGCGCAATGTCGAGGTTCTGGGCGGTGCCGACGACCTTGAACTTGACGGGCGGGACCATGTCCGGGTGGCGCGCGGAGTCGACGAGCAGCCACCACGTCGCGAGCACGCTCACGAGCAGCGTCTTCCCGTTCTGGCGGGCGACGAGGACGATGACCTTCTTGAAGCGGTACGTCCCGTCCTCGTTGAGCTCGAGCGCGTGGATGAGGAGCCACCGCTGCCACGGCCTCAGCTCGATGCCGAGGTACTCGCGGGCGAACTCGATGACCTCGAAGCCGAGCGAGGTCTCCGGCGTGAGCTCCCGCAGCGGCCTGGTCCAAACGCGCGGGACCGCCCGACCGATGCCGCGGCCGCCCGGCTCGTCCGCGAAGACGACGAGCGTCTCCTCGGCCGACGCCTCCGGCGTCACTCGCCCACCACCCGGATGTTGCGTGCCCGGAAGTCGGCTATCGAGCCCCTCCCGGGCTTGGCCTTCGCGGGCGCCTGCGCCTTGGCGGGCCTCTGCCTTGGCGGGGTGAGCCCCAGCGCCTCCAGGGCGCGGAGGTACTGGCCCGCCGTGGTGGTGTCGGACTTGCCGTCCTCGCGCACCCAGCCTCTCGCCTCGAGCGCGTCGACGCGGGCGGCGAGCGTCATGGCGAGGGACACCGCGGCGGAGTACTCCGGGAGCAGCCTGCCGGAGTCGTCGCGGAGGTGCGCGGCGGCGTTCACGGCCTCGCGCAGGCGGTCGAAGTTGGCCCCCTCGTTCGCGTCGAAGTTCACCGAAGATCGCCCCGATTCGCCGCTCCGGGGGCGGATGACGGCCGATGATCGCGGGCCAGTCTTTCAGGGGAGACGCCGGGGAGAGAGGCCGAGGGCGACGCGGGAGGTAGGCCGGTCGACGGGGTCTTCGGATCCCTCACCGCCCCTCCCCCCTCAGGGCGCCCGCCCAGTCCCGGGAGAGCGTCCCGAGGCTGTCGTGCGGGTCGCGGTCGCCGCGCCGAGCGTTGCAGCTCAGGTGCGCGGGCTCGAAGTTGCCCGGGTCCTCCTGGAGGTCGGGCCTCCTGCTCACGGGGTAGCGGTGGTCGAGCGTGAGCGAGTCGGGCGTGGTGCCGGGCTCGGCGTCGTAGTCGATGGGCTGGCCGCACAGCCAGCATACCGGGCGCCTCCTGCGGCAGTCCTCGAAGAACTCCTGCTTGAGCCTCCTGAACCTTCTGGTGTTCTGCCTCTGCGTGGACATACGCGCCACCTCCCCGAGGCTCAGGGTGCGGCGTCGGTCCCCCGTCAGCCCAGCTGCGCCACGCGGACCCAGATCCCGGCCGGGTCC
>CAUGFC010000127.1 GCA_959598545.1 uncultured Olsenella sp. | reverse complement strand
CGCACAAGGACGCGCGCCAGGGCTTCGTGAGCCTGGGCTCCAACGTGGGCAACCGCGTGGCCAACCTCGCCCGCGCCGCCCAGCTCATCGACGAGATCCCGCTCACCTGCGTGGTCAGCGTGAGCCACGCCTACGAGACCGAGCCCGCCTACGGCATCGCCACGCCGGTGGCCAACGCCGTGGCGGAGATTCGCACCGAGCTCCACCCGCTCGTGCTCATGGGCAAGCTGCTCGAGGTCGAGGACCAGCTCGGCCGCATCCGCCCGAAGGGCGAGAAGGACGACGCCCCCCGTCCCGGTGCCAAGAGGCCGGGCAGCGGGCCGCGCACGATCGACTGCGACCTCGTCTGGGTGGAGGGGGAGACCCACGCCGGTGCGCGCCTCACGCTGCCGCACCCCCGCCTCGGCGAGCGCGACTACGTGATCGTGCCGATGGAGGACCTCATGCACGACCCGGAGCGCTTCCTCGCCCACGCCGGCATCGCGGTGACCCCGCGCGACGAGCGCGTCGGCCACGTGACGGCGGACCTGGGGGAGGTCGCGTGGGAGTAGGGACGTCCTTCGCGCTGCGCCCGGCGGTGCCGATGGGCCACATGACGGGCGTGCCGCACGTGTGCGCGCTCGCCGTTGCCCGCGAGCTGGGCGCCCGCGTGCGCTGGCCGCACGAGGTGGTCACGGCGGGCGGTGAGCCGCTCGTGAGCGTCGACGCCCGCGCCGGCTACGACGACGGGGGCGTCTTCGTTCGCTGCGACCTCGTCTGGGACGCCGGGAGGGACCTCGACGCCACCGCGCTCGAGGGCGCCGCTCGCGAGGCCGTCCGGGCGTGGGAGCGGAGCGTCGCGGAGGGCCGTGCCGCCGCCGGCCCGCTGGCGCCGGTGCTTTCCGACTACTTCGACGCCCTTCTCGGCATGGGGGAGCGGGTCGAGGTCCTGCGCGGGGACCGCGTGATCGGCGAGGGCACGCTCTCTGCCGTGGACGTGTGGGGGCGTGCGACGGTGCGCCTGGAGAACGGCAACCAGGAGCTCGAGGTCGCCCCCGAGCAGGCGCGCCTGCGCTACGTCTAGCGACGCCCTTCTCGCCAGCCCCTCCCTTCCGGATGTGTACGAAGCTGTAGTTTTGATCTCCCTCCCGGCAATGCGTCTACCAGCGGATTTCCGATTGCAAGGTACCATATCAATCTCGCAACCTCGTACACACCCGGAAGGGGAGGGGGCGAGAAGGACCGTGCGCCTACGGCCTGCTACGCGCGGCCGCGCTCCCAGAGCCAGATCTCGCGGATGCCGCGCAGGGTGAGGTCCGGGTCGATCGCGTCGAAGACGTCGGTCGCCCGCGCCACGGTGCGCGCAAGCCCGCCCGTCCCCACGACGGTCGCGTCCGGCGCGCCGAGCTCCGCGCGGATGCGCGCGACGAGCCCCTCCGCCTGCGCGGCCGCCCCGATCACGAGGCCCGACTGCAGCGCGGCCTCGGTGCTGTCGCCGAGGGCGTGCTCGGGCGCCTCGACCGGGATGCTCGCGAGCTTGGCCGCGCGCGAGAAGAGCGCGTTCGCCGAGAGCATGAGGCCCGGTGAGATGGCGCCCCCGCGGTACGCGCCGCTCGCGTCCACCACGTCGATGTTCGTCGCTGTCCCAAAGTCCACGACGATGACCGGTGCGCCATAGGTCGTGCGGGCCGCGACGGCGTTGGCGATGCGGTCGGCCCCCACCTGGCGGGGGTTGGGCATGGCGATCTCCATGCCGCAGTCGTGACCCGCGCCCACGACGAGCGGGTCGTGCCCGAGATGCGTCTCGAGGCAGCGCCGCCATGCGCGCTCGAGCGTGGGCACCACGCTCGCCACGCCCGCGTCGGTGACGGAGCCCAGCTCGAGGCCGTCCTTGCCGAAGTAGCCCCACAGTCGCGAGTGCAGCATGTCGGAGGTGTCGGTGGCGTTGGTGGACATGCGCCACCCGCGCACGAGCGCGCCCCCCTCGTCAAAGAGGCCGAGCGTGGACTGCGTGTTGCCGACGTCAATGGCAAGGAACATGGGGTCTCCCGGGCCGTGGGCGGACGTTCTTCTCGCCCTATCTTAGCGTGACCGGGTCACGCTTAGAAAATCGGGGTCGTTGCAGCTTGGTCGTTCCCGTGCGCTTAGGGTTCTGGGATTGTTGCACCCTCTGAGGTCGCACTGGCGAGAAGAACGACGGGCAGAGAAACGCTCACCTGCGGCTTATCCGCCGGCCCCACGGTCTTCTCGCCGCCGAACCTGCAACAGCCCCATAATCCTAAGCGCCCGCGCGCGATCGACCTGCAACGACCCCGATTTCTTAAGCACGGCGTCTCTCTGACGCTCTGCAAATCTCCACAGACGTACCATGTCCGTTCTGATATAGTCATACAGCTATTGTGTCTTGGTCGGAACCAAGACGAACCCCTGCCCTGGTCGGAAACCAGGGCCGAAGAAGAGGAGTCCTGCCATGAAGCAAGGTATCCACCCCGAGTACGTGGAGTGCCAGGTCCGCTGCTCCTGCGGCAACACCTGGACCACCCGTTCCACCAAGAGCGAGATGCGCGTCGACCTCTGCGACAAGTGCCACCCGTTCTACACCGGCACCCAGAAGCTCGTTGACACCGGCGGCCGCGTCCAGCGCTTCGCCGACAAGTTCGGTGGCGCCGCTGCCGCCCAGCTGAAGAAGGCCGAGGAGGCCAAGGCCGCCAAGGCCGCCAAGGCCGCCGAGGAGGCCGCCGCCAAGAAGGCCGCCAAGGAGGCCAAGGCCGCCGAGAAGGCCAAGCGTGCCGCCGAGTACGCCAAGAAGGCCGAGGCCGAGGCTGCCGCCGCTCCCGCCGAGGAGCCCGCTGCCGAGGCTGTCGCCGAGGAGACCACCGAGGCCGCCGAGTAGCAAAGGCCCCGAGCACGTCCGGCGCCCCCACGGGTTTCTCGCCCGCGGGGGCGCCTTTTTGTGCCGCGACCGGCGCGCCGGCAGCGATCCGGGCCGAGCGCTCGTGCATATCTCAGAGTTCAAAACCGGTTGAAATCGCGTTTCCCCAGCTCGCGGGCTTGCGACGGTTTTCAAACTCCGAGATATGTGCGAGCGCTCGCGCCGTCCGCCCGCCGAGAAGAACCTCGCGTCGCCGTGCGCCCGCTACTCCGTGCGCGACAGAACGAACTCGTCCGTGTACGTGGCCGTGCGCTCGTGCGGTATGAACAGGATCGTGTCGGTGTAGGTGTGGGAGCTCTCCACCAGCGCCTCCACGCGGCCGGGGTCGTCCTCCGTCCCAAAGCGCAGCGTCAGCCTCACCGTGCCGCCCACGTCCTCGGGCAGCGTGGCGACGAACTCGAGCGGGCCGTCGCCCGTGCCGTCCCCGGTCAGCCGTGCCAGGAACGCAACGTTCTCGAACGCGAGGTCGCCCTCGCAGGACTCGCTGTCGTCGGACGGGTGGGCGTGGTAGTGGGCGACGCCGCTCAGCTCGCCGGACAGCATGACGGCAGAGTCGCTGACGCTCGTCCCGATGACGTTGACGGTGAGCCCCGCCCCGCGTCCCGCCAGGCACTTGGCCCCGTCGGTCTCCTGGCTCTGGAACGCGCCCTCCCAGGCGCCGAGAAGCGAGTCCAGGACGGGGGTGCGCGCCCCCTCGGAGACGCTCATGTCGGAGACGCTCCACTGGCCGCTTGCCTGCGCGAACGAGAAGGTCACGGTGAGCTGGCACTCATAGGAGAGGAACGCGTCGCCGCGCGCGAACGTGAGCTCCAGTGTGTCCGTCTGGGCGTCTTCGTCGAAGGAGTCATCTCCCACCGCCGCGCTCGCGTCGGAGTAGAGGGCGGCGAGGCTCGGCTCGCCCTCGCCGGAGGCCTCGTCGGCGCGGGCGAGCAGCGTCTGGGCGTTGAGCAGGACCTTCTCCTGGTCCACGCCGCCCGTCGCGTGCCAGGCCACCCCGCCGTCCTCGACCCCGGGCAGCACGGACCAGGCGCCGTCGACGAGCGCGTAGCTCAGTGTCGCCGCACGCGTGGCGCTCACGGACTGGCCGCCGTAGGTGACCACGACCTCCGCCGTGGCGTACCCCGAGGCTCCGAACGCCGCGCCCGCCCCCTCGGGAGCCGTCTCGGCGCGCGCGAGGGAGCGAACCTCGACGCCCTGTGCCACGAGGGGCGTGTCCGTCCCGTAGGTCCCGCCCGAGAACTCGGGGACTCCCAGGAGCTCGCGGGCGTCGGACTCGATGGTCGCGGCGTCGGGCAGGGTGGCCGCCCGCACGAACGCGATCCCGAGAAGCGCCACGACAACGCAGGCCATGAGGACGAGCGTCCCGGTCACGGCGCGGTGCCGCCGTGCGATCCCGGCCACGAGCGCCACGCGGCCGCGCACGTAGTTGCCGGCCGTCCGGCCGACGTCGCGCAGGCGCGGCGCCTCGGCGCGCCCGTCCGGACGCCGCGGCGCGTCCTCGTCCGCGAGGGGCCGCCGCAGGGTGCGCTCCGCCTCGGGGCGGTCGAGCTCCTCGGTGGACTGCTCGGGGGCGTCGGCCGGCTGGGCCGCGCGGTCCTTCTCGTCCTCTGCGCCCGTGTCCAGCTCGCGCTCGGAATCAGACATGGTGCCTCCCTTTGTGCAGGATGCGTCTAGTGTCTCACAAGCCGCTCGGGGTATGATAGAAAGGCTAGAGACTCACTCAGGGAGAAACAAGATGCGAGACAAGCTGCTCAAGATCATCCAGGCCTACGAGGAGCTGGAGAAGAAGCTCATGGACCCGGCCGTGGTCTCCGACCCCAAGGAGTACGCGCGCCTGGCCAAGG
>CAUGFC010000126.1 GCA_959598545.1 uncultured Olsenella sp. | reverse complement strand
GTCCGGGGGGGGGGGCGCGCCCCCCCCCCCCCCCCCCCCCGCCCGCTCTCGCTACTGGATCCCCGGGATGCTCGGGATCGTGGCGAAGCCTGCCTCGAGCTCCTCGTCGGATGGCACGTGGTCGCTCATCTCGCCGCGGTTGTACTTGTCGTAGGCGACCATGTCGAAGTAGCCTGTGCCCGTGAGGCCGAAGAGGATGGTCTTGGCCTCGCCCGTCTCGCGGCACTTCTCGGCCTCGCGGATGGCGGCGAGGATTGCGTGCGAGCTCTCGGGCGCCGGAAGGATGGTCTCCAGCTTGGCAAACCTCTCGCCCGCCTCGAAGACGTCGGTCTGGCGCACCGCCACGGCCTCAAGGTAGCCGTCGTGCTTGAGCTTGGAGACGATAGGGCTCATGCCGTGGTAGCGCAGGCCGCCGGCGTGGTCGGGGCTGGGGATGAAGCCGTTGCCGAGCGTGTACATCTTGCACAGCGGGCAGGTCTGGCCCGTGTCCGCGAAGTCGTAGGCGTAGCGGCCGCGCGTGAGCGAGGGGCAGCTCGCGGGCTCCACGGCGACGAAGCGCGTGTCGGGGCGCTCGCCGCGCAGCTTGTCGCGCATGAAGGGGGCGATGAGGCCGCCGAGGTTGGAGCCGCCGCCCGCGCAGCCGATCACGATGTCAGGGTACTCGCCCAGCTCGCGCAGGGCCTCGTAGCTCTCGAGGCCGATCACGCTCTGGTGCAGCACAACCTGGTTGAGGACGCTGCCCAGCTGGTAGCGGCCGCGGTTCTCGGGCACGTGCAGCGCGCGCTCGACGGCCTCGGAGATGGCGGTGCCGAGCGACCCGGAGGAGTCGGGGTGGGTGGCGAGGATCTTGCGACCCGCCTCGGTGGTGGTGCTGGGCGACGGCGTCACCGTGGCGCCGAAGGTCTCCATGATGTTGCGACGGAACGGCTTCTGCTCGTATGAGCACTTGACCATGAAGACGTCGAGGTCAAGTCCGTAGTGCGCCGCGGCCTCGGCGAGGGCGGTGCCCCACTGGCCGGCGCCCGTCTCGGTGGTGATGTTGGTCAGGCCCTGCGCCGCGGCGTAGTAGGCCTGCGCGAGCGCGGAGTTGAGCTTGTGCGAGCCGCTCGTGTTGTTACCCTCGAACTTGTAGTAGATGTGGGCGGGCGTGCCCAGCGCGCGCTCGAGGTTGTACGCGCGGCACAGCGGGCTCGGGCGGTAGACCTTGTACATCTCGCGCACGGGATCGGGGATCTCGAAGTAGGCCGTGTCGTCGTCGAGCTCCTGGTCGATGAGGGCGTCGGCAAAGACGGGGGCGAGGTCGGCATGGGTGGCCACGGCGCCGTTGGGCAGCCGCATGGGCTCGGGCTTCTCGGGCATGTCGGCGCGCAGGTTGTACCAAGCGGTCGGGATCTGCTGCTCGCTCAGGTAGGTGCGGTAGGGGGTGGTGCCGGTCATGACGCGCTCCTTTCGCAGTCGGTTCTTCGCGCACAAGAAAAGGGCCCCCGGAACTGAGTCCGAGGGCCCTTATGTATGCGTGAGCGGCCTCGTCAGTCCGAGAGGGGAGTCGTCCTTGTCCACCACCACGCGCCAGCGCCGGCCACGGCCGGGGCGCCGAGAAGAGCGATGTGCGCGAGACGGGACATTGACGACATCCTTTCGGAGACGAGTGTGGGCAGCTTACCCAGAGTTTGTTTCGTCGGCGTTAACGATCGGCGACGAATCGGCGGCGACGTCGCGCGCGGGGCGGCGTAGCAGGGCCTGCGCGGCGCGCTCATCCGGGTACGCGCCGGCGAGAAGGGCATGGAACCGCTCGTCGTGGCTCGGCTCCAGGAGGTGTGTGAGCTCGTGCGCCACGACGTAGTCCAGGCAGGTGGGAGGGTAGGCGGCGACGCGCACGTTGACGCGGATGCGCGCGGTGCGCGGCGTGCACGAGCCCCAGCGCGTGGACATGGCGCGCAGCTGCCATCCGCTCGCGCGCACGCCGAGCGCGGCCTCCATGCGAGCGGCTACCTCGGGCAGCCTCGCCGCCAGCTCGGCGCGGTAGAGCTCGTCGGGGACGGTCCCGGCGGGCAGCGGCACGAGCGCGCCCCAGAGCGGGACGAGCCCGTCGTCGGGCGCGGCGGCGCGTACCTCCCGGCGCCGGACATGGTTGCGCAGCCAGGTCTCGTGCGCGTCCAGGAAGCGCTGCGCCTCGGTGAGCGGGCAGCGAGCGGGGACGGACAGGTGAGCCGAGCCGTCGGCGCGCACCCGCAGGTTGAGCCGCCGAACGCGCTTGCGCTCCACCTCGACGGGGACGCCGCCCGGCCCGCCCGCGAACAGGGTCCTGGTTGTGGTTCTTCTCGCCATGGGCGCATTGTAGCGCGGCCGCGTCCCGGGGCTCAGAAGAACACGTCCAGCAGCGCGTCCACGAGGAGGAAGATTGCGACGGCGCCGACGAGCCCGAGCACGCGATGGCCCTTGGGGCGCTCGTCGCCCGCGGGCAGCTCCCCGGTCTCGATGAAGCGCGCCACCTCGCGGGTCACGCGCAGGTCGTAGTCACGCTCGAGCCGCCACGCCCGCCAGGCGAGCGGGGCGCACACGACGAGCAGCGCGCACCAGACCCAGAGGAGGTTCGTGCCGCTCATGCGCTCGGTGAGGTCGAGCGCGATGGCGGGGACCCAGAGCAGGGCCAGTACGACGTAGACAATCGCGAGCTCGCGCCGCGCCGCCTCGGTGCCCTGCCGAGCCGCCCGCACCTGCTCCTCGCCCAGCAGCTCCGACAGCGGTTGCCCCAGCTCTTCCGCCATCGCCGCCAGGCTCTGCACGTCAACGAGTGTCTTGCCCCGCTCCCAGTTGCTGACGGTCTGTCTCGTGACATGCAGGCGCTCGGCAAGCGCCTCCTGGCTCCAGCCGCGCGCATCGCGCAGCTCGGCCACGCGCCGGCCGATCGTCTCTTTGTCGAGTCCGGTCATGGGGCCTCCTCTCGACGCCAAGCATGCCACAGCGGCGCCCGACTGTCTGTCAAAAGGCTTTTGCGGCGGGGTCGTCTCCTGCCGGCGCCCCGGGCGAGTGACGGGTTTTACGGCCCGTGGGGCGAGAAGAACGGTCGCAAACCGTAAAACCCGTCACCCGGGGACGGTCAGCCGAGAAGGCCCTCCCAGCCCACGATCCAGCGGTCCGCGGCGCGGCGTAGCTCCGCGGCGGGCTGGCGTGGGTCGCTGCTGGCCACGGCCACCGTCGCCATGCCCGCCCGCGCCGCGGAGAGCGTGCCGGGCAGGATGTCCTCGAACACGACGCAGTCCGCGGGGTCCGCGCCCATCCGCCGGGCGGCCTCGAGGTAGATGTCCGGGTGGTCCTTGCCGCGCGCGACCTCGCGCCCGCAGACCACCTCGTCGAAGAGCCCGCTCACGTCCACGTGGCGCATCGCGCCGAGGACGTGCGGGTCGTTGGTGGTGGCGAGGCCCACGCGCACCCCGCGCGACCGGAGCGCACGCACGTAGGCCTCGGCGCCCGGCCGCAGCCGGACCTCGTTCTCGTAGAGCGCCGCCCCCAGGCGGTTCCACTCGTCCACGATGTCGGCGACCTCGTCGCGCAGGCGGTAGCGCTCCACGCACCACTGCGCGCCCGCAGCGAAGCCGAGCGTGGCGAGCGTGGTCGAGGCGTCCTCGTCGAAGGGGAGCCCGCGCGAGGAGAAGAAGATCTCGTCGACCCGCCGCCAGAGCGGCCAGGTCTCCGCCAGCGTCCCGTCGAAGTCGAAGATCGCCGTCGAGAAGGACGGCGGCCAGAGGCTCAGCTGCCGCGGGTCGCTCATCGGTCGGGCTCGTCCTCTATCGAGCGGTACACGCCCAGCACCACGTCGTCACGCAGCACCGAGCAGAGCGCGCGCACGAGGTCGCGCCCCACGCCGAAGAGCTCCGCGTCGATGGCGGCACCGGACGCCTCCAGCAGCACCGCGCCCACCTCCTCGGTGGGGGCGAGCGGGATATCCTCTGCTACGAGGGCGCTCCTGACCTGGTCCTCCGTGAGGGAGGAGCCGGAGGCGTCCCCGACCCGCCCGATGAGGGCGACCACGGCGAGCCCCGCCACCAGCACGGGCGCCCCGAGCCGTGCGCACGCGAGCTGGTAGCACGCCTGGGCGGCGAGCACGTTGCCCTGCTGCCACTGCAGCTGGGACATCCGCAGGTACGCAAGGCCGATCGTCTCGCCGTCGTGCGCGAGGGAGAGCAGGCGCCTGAGCTCGTCGGCCGCCGCCGCGACGTCCCCGCTCGCCTCGAGGCACTGCGACAGGTGCAGGCTCGCCTGCGTGGAGAGGGGCGCGACCTCGCACGCGAGCCGCGCGTGCGCGAGCGCCTCGCCCATGTCCCCGCGGGCGAGCGCGCAGGCGGAGACGATCAGGTGGCCCTCGAGGTAGGCGTCCGGCGCGAGTCGGGCGCGGAGGTCCCGCCCGCCCGCGAGTCGGTTGTAGAGCACGCGGTCCGCGTAGGTGCCGAACGCCCTCCAGGCGACGCCGGGCGCGTCGGCGAAGACGCCCGCGCCGTCGACAGGGGAGAGCGCGGAGCGGGCGCTCTTCTCCGCGGTCTCGAGGTCGTGCGAGAGGAATGCCGCCCGCGCCTCGCCGACGCCGCGCTCGAGCGCGTCGCCCCCCACGAAGGACTCCACGATCGCGAGCGGGTCGTCGTCGAGCGTTCCGTCTATCAGGGCCTCCACGCAGCGCCGCGCCGCGTGGCGCACGTCCTCGGGCGCCCCCTCGCCGCCCACGGCGAGAAGCGCCCTCACGTTCTGCGAGGTGGAGGTCCCCAGCTGCCGCACGAGCTCGTCCGCCGCGCGTCTGCGCGCGGCCGCCTCGTCTATGCCGAG
>CAUGFC010000125.1 GCA_959598545.1 uncultured Olsenella sp. | reverse complement strand
AGCGCGCAACCCGAGCGCGGTGCGGGCCACACCATGGCGCTCCTATTTGCGTTTGCTCCGGATGGGGCTTGCCAAGCCGCCGTGTTGCCACGACGCTGGTGGTCTCTTACACCACCGTTTCAGCTTTTCCCTTAACGGGCGCGGCCCGCCAGTGGGAGTCTTCTTTTCTGCGGCGCTTTCCGTCGGGTCACCCCGCCCGGCCGTTAGCCGGCATCCTGCCCTGTGGAGCCCGGACTTTCCTCATGGCGCGCGAACGCGCCCCGCGGTCGCCTGGCCCACCTCGCGCCTGCGATTCTACCATGAGGGCGCTGCGGGCCGGTCGCCTTCGCTTGTTCTACAATACCTTTGCTTAAAAGGTCGCCGCCGCGCGCGGCGCGTGGGGGAGGGCATCGCGTGGGTCTGTTCGGCAAACTCGGATCGTCGCTTCTGGACCGCTCGAGGTCGGCGCTCGAGCCCGTGCCCGCCCCCGAGGCCCCCGGGGCCGTGTGCGCGCCCGTGGCGGGGCGCGTCGTCGTGCTCGCCGACGTGGCCGACCCCGCGTTCTCGCAGGGCATGCTGGGCGTCGGCGCGGGCGTGGCGCCCGAGGGCGACGTCGCGTACGCGCCCGTCACGGGGACGGTCGCCGCCGAGGTCAAGACGAGGCACGCGCTGCTCGTGAGGTCGGAGGAGGGCGCCGAGGTCCTGCTGCACGTGGGCCTCGACTCCGTCGCGCTGAGCGGCGAGGGGTTCCGCCAGCTCGTCCGCAAGGGCGACGCGGTCCGCGCGGGCCAGCCGGTCCTGGCCTTCGACCGCGCGCTCATGGCCGAGCGCGGCCTGGACGACACGGTCGTGGTCACCGTGACCAACCCGGACGACTTCGCGCGCGTGGAGGTCGTCGCCGCGGCGGGCGACGAGGTCGGCGCCGGAGCGCCGCTGCTCAGGTGCGTCCGGTGACGGGGGAGGGCTATCGCACGCTGCGCGCGGGCGCCGAGCCCGTGGGCGAGTTCGAGGACCGCCGCAGCCGCTTCATCGCCCAGCTCAGGCGCGTGGGGTCCGAGGCGGAGGCGGAGGCCTTCGTCGCCGAGGTCCGCGCGCGCCACCACGACGCGCGCCACAACGTCCCGGCCTGGATCCTCGCGGACGGCCGCGAGCGTTGCTCCGACGACGGCGAGCCCAGCCGCACGAGCGGCATGCCCACGCTCGAGGTGCTGCGCGGTGCGGGCCTCGCGGACGTGTGCTGCGTGGTCACGCGCTACTTCGGCGGGACGCTGCTGGGGCCGGGCGGCCTCGTGCGCGCCTACACCGCCGCCACGCAGGCCGCGGTCGCCGCGGCCGAGAGGGACGGCGCGATCTGCGAGATGACGCTCGTGTGCCCGGTGAGGGTGCAGCTGCCCTACGCGCTCTACGACCGCGTGACGCGGATGTGCGCGGACGCCGGCGGGCGCGTGACGGAGTCGCTCTTCGCCGAGGACGTGCAGCTCACGTGTCTGTTCCGTGCGGGCGACGAGGAGAGGTTCTGCTCGGCCGTCTACGAGCTGGCCGGCGGCGAGGAGCTCGCCCGCGCGGGCGAGCCGCGCTTCGCGGAGTTCTGAAATCCCCCTTCTTGGAGGTTTGGGTTCACGGTTTGGGCGCGATTGCCCTGACCTCCGACAAAACCGCAGGTAACTAGTTTTAAAAACAATATCAGAGCCCTTGCGGCGCGTAAAATGAACCCAAACCGTTTTCCGGTTTGGGTTCACGTTAAGGCTCCGTGGCCGAATCAGCTAAACGCCAACAGGGCTTTTGTCGCGAGCAAGTCGTGTTTTCCAGAAATCGCGAACCCAAACCTCGTGGGAGCGATGCTGGGCCTACCGCACACGGGCGAGCGAGCCCATCGGATCCCACGGTGCGAGCACGCGCGCCTCCTCGGTGTCGTAGGCGGCGCGCTCATCGTCCGTGAGGTAGCGGCGGTCCACGACGACCTGGTAGACGTACTCGTCGAACCAGGCGTCGGAGAGCGTGTCAAAGCCGTCGCGACCATGGTCCTTGCCCCAGCTGTTCTCGACCTTCCAGAGCGTGGGGTGGCCGTCGGCGGTGAGGTTCACGCCCTCGAGGACCATCGCGTGCGTCATGAGGGACTCTCCGTAGTCCAGGCGCTCCGCGCGGTTCAGGCAGCCCTCCACCGGGAAGCCAAAGAGGCCGTCCACGTCGAGCGCCGCGGTGTCCATGATGCCCTCGGCGCGCAGGTAGCTCTGGTCCACGTCGCAGCCGAACCACACGGGCAGGCCGTCTTGCAGCTGCGCCACGGCCGCCTCCTTGAGACGCTCGATCGGCAGGTTGAGGTATCGCACGCCGCCGTCCTCAACGACGTTGCCCAGGCGGCTCACGGTGTAGACGTGGCCAAAGGGCTTGTCGGCGGTGGGTGCGGAGATGAGGCTCACATAGTCGTCGACGTCCATGCCCACGGCCTCGGCGAAGAACTCCTGGGGCGTGAAGCTGCCGGAGAGCACGAGCTTGTCGTCCTTGTCGCGCAGGCGCACCTCAAAGCGCGCGGGCGGCTCGCCCAGGCAGGTAACGAGGAAGTGGTGGACGTCGCCCATCATCTCCCGCTGCATGTCGAGAAGGTCGTCGGCGCTCACGCCCGCCTCCGCGCTCTCGCGCAGACGCCGCGCGCATCCGCGCAGGTAGCGCGTCAGATACTTGTCCATCTCGCGCGTGTTGCGTGAACAGGCGGTCTCGGGCATGGCCTCCTTGGGCACGACGCCGTACTTCTTCACGAGGCTGCGGAACATGTCCCACTGGCCGCCGTCGCAGATCGGGTCGGAGAGCAGGTAGCTCACCAGGCGCCCGTCGAGCGGCTCGTCGAGGGTGTCCAGGATGTTGGCGAGGAACCAGTTGCACTTCTCGAGCTTGTCCCAGAAGAGGGGATAGGTCTGGCTGAGCTCGAAGGTCTTGAGGTTGTAGCGACGGATGATGCGATGGCGCATGGTGTTGAGGCTCGCGAACATCCAACAGCGCCCGGAGTGCTGCTGGTCGCAGCGCTCCCCCTGACGGACCTCCACGTCAAAGGTCATGGCGTTGGCTCCCACGGTCTCAGGCACGCGCGCGGCGGCGCGGATGCCGCTTGCGGTGACGGCGTTCTTGGCGACGACGTTGGCGCGATCGGCGCGGAAGTCGGCGCTGGCGGCGGCGAGGTCGTCGGGGGTGACGGTGAGCTTCTCGTCCATAGGAATCCCTTCTCGCGTGACTTAACGAGCCGAGCATAGCACGGGCGCCGTGGCGGCGCTCGGGGGCGTTCCTGCTAGAATCGGGCGAGAAGGACGACGGGCAGAGAAGGACGCGGGGGAGGTGGCTCGCATGGGTGCGGACGTCGAGGCGCGCCTGGCGCGCGAGCTGCCCGCCTACGCGCGGCGCGTCCTCGCGGAGCTCGAGGCCGCCGGCCACGAGGCCTGGGTCGTCGGCGGCTGGGTCCGCGACGCCCTTCTCGGCCGCGCCGGGCACGACGTCGACGTGACCACGTCGGCCCCCTGGCAGGAGACGGCGGCCGTGCTGCGCGCCGCGGGCATCGAGGTCCACGAGACCGGCACGGCCCACGGCACCGTCACCGCCGTCGTTGACGGCCGCCCCGTGGAGACGACCACCTATCGCGTCGAGGGTGCCTACTCCGACCGCCGCCACCCCGACGAGGTGCGCTTCGTCACGGACGTGCGCGAGGACCTGGCCCGGCGCGACTTCACCGTCAACGCCATGGCCTTCCACCCCGAGCGCGGCCTGCTCGACCCCTTCGGCGGCGAGAGGGACCTCGCGGCGCGCGTCCTCCGCGCGGTGGGGGAGCCGCGCGAGCGCTTCGAGGAGGACGCCCTGCGCGTGCTGAGGGCCGTGCGCTTCGCGTGCCGGCTGGACGCGGCGATCGAGCCCGCGACGCAGGCGGCGCTCGAGGCGGGCGCGTCGGGCCTGGCGGCGATCGCCCAGGAGCGCGTCGGCCAGGAGCTGGACGGCATTCTCGCCACCGGACGCGTCGCATGGGCGCTGCGCCACGAGCTCCCCGTGCTCGCCGCCGCCGTTCCGGAGCTCGCGCCCATGGCCGGGTTCGACCAGAAGAGCCCCTACCACGCCCACGACGTGCTCGAGCACACCGCACGCGTCTGCGCGGGGGTCGAGGAGTTCGCCGGCGGCCGTCCGAGCGCGGCGCTGCGCTGGGCCGCGCTCCTGCACGACGTGGCCAAGCCCGCGTGCTGGAGCGAGGACGTCTCGGGGCGCGGGCACTTCTTCGGGCACCCGGGGGAGGGCGCGCGGGTGACGCGCCGCGTGATGGGCCGCCTGGCGATCCCAGGCGAGGTGACGCGCGGGGCGGCGGCGCTCGTGCTGCTGCACGACTTCGAGATCCGTGCGAGCGCGCCGTCCATGCGGCGGATGCTCTCCGAGCTGGAGGCGGCGGCGCCGGGCCAGGCGCCGCCGCTGGCCTTCGCGCTTCTCGACCTCAAGCGCGCCGACGCGGTGGCCAAGGCCCCCGCGTGCATGGGCTACGCCGTCGAGCTGGACGCCATGAGCGCGGTGCTGCGCCGCGAGCTGGCGACCGGCGGCGTGTGGCGCGCGCGCGACCTGGCCGTGCGCGGTGCCGACGTGATCGCCGAGCGCGGCATCGAGCCGGGCCCCGGCGTGGGCATGGTGCTCGCCCAGCTCCTGGAGGCCGTGAAGGCCGGCGAGGTCCCCAACGAGCGCGAGGCCCTTCTCGCCTGGCTCAGGTGGTAGCCGCCCCCGCATAACTTCTCCAGAATTTCCGGTTGCGCGCGCGGGACGATTCCCGTATAGTACTTCCTTGCGCTGAGAGGCGCGCGAAGTGGCAAATTGGGACTTCGTCTAGTGGTAGGACAGCGGATTCTGGTTCCGTCAACGGGAGTT
>CAUGFC010000124.1 GCA_959598545.1 uncultured Olsenella sp. | reverse complement strand
CCATCGGGTCCACGCCGTTGCCCTTGGACTTGGACATGCGGCTGCCGTCCTTGGCCAGGATCGTGGCGTAGATGTAGACGTCGTGGAAGGGCACCTCGCCTGTGAAGTAGAGCGAGCTCATGATCATGCGCGCCACCCAGAGGGCGATGATGTCGCGCGCGGTCACGAGGACCTTTGTGGGATGGTGCTCGGCGAGCTCGGAGGTGTCGTCCGGCCAGCCCTGCGTGGCGAAGGTCCACAGCTGGCTCGAGAACCAGGTGTCCAGCACGTCCTCGTCCTGGTGGACGTGGTGTCCGCCGCACTTGGGACAGACGTCCGTGTCCTCCATGAGGGCGTCCTCCCAGCCGCAGTCTTCGCAGTAGAAGACCGGGATGCGGTGGCCCCACCAAAGCTGGCGCGAGATGCACCAGTCCTTGAGGTTGTCCATCCAGGTGAGATAGGTCTGGGTCCAGCGCTCGGGGTGGAACTTGACCTCGCCGGTCTTCACGACCTCGGTCGCACGGTCCTTGAGCTTGTCAACGGCGACGAACCACTGCTCGGAGAGCCAGGGCTCGAGCGCGGTGTTACAGCGGTAGCAGTGCATGACGGAGTGGTCGAGCTCCTCGACCTTCTCGAGGAGGCCGTGCTCCTCGAACCACGCCACCACGGCCTCGCGGCACTGGTCGCGGTTCATGCCGGAGAACTCGCCGTAGCCGTCAACCACGACGGCGTGCTCGTCGAAGATGTTGATCTGCTCGAGGTCGTGGGCCTGACCCATCGCGTAGTCGTTGGGGTCGTGCGCGGGCGTGACCTTGACGAAGCCCGTGCCGAAGCCGGCGTCCACGTGCCAGTCGGAGAAGATCGGGATCTCGCGGTCCACGATCGGCAGGCGCACCATCTTGCCCACGAGCTTGGCCTTCTCGGGGTCCTGCGGGGAGACGGCCACGCCGGTGTCGCCGAGCATGGTCTCGGGGCGCGTGGTGGCAACCGTGACGTGGTCGATGCCGTCAACCGGCTCAACGAGCGGGTACTGGAGGTACCACAGGTGGCCCTTCTCGTCCTGGTACTCGGCCTCGTCGTCGGAGATGGCGGTGCAGCAGCTCGGGCACCAGTTGACGATGCGCTTGCCGCGGTAGATGAGGCCGTCGTGGTACCAGTCGCAGAAGACCTTGCGGACGGCGCGGGAGAACTCGGGGCTCATCGTGAACTTCTCGTCCGAGAAGTCGATCGAGCAGCCCATGCGCTTGATCTGGGAGACGATCGTGCCTCCGTACTCGCGCGTCCAGTCCCAGCAGGCGTCGAGGAACTTCTCGCGCCCGATCTCCAGGCGGGAGACGCCCTCGCTCTTGAGCTTCTTGTCGACCTTGGTCTGCGTGGCGATGCCCGCGTGGTCAGTGCCCAGGATCCAGCGCGTGGAGCGCCCGCGCATGCGAGCGTAGCGCACGTAGGTGTCCTGGATGGAGTCGTCCATCGCGTGGCCCATGTGCAGGATGCCCGTCACGTTGGGCGGCGGGATGACGACGGTGCAGTCCCCCACTCCCTTGGAGCGCTGGTAGCAACCGGCGCTCATCCAGCGCTCGATGAGCTCGGGCTCGGCGGTCTGGGGATCGTAGTTCTTGGGCATCTCTTCGATATGTTCCATAAGCTCTCTTCTTATCTCTCAACTGGGATTTTTCATTCTATCAGTCTCGCAAGCCTGTGTAAAAACCGAGATTGGGACTGTGGCGGGACTGTCGATTCGCCGACAACTCGAAACCATCTCAAGTCACGTTAGGACAAAAGTGCACACAAGAAAAGGGCCACGACCCGAAGGCCGCGGCCCCTCCTTGGTTGCAGAACGACGCCTCGCGCTACGACTGCAGCTGCCCGGCCGCGCGGGACGCGGCGAGCAGGGCGTTGACGGTGGCCTTGAGGCCGTTAGCGAGCGTCACGACGGCGTCGAACTCCGCCTTAGTGACGGTCTCTGACGCAGCGGCCGCGGCGTCGGTCGCGGAGACGTCGGCCACGGTGGTGGCCATCTTGACCTTTCCGGCGACGCTCGTGGTCGCGTCGGAGACCGGTTCGGCCCCGCCGCCGAGCGCCTCGGGGTTGTCGATGTGGAGGTACATCGTCTCCTGGCCCTCGGCGGGCTCGTCGACGATGTGGGCGTTCTTCGTTGCCTTGGACATGGCTCCTCCTTAGGCCAGCTTGAGGTTGCCCTTCGGGAGCGCCGCTGTCACGGCTCCGCCGCGGCCGATCACGACGCGGCTGCCCCTGATCTCCATGATGGTGTAGGTGCCGGAGACGGCCAGGTGCGTGCCGTGCTCGTCGTAGGGCTTCGTCACCTTGACTTTCGCGCCGACCTTCCAAGACTTGGAGGAGGACGACGAGCCGGAGGACGAGCCGCCAGCGCCCAGAATCTCGTTGACGCGCTTCTGCACGGCCTCGTACCTGCTGCCGAGCGCCTTCTTGCGGGCGTCGCCGTTGCCGTACTTCCCGGCGATGACGTCGCGCGCCATCTGGTCGATGTCGACGGAGGAAGAAGAGGAGGAGCCGCCGCCGACCCCGAGCTTGCGGTTTACCTCCGCCTGGACGGCGTCGTAGTCGTAGCCGGCGGCCTCAAGCTTCTTCCTGCGAGAGTCCCCGTTGCCCCACTTGCCGGCGATCACCTCGTCGGCGAGCTGGGAGACGGACTTCCCGACGGACGAGGAGGACCCGCCGGAGCTCGGCTTCTCGGGGTTCCCGCCGCCCATCTTGTCGTACCAGTACTGCGCCCGCTGGATGTAGGCGCTCTTCTGGGACCCGTAGATCTGCCCCGGGCAAGAGGTGGACGAGAAGTGCTTGTGCGGGAAGACGTTCTTGAGCCACTCGGGGCGGCCGAGCCCGAAGTGCCTGCAGACCGCGGCGACGAGGTGCGCACCGTTGTCGAGGCAAGCCTCGGTGATCGTCCCGTCGGTCCTATTGGCGTGCTCGATTCCGATGGAGCGGCAGTTCTGGTCCCAGTTGCCGCAGTGCCACGCCGTGTTGGAGTCGTAGACGAGCTGGCCGATGCGGCCGTCGTCCTCGACCTGGTAGTGCGCGGACGCCTCGCGCGTCTGCCAGACGCTGTAGCAGCCCTCGACCGTGAGGTTTCCCGCGTTGTAGTGGACCACGACCTTGTCGATGCTGCGGCCGCTGCGACCCTTGGTGTAGTGCTTGGTCAACAGCTTGACGACGTCAGCGTCGAGGTTATCCCAGCTCTTCACTCCGCCATCACCTGCTCGCTCTCTCCGTCCCCGTCCTCGTACTCGCCCTCCGGGCGGTCGCCCATGGCGTTCTCGTCCTCGGTCGCGGACAGGTACTCCTCGATCTCCTCGGGGGTCATCTCTTCCCTGGTGGACATTCCTTCTCCTCTCATGCGTGTGGCACCGCCCGTCGGCGGCGCCGGTTCTACCGAGCTCGCCTCGACAGCGCGCCCTTCGCGGCGCTCACGCCGATGAGCGAGCCCATGAAGAGCGCCACGAAGCTGCACGTCTGCGTCACCTCGGTCGCGAGCGGCCAGCCCCACACGCCGGCGAGGCCGGCATAGAAGGAGCCCGCCGCGGGCAGGCCGACGAGCACGACCCACTTCAGCGCGACGTAGAGCCAATCGGGAAGCCAGTAGGTGCGCGGCACCTCTGACGCCTCGAGCTCCTCCTCGACGCCTTCCGTCGAGTTGGTCCCCTCGTACTCCTCCACCTCCCCTCCTCTCTCTATCCGAGCCCCACTCCCGCTGCCAGCGCGCCGAGCGCGGCTGCCAGGACGGCCGTGAGCACGTACCACGTGACCTTGTCCCACTTGTCCGCCTTCTCGCGGGCGGGCGTTGACTGCACCTGCGAGATCTGCACCGAGAGGGTGTCCATCTTCCCGGACTGCTTGTCGAGCTTGCCTTCGATGCGCGTCATCTGGTCGGCCCGGAACTTGTCCGTCGTCTCGAGCTGGACGATGCGCTCGCGCTGCTCGTCGAGCTCCAAGCCGTGCTTCGAGATCCTCTCGTCATGATTGGCGAGCTTGCGCTCGATCTCGTCTATCTCCATGGCACCCCCGTCTCGCGTGGTCGGGGGCAGTCTCGCACCCTCGTCCCCCGCCGCCCATGGTCCGCGACCGCTCACGCCGCCGGAAAATCCCAGGCGCGCGGAGCAGCCCGTGCGACGATTTCCGCCTGGGATTTCCGACGTGGATTGGAGGCAGAGATGCTGTTCGAGGACGCCTGCGCGACGTATCTGGAGGCAAAGGGGGCTCGCCTGAGGGAGACGACGATGGAGGGCTACGAGAGCGCGATCAGGCGTCACCTCATGCCAAGGTGGGCGGGGATCCGTCTGGAGGACATCGACCCGGACGCCATCCAGGCGTGGGTGGACGGCTTCGACATGCCCGGAGCGGCGGAGAAGGCGTACAAGACCCTGCGCCAGATCATCAGGTGGTCCATACGGAAGCTGCGGTTGCGGATGTGGGACCCGACCACCGCGGAGATCGAGCTTCCGAGGAAGCGGCCATACAGGCCGGACGTGCTCACCGCCAGGGAGGAGAGGAGGCTGCTGCGTGGGATCTACGGCGCACCCTTCGAGGCGGTGGTGCTGTGCGCCGCGGCGCTGGGCCTCAGGCGCTGCGAGGCGTGCGCCCTCGAGTGGGGCGACGTCGACTACCGGACCGGCGAGGTGCGCGTCTCGAAGGGCGTCCACGTCGTGCGCGGGCGCGAGGTCACCACGCCCACCAAGACGCCCAAGAGCGACCGCGTCCTCGTGCTCCCCCGCTTCGCTCTGCTTCGCCTGCGGAAGCTCGCCGCGGGCAGGAGGCGCGGCCGCATGTGCGAGCTCAGGCCCAACCAGGTCGCCGGCAGGGCCAAGACGTGGTGCAGGCGGCTGAGACTGCCGTGGGTGGGCATGAAGAACCTGCGACACTCGTTCGCGACCATCGCCCTGGCGTCCGGCTCGT
>CAUGFC010000123.1 GCA_959598545.1 uncultured Olsenella sp. | reverse complement strand
GGGGCTAGAACGGGAACCTTCCGCCGCCCATGTTGCGCATCATCTGCTGCATCGCACGACGGTTCTTCTTGCCGGCGGCGCCAGGCTGCATCATGCCCTTCATCTTGCCCATCATCTTGTTCATCTCGTCCCACTGCTTGATGAGCTGGTTGACCTCCTGGACGCTGCGGCCGGAGCCCGTCGCGATGCGGCGACGGCGCTGGCCGTTGATGATCTTGGGGCGGGAGCGCTCCTCCTTGGTCATGGAGCGGATGATCGCCTCGATGCGCGTGAGCTGCTCGTCGCTCGCCGCCTGCGGCATCTGCGCCATCGCGCGCTCCATGCCCGGGATCATGCCGGCGAGCTTCTGCAGGCCGCCCATCTTGCGGATCTGCTGCATCTGCGAGAGGAGGTCGTCCATCGTGAAGCCCTCTCGCAGCATGCGCTCCGCGTCGGCTACCTGCTGCTCGTTGGCGACCTTCTGGGCCTGCTCGATGATGCCGACGACGTCGCCCATGCCGAGGATGCGCTTGGCCATGCGGTCCGGGTGGAAGACCTCAAGCGAGTCGGGCTTCTCCCCCATCGACACGAACTTGATCGGCTTGCCGGTGACCTCGCGCACGGAGAGCGCGCCGCCGCCGCGGGCGTCGCCGTCGAGCTTGGACATGATCACGCCGTCGAAGTCCACGCGGTTGGCGAACTCCGTCACCACGTTCACGATGTCCTGGCCGGTCATGGCGTCGACGACCATGAGGATCTGGTCGGGGCGGACGGCCTGCTTGATGGCGACGGCCTCCTCCATCATCTCCTCGTCGATCTGCAGGCGGCCGGCCGTGTCCACGATCACGATGTCGCAGAGGCGGTCGACGGCCTCCTTGATCGAGCCGGAGGCCACGGCGACGGCGTCCTTGCCGTCCCCGCGGAAGACCGGCACGCCGATCTCGCCGCCGAGCGTCTCGAGCTGGTCGGCGGCCGCCGGGCGGTGGGTGTCGCACGCGGCCAGAAGCGGGCTGTGCCCCTGCCCCTTGAGCAGGTAGGCCAGCTTCGCGGCCGCCGTGGTCTTGCCCGAGCCCTGCAGGCCCACGAGCATGATCACGTTGGGCGTGCGGTTCTGCGCGAGCGTCAGGCGCGAGTCCGTGGAGCCGAGAAGGGCCGTGAGCTCGTCGAGCACCACCTTGACGACGTTCTGCGCCGGCGAGAGCGAGGAGAGCACCTCGGCCGTGAGGCACTTCTCCTTGCAGCGGGCGACGAACTCCTTGACCACGCGGTAGTTGACGTCGGCCTCGAGCAGCGCCATGCGGATCTCGCGCATCGCGACGTTGATGTCGTCCTCGGTGAGGCGGCCCTTGCCGCGCAGACGCTCGAAGGTGTCCTGGAGACGGTCGGAGAGAGAGTTGAACATGGTCACATCCCTTCGCCCACGAGCGCGCGCGTGAAGTCGAGCGCGTCGAAGGTCTGGAGGTCCTCGAGGGACTCGCCCACGCCGATGCGGTAGATGGGCAGTCCCAGCTGGCTGGAGATGGCGAGCGCGATGCCGCCCTTGGCGGTGCCGTCGAGCTTGGTGACGATGAGGCCGTCGAGCTCGAGGGCGTCGTTGAACTCGCGCGCCTGGTTGAGGCCGTTCTGGCCGGTGGTCGCGTCGATGACGAGGACCACCGAGACGGGCATGGAGGAGCGCTTGCGGGTGACGCCCACGACCTTCGCGAGCTCGCGCATGAGGTCGGAGGAGGTGTGCAGGCGCCCGGCGGTGTCGATGAGCACGAGGTCGGCGCCGCGCCTCTCGGCGACCTCGACCACGTCGTAGCAGACGCTCGCGGGGTCCGCGCCGCGCTCGCGCGTGATCACCTCGACGCCGGCGCGATCGCCCCAGACCTGCAGCTGCTCGATCGCAGCGGCGCGGAACGTGTCGGCGCCGCCGATCACGCAGGAGAGCCCGGCCTCGCGGGCGCGCCCGGCGAGCTTGCCCACCGTGGTGGTCTTGCCGGCGCCGTTGATGCCAACGAAGAGCACGCAGCTCGGGACGTCGGTGAACGGGTCGCGCGCGGCCTCGGGGAACTCGGCGGCCAGGCGCTGGGCCAAGGCGTCGCGGATCTGCTCGGCGCGCGTGAGGTTCTCGCGGGCCGCGCGGTCACGCAGGTCGTCGGTCACGCGCAACGCGAGCTCGGCGCCCATGTCGCCCATGACGAGCGTGTCCTCGAGGTCCTCCCAGAAGTCCTCGTCGACCTCGCCGCCCATGTAGAAGATCTCGTTGATGGCCTCGCGCGAGCGCTTGAGGCCCACCTTCAGGCTGTCGAGAAGGCCCATCTTAAGCATCAACCACCTTTCCCGTGGCTCGGTCGATTCGCTGGGACACCACGTGGCTCACGCCGTCGGCCTGCATGGAGACGCCGTAGAGCACGTCGGCCTGCTCCATGGTGCGCCGCTGGTGGGAGATCACGATGAGCTGCGTGGAGGCCTTGAGCTGCTCGATGGCGTCGAGCAGCTTGGAGAGGTTGGAGTCGTCGAGCGCCGCCTCGACCTCGTCGAAGACGTAGAACGGCACCGTGCGCACCTTGTAGACGGCGAAGAGCAGCGCGAGCGCCGTGAGGGACTTTTCGCCGCCGCTCATCAACATCATCTTGGAGAGCTTCTTGCCCCGCGGCTGCGCGACGATCTCGATGCCGGTCTCGGAGGGGTTGTCCGGATCCGTCATCTCGATGTGCGCCTGGCCGCCCGGGAAGAGCAGCGAGAAGATCTCCGAGAAGTTCGCGTTCACGCGCTCGAAGACCGTGAGGAAGCGGTTGCGCATCTTGCGGTCGATCGCGGCGGTGATCTTGCGCAGCGAGGCCCGGGCCTCCTCGAGGTCCGTGACCTGCTCGTCGATGTAGTCGTAGCGCTCCTTGAGGCGCAGGTACTCGTCCATGGCGACGGCGTTGACCGGGCCGATCGACTCGATCTGGGAGCGCAGGGAGGCGGCACGGCGCTCGGCCTCGTCGCGGTCCTCGGGCGCCGGGCACTCGAGCGCCTCCTCGAGGACGGCTCCCGTGGCGACGATCGCGTTGACGGCGGCCTGCACCTGGACCTCGAGCTTGCCGAGGTCGACCTTCACGCCGGTCGCGGACGAGCGCGCGGACTCGAGCTCGGCGGAGGCGGCACTCACAGCCTCGCGCGCGTCGCCGATCGTCCGCTTGAGCGAGTCGGAGTCCGCCTCGGCGAGCGACGCCCGGTCGCGCAGGCGCGCGGCCCACTCGAGGGCGCGCTCGCGGATGGCGTCCATGCGGTCGTGCAGCGGGTCCACGCGCAGGCGGACCACCTCGAGGGCCCGCGAGGAGCGCCTCGTGGCGTCGATGCGCTGATCGAGCTCGCGGACGCGAGAGGAGAGCTCGCGCTCGCGGCGCTCGAGGCTCGCACGGCGCTCGGCGCACATGGCGAGCTCGAGGCGCGCGTCGGAAAGCTGCTTGGAGGCCTTGCCCTGGGCGCCCGCGGCCTCCTGCTGCTCGTCGGAGCGCTCGGAGAGCGTCGCGGCGAGCTCGTCGGCGAGCACGCGGGCCGCGCGGGCGGCGGAGCGGTGGTCCTCGATCTGGGAGCGTGCCTCGGCGGCGCGCTCGGCGGAGGCCTCGCGCCTCTTGGTCACCTGCGCGCGCTCGGAGGCGGCGCCGGAGAGCTGGGCCTCGAGGCGGCCGCGCTCGGAGGTGACCGACGAGAGCTCCGCGGAGATCCGCGCGACCTCGCCCTTGGAGGCCGCGACCTGCTCGCGCGCGGACGTAAGGGACGACTCCGCCTCGTCGACGGCGGCCGCGGCGGCGTCGAGGGCGGACTCGAGCGCCCCCATGCCCCCCGCGAGCTCGCGGATGCGGCGCTTGCGCTCGAGGGCGCCGGCCTCGCTCGTGGCGGCGGCGCCAACGTGGACGCGGCCGTCGGGAAGTACCGTCACGCCGTCGGTCGTGACGTAGGTGAGCCCGGGCGCGGCCTCGTGGGCGCGCACGGCCTCGTCGGCGGAGCCCACCAGGCGCACGCCGCCGAGAAGGGACTCGAGCAGCGGCCGGGCGGCGTCGGAGACGCGCAGGCGCGAGACGAGCGGCGTGCCGGGCGCGTCGACGCCCGCCGCCATCCCGGAGGCGAGCGCGGCAGAGACGATCGCGGCGCGACCGTCGGTCTTTTCCATGCCGAGGGCGCGCTCGGCGAGGGCGACCGCGTCGGCGGAGCCGTCCACGACGAGCGCGGCGAGGTCGTCGCCGAGCAGCTGCTCGATCAGGGACTCGATGGCGGGGTCGGCGTCGACGAGGTCGGCGAGGCGGCAGCGGACGCGCCCCTCGTCGGAGGCGAGGGCCGCGGCGAGCGGGCTGGCCTTCTCGACGTCGGTGTCGACGGCGCGCAGCGCGTCGAGCGTGGCGCGTGCGGACGACAGCCTCCCCTGGGCCGAGGCGTGCTCGGCGCGGGCGGCCTCGAGCCGCTCGGCGAGGTGCGCGATCGAGGTCGTGAGCTCGCGCTCGCGGCGACGCGCGTCGTCGAGGGAGCCCGCGAGCTCCTCGGCGCGCCCGGCGCGCTCCGCGAGGGCCTCCTCGGTGGTGCGCACGGTCTCCTCGAGCTGCTCGAGGCGCGAGGCGAACATCTGGTCCTCCACCTCGGCGCTCGAGATCTGCTCCTCGAGCTTGGCGTAGGCGAGCGTCTCGCGGTCGGCCTCGGAGCGGGCGGCGCGCTCCTGCGCGGTGAGCGCGGAGAGCTCCTCGTCGATCGCACGGCGGCGCTCGCTCGCCTCGCGTGCGGCGCGCGAGAGCCCCTCGACCGTCGCGCGCAGGTCGCGCTCGCGGACGCCGGCGTCGGAGAGCTCGCCGGAGACGTCGCCCTGCTCGCGGGCCGCGTCGCCGCGCTGCTTCTCCATGGCGGAGAGCTGCATGCGCAGGTCGGAGAGGCGCGAGACCATGTTCTTGCCCTTCTCCTCCAGAAGGCGCATGTCCGCGTCCATCC
>CAUGFC010000122.1 GCA_959598545.1 uncultured Olsenella sp. | reverse complement strand
CCGCCGCGGCTGGAGACCACGGGGACGGTGTAGGGGAGAAGCGCCATCTCACGGGCGCGCTTGATCGCAAGCGCGATGTCGTGCTGGTGCTGCGTGCAGGCGCCAGTGACGCGGCGCGGCTTGATCTTGCCGCGGTCGGTCATGTACTTGCGGAGAAGCTGCACATCCTTGTAGTCGATGTACTCGGTCTCCTCCTTGCAGAACTGGCAGTACTTGCGACGCGGCTGGCGCTGAAAATCCTGCTTCTGCTGAGCCATGTCTTGTTTGCCTTTCTGTTGGCGGCGCGGGGCCGCCGGTGGTTAGAACGGGATGTCCTCGTCGTAGACGTCAGCCGACGGCGGGGTCTGGACGGGCGCGGAGTAGCTCTGCTGCGGCGCGGCGGCGGGGGCGGCGTAGGAGGGCCCAGCCTGCTGCATGGGTGCTCCGCCTCCCTGCTGGTTCCTCGAGGAGAGGAACTCCACCTCGTCGACGATGACCTCGAGCTTGCTGCGCTTCGAGCCGTCCTTTGCCTCCCAGGAGCTGTACCGAAGCTTGCCCTCGATGGCAACCTTCGACCCCTTGGAGAGGAAGCGGGAGAGCGCCTCGGCGCGGGCGCCGAAGACGACGCAGTCGACGAAGTTGGGAACGTCCTCCCACTCACCGGTCTGCGGGTTGCGGCGACGGTCGTTCACGGCGACGCCGAACGCGAGAATCGGCATGCCACCCGCCGTCGAGCGCAGCTCGGGGTCCCTGGTGAGGTTGCCCGAGATGTTAACCCTGTTGATGCTCATGTCTCGCTCCCTCCTGCGGGCGCGGGCCCGCCACCTCCATGCCTAGTCCTTGTCGACGCGACGCACCACCATGTGGCGCTTCACGGCGTCGTTGATGCGCAGAACTCGGTCGAGCTCGGCGATCACCGTGGGGTCTGCGTGGAAGTTGATGAGGGTGTAGTCGCCCTCCGTCAGGTCGTCGACCTCAAAGGCGAGCTTGCGCTTGCCCCAGTCCTCGACGCTGTCGACCTTACCGGTCTCGCCGAGCGCAACCTCGATGCGCTTCATGACGGCGGCGCGAGTCTCCTCGTTGCACGTGGGGTCGACAAAATACAGCAGTTCATAGGCCTTCATGTGTTCACCTCCTCTGGGCTAATGGCTCCGGGACCTGAAGGCGCGCCCGGAGCAGGAAAGGTTCGGCGAAGCATCATAGCACATAATGCCTACCTGCCAAAACTCTCCACGCGTCCCGTCTCTGCGATGGTAGCCGGGGGATATGACGCCAATCTGACGTTTACTTTCCGCTATCTGCCGCGCAGCTCACAAAGCCGAGGCAGATGACACCGGACGCCCTTCTCGCCGGGCGGGCGAGAAGGGCGTCGCACATAGGTTCTCCACAAGGAGGGCTACTCGAAGGGGGTGTCCTGGACCTCGGAGGGACCGTCGCCCGAGGGAGGCTCGGGGTCGGCGGGGGCGACCGGGGACTCGTCCTGCACCGCGGGGACCTCCTCGGAGCCGACCGCGGGCGCGGGCTCGTCCGCCGGGGCCGGCTCCTCCGCCGGGCCCTCGGCAGAAACGTCGTCCGTCGCGGGCTCGGCGGCCGTCGGGGCGGCAACGGGCGGCAGCGTGTCCGCCGCCCAGTCCGAGGGGCCGCGCGTCTCGAACGGCAGCGGGTCCTCCTCGCGGCCCCACGAGGGGACGTCGAACTGGCGCATCCACAGCGCGAGCGCGGTGTAGACGAGCATGGCCAGCACGATGGTCGCCGGGGTGCCCAGGACGTAGAGCACGAGAAGCGCGGGGAGCGCCGCGCCGAGGAGCGACGCCAGGAGCTCGAGGGCGATGGAGGCTTGGAGCGCCTCGGCCATGACGGAGCCGTAGTCGTAGAGGTACGAGGAGTAGTAGACGAGCGACGGGAGCGCGCTCATGAGCGCGACGATGACCACGATCGCGGCAGCGAGGGCGATGAGCGCGCCGCCGGCGACCTGCAGGCCGAAGACGCGCATGACGCCGCCGAGGTCGTGCGTGGCCATCCTCCAGACCCTGGTCACGCGCAGGCCGGCGACGATCTTCTGGTAGATGGTCGCGCGAAGGACGGCGATCATGATCACCAGGCTCACAAAGAGGTTGACGATGGTCCAGGCGAAGGAGAGCAGACCGCCGAGCAGCGGGACCATGACGAGCAGGCCACCAACGACGCCCCAGCAGATGCCCCAGACGAGCATCACCACGAAGGCCCGCGCGCCGCTCGCGATGCAGCCGCCCACCTGGACGTTGCGCTGCTTGGGGGACGAGTTGACGCCCCACGCCGTGAGGCGGGCCCACTCGACGATGTAGCCGAGGATGCCCAGCATGCCCACCACGGGCACGAGCGCCGCGGCCGACATGACGAGCACGGGCTTGATCCAGCCCCGGTCGCGCGTGAGGAGCGCCCAGGCGCGGGAGAAGTAGTGGTCGGGGCGGAAGCCCTCGAGATCGGCGTCATTCATCATGATTCCCTTCGTGAGGTCACCTGTCTGTAGGGTACCCCAGCGGCCGCCCGCGCGTCGCGGCAACAAAAAACCGGCCCCGAGGGACCGGTTCTGACGTGCTCTGGCGGAGGAGGAGGGATTCGAACCCTCGTACCCCCGAAGGGGTAAACGGTTTTCGAGACCGCCGCATTCAACCACTCTGCCACCCCTCCGAAGGGTGACGTGGCCCCTTGCGGGGCCACGTGAAAGCTCTGGCGGAGAGTCAGGGATTTGAACCCTGGAGACGCTTTAGGCGCCTACACGATTTCCAATCGTGCTCCTTCGGCCACTCGGACAACTCTCCATGAGAAGGTGCAGCGGACAGTATAGCGTATGTTTCGTCGGCTGGCGAGAAGAACTTTACCGGGGCGCGGGGCGAGAAGGACGTCGGGCGCGCGGGTTTCTCGCCTCCGGCGGGCGCCCGATGCGCCACAATGGGTGGGCCGAGACACCGAAGGAGCGCCCGTGCCAGAGCTGTTCACAACCTACCCGGAGCTTGCCGCCGTCTCGCTGCCCACGTGGGTCGACCTCGCGTCCGTGATCGTGGGCTCGGCGGGCGGCGTCGCCGTCGCGCGCTCGCGCCACCTCGACGCCGTGGGGTTCGTGGGTCTGGCGCTGCTGTGCGGCCTGGGCGGCGGCCTCATCCGCGACGTCATGATGCAGGTTGGCAGCGTCTACATGCTGGACTCGCCGTTCGCCATACCCGCGAGCGCGGCGACGGCGCTCGTCGCCTTCCTCTTCCCGCGCCCGCTCGACCGCGCCGGCGGCCTGCTGGAGTGGCTGGACATCGCCGCCGTGGCGCTCTTCGCGCTCGTCGGCACCGACAAGGCCCTGGTCCACGGGTTTCTCCCCGCGTCGTGCCTGCTCATGGGAATCATGACGGGCGTCGGCGGCGGCATGCTGCGCGACGTCTTCCTCGGCGAGGTACCGCGCATCTTCCAGCGCTCCAACCTCTACGCCGTCTGCGCGCTCGCCGGCAGCGCCGCCTACTACGCAGCCGTGGTCCTCTTCTCGGTGAGCAAGCTGTGGGCGGGACTTTTGTGCATCGCCGTGACGATCGGCCTGCGCCGCTGGTCTCTGCGCTTCGACGTGCAGACCCCGGCCGACGTCGACCTCGGCCCGCGCGTGAGCGAGCCCGTCCGGCGCGCGGCGCGCATCGTGCGGATTACCCGGCGCCGCGCGCGGCGGCGCTAGCGGGCGAGAAGGGCCTCGAGGCCCTTCTCGCTACTTCTTGACCTTGCCGTTGCGGACGGCCCACTTGCGGCGCTCGATCTCGGAGAGCAGGCGCTTGCGCATGCGGACGCTCTTGGGCGTGACCTCCACGAGCTCGTCGTCCATGATGTACTCGAGCGCCTCCTCGAGCGTGAACGTGCGCGGGGGCGTGAGCTGCACAGCGATGTCGGCGGTGGAGGAGCGCTGGTTGCCAAGGCTCTTGGTGCGCGCGATGTTGACGACCATGTCGCCGGGCTTGGAGCGCTCGCCCACGAGCATGCCCTCGTAGCACTCGTCGCCGGGGCCCACGAACAGCGCGCCGCGCTCCTGGAGCGTGCCGAGCGCGTAGGCCACGGCCTTCTCGGTGCTCATGGAGATCATCGCGCCGTTCTGGCGCACGCCGATCTCGCCGGCGAAGGGGCCGTACTCGAGGAACGTGTGGTAGAAGACGGCCTCGCCGTGGGTGACGTTCAGGATGCGGTTCTTGAGGCCCATGATGCCGCGGGTGGGGATCTTGAACTCGAGGTGGGTCTGGGTGGTGCCGGAGTCCATGCTCGTCATGGTGCCGCCGGCGTTGCCGAAGACCTCGATGACCTTGCCGGAGTACTCGCCGGGGCACTCGACGACGGCCTGCTCGACGGGCTCGGTCATCTGGCCGTTGGCGTCCTTCTTGAAGAGCACGCGCGGGCGCCCCACCTGGAACTCGAAGCCCTCGCGGCGCATGGTTTCCATGAGGACGGAGAGGTGCAGGATGCCGCGGCCGGCGACCTCGACGCCGGTCTTGTCGGGGAGCTCCTCGATGCGCATGGTCACGTTGTTCTCGCGCTCCTGCATGAGGCGCTCCTTGAGCTGACGACCGCCCACGATGTCGCCCTCGCGGCCCACGAGCGGGCTGGTCGACGGCTCGAAGACGACGGAGAGCGTCGGCGGGTCGATCTCGATGGGCTCCAGCTCGACGGGGTTGTCGGGGTCGGTGTAGACGTCGCCGATGTCGGTGGAGTCGATGCCCACGACGGCGGCGATGTCGCCGGCCTGGGCCTCGGAGCACTCCTTGCGGCCCAGGTAGTCGAAGGTGAAGAGCTGCTTGACCTGGCTCATGGCGCGGGAGCCGTCGTTCTTCACCACGAGGATCTTGTCGCCGGCGTGGATCGTGCCGGAGTAGATGCGGCCGATGCCGATGCGGCCCACGTACTCGGAGTGGTCGATCGTCACGCACTGCATGGCGAGCGGGCCGTCCACGTC
>CAUGFC010000121.1 GCA_959598545.1 uncultured Olsenella sp. | reverse complement strand
CGCAGTCGTTCCACGTCGCCGAGAAGTTCACGGGCAACCCCGGCACCTACGTGACCGTCGAGGACACGGTCCGCAGCTTCGGCGAGATCGTCGACGGCAAGTGCGACGACCTCCCCGAGCAGGCGTTCCGTTTCGCGGGCACGATCGAGGACGTCCGTCGCCGCGCCGCCGCCATGGCGGGCGCCCCCGCCGAACCCGAGGCCGAGCAGGCCGAGGATGAGGGCGCGGGCGAGGCCCCGGCCGACGAGCAGACGGAGGCGTAGGTCCCCATGGCCGAGCTCAACTGCCAGTTCGTGCGTCCCGACCGCCTGCTCTTCGACGGCCCGGTCGCCAACCTCGTCCTCGTGACCTATGCGGGCGAGCTGGGCGTCTGGCCCGGGCACGCTCCGGAGATCGTGGCGCTCGGCGACGGCGTGGTGCGCATGCGGGCTCGTCAGGAGGACGGCGGGCACGAGTATGACGTCGTCGTCTCCGGCGGCTATGCCGAGATCGACCACGACGGCGTCATCATCCTCGCCGACCATGCCCGGCGCACCGACGACATCGACCCCGAGGTCGTCCGCCGCACGCGTGACGAGGCGATTGAGGCTCTCGACGAGATTGGCGAGGGCAACCATCGTGCGGCATACTATGAGAAGAAGATCAGGTGGTGCAACCTGCTGCTGAAGCATGCGGCGGGGGCCGGCACCGCGTAGGCCCCCAGACACGGAGGCAGCATGGAAGTCATTCAGGTAGAGGGCGGCCACCGCTTCACGGGCGAGGTCCGCGTCGAGGGCGCCAAGAACTCGGCGCTCAAGCTCATGGCGGCCACCATCATGGCGCCGGGCGTCACCACGCTCACGAACGTCCCCAACATCGCGGACGTCCACGTCATGGGCAAGGTCCTCAAGAACATCGGCGCCGAGATCGAGGTCGTCAACGAGCACGAGCTCAGGATCGACACCTCCGGCGTGACGTCCTGGGAGACCCCCTACCACCTCGTCGCCCAGATGCGCGCCTCCACGGCCGTCCTCGGCCCGCTGCTCTCGCGCTTCGGCAAGGCCATCGTGGCCATGCCCGGCGGCTGCAACATCGGCGCGCGCAAGATCGACATGCACATCCTCGGCCTCGAGGCGCTCGGCGTCGAGTTCGAGGTCAAGCACGGCAACATCCACGCCAGCGCCCCCCATGGGCTGGTGGGCGACACCGTGACCCTCAACTTCGCCAGCGTGGGCGCCACCGAGAACCTCATGATGGCCTCGGTCTTCGCCAAGGGCGTCACCACGATCGACAACGCCGCCCGCGAGCCCGAGATCGTGGACCTCGCGAACCTCCTCAACGAGATGGGTGCCAAGATCTCCGGCGCGGGCTCCCCCGTGATCGAGATAGAGGGCGTCTCCGAGCTCCATCCCGTCACCCACAGGGTCGTGGGCGACCGCATCGAGGCGGGAACGTTCCTCGCGATGGGCGCGCTCATGGGTGAGCCCGTCACGGTGCGCGGGTTCGCTCCGCTGCACCTCGGCCTTGTGCTCAAGAAGTTCGAGCAGATGGGCATCTCCCTCGAGCGCGGGTCGGACTCCTGCACCGTCTGGCGCGACCGCCCGCTCGTCCCCACCGACATCCAGACGCTGCCGTTCCCCGGCTTCCCCACGGACATGCAGGCGCAGACTATGTGCCTGCTGGCCCTCGCCAAGGGCAGCTGCGTCATCACCGAGAACGTCTTCGAGAACCGCTTCATGCTCGCGAGCGAGCTCCAGCGCATGGGCGCCGACATCGTGATCGAGGGGCACCACGCCATCGTCCACGGCGTCGACGGCTTCTCGGGGACGCAGGTCAGGTCCCCCGACCTGCGCGGTGGCGCGGCCCTGGTCATGGCCGGCCTCATCGCCGACGGGGTCACCACCGTCTCTGACATCTACCACATCGACCGCGGGTACGAGGGCTTCGTCGAGAAGCTCGCGTCGCTGGGCGCGCGCATCCGGCGCGTCGAGCTGCCCGACGAGACGGACTAGGAGGGGCCGTGAGCAGCTCGGAGCATCGGGACGACCACGCCCTCAGCCGTGCCGGCGAGGACTACCTCGAGGCCATCTACCGGCTCGCCTGCGCCGGGTCGCCCGAGGCGGAGCGCTCCGTGCGCTCGGTCGACGTCGCCGACCAGCTGGGCGTCTCCAAGGCGAGCGTCAACAAGGCGCTCTCCACGCTCAAGGAGGCGGGCATGGTGGAGCAGAGCCGCTACGGCCGCGTGACCCTCACCCCGGAGGGGAGGAGGTACGCCTCCCTCGTCTGGCGCGCGCACCGCGCCCTGCGCATCTTCCTCGAGTCCGACCTCGGCGTCGCCCCGGAGACGGCCGACTCCGAGGCCTGCCTCATGGAGCACGTCCTCTCGGAGGACACGATGGAGCGCCTGATCGGCTATCTCGAGCGTCAGGGGATCGTCGTCCCCGAGTAGGGGGCTGCGCCCTTCTCGCCAGCGGCCCCGTGCGGCGCCGCTGGCGGACTGCCTCTGTATGAAGCGCCCGCTCTGGGGTATGTTGTGAGTGCCGCCGGACATATGCACGGCGGGCCCTCGCTCACGACCCGAAGGGAAGAACATGAAGGCAATCATTCCCGCCGCCGGCCTCGGAACGCGCTTTCTCCCCGCAACCAAGTGCTCTCCCAAGGAGCTGCTCCCCGTCATAGACAAGCCCGTCATCCAGTACGTGGTCGAGGAGGCCCTCGAGCCCGACGGCGTCGACGGCGTCGTCATCGTCAACTCCCACGAGAAGCCCCAGATCGAGCAGTACTTCTCGGTGGATGAGGGGTTCGAGTCCATGCTTCGCGAGCGCGGCAAGTCCGCCGAGGCCGACCGCGTCCACGCCGCATCCGCGCTGCCCGTCTCCTTCGTCTATCAGGACGTCGCCCGCGGCCTCGGCCACGCCGTCCTGCAGGCCGCCGAGAAGGTCGACGGCGAGCCCTTCTTCGTCCTTCTCGGCGACTACTTCGTGCCCGACCGTCAGATGTGCGTCCGCATGGCCGAGGTCTCGCGCGAGCACGGCGGCGCCTCCGTCATCGCGGTGGCCCCCGTCCCGGCCGACCAGGTGAGCCGCTACGGCATCATCGCCGGCGAGTGCGTGGGCTGCCTGCCGGGCACGGACGCCACGGGCGAGCAGGAGGGCGCCATCTGGAAGGTCACGGGCCTGGTCGAGAAGCCCAGGCCGGAGGACGCCCCCTCGCATCTGTTCATCGTCGGTCGCTACCTGCTCTCGCCCCGGATCATGGAGCTGCTGGCCACGCAGGGCCCGGGCGCGGGCGGGGAGATCCAGCTGACGGACGCCATGGAGCGCCTGCTCGCTGAGGAGGAGATGTACGCGCTGGTCGTCGACCCCGCGGAGGGCTGCGACACCGGCACGCCCGCCGCCTGGGCGGCCACCAACGCGCGCATGGTGCTCGAGGACCCCGGCCAGCGCGAGGCCTTCCTCGAGGCCTTTGGCGAGGAGGGCGTTGCCCGTCTTGGATAAGAGGGCGGACATACTCAGATTCGGCGTCGACGGGTGGCACGCCCGCTTCGAGGACGCCTTCACCGACGAGAACGTCGCGCGCATCGCGGACGCCCTCGGCCTGGTCTGGGCCGATGAGCATCCCGGCGCGACCGTCTACGTCGGGTACGACACCCGGCACGGGGCGGGGGACCACGCGCGCCTCGTCGCGGGCGTGCTCTCCTCGTTCGGCCTCGACGCCCGGGTGTCCGACTGCGCCTGCCCCACGCCGGCGGTCGCCTGGACGTGCGCACGTGACGAGCGCGCCGTCGGCGCCGTCGTCCTGACGGCGAGCGAGCGCTCGTGCGAATACGGCGGCGTCATCGTCCGAGGCGCTGACGGCGGTCCCGTCTCCAGGGAGTTCCTCGACCGCGTCGAGCAGGCCATCTCGCTTTCCCCCACGTCGGAGCGCGGCGCCTTCGAGGAGGTCGACCTGATGGGGGCCTACCTCGACGACCTCGGTTCCTGGGTCGACCGCGGCGCCATCGAGGCGCGCCGTCCCAAGATCGTCGTGGACGCCATGTACGGGTCGGGAACCGGGCACCTCGCACGCCTGCTTTCCGAGCTGGGGTGCGAGGTGGTGGAGATCCACGTCGAGCCCCGGGATGACTTCGGCGGGATTCACCCTGATCCCCGCGACCCCTGGGCCGACTCGTGCGAGCAGGCCGTCGTCGCCCACGGGGCGGACATGGGCCTGCTCCTCGACGGCGACGCGGACCGGGCGTCGGTGGTGGACGAGCGCGGCGAGCTGCTGCCGGCGCGCGTGCTCGTTCCGATGCTGCTCGGGAACCTCGTGATGAGCCACGGCGCGCACGGCCGCGTCGTCACGACGCTCACCTGCTCGGCGTGCATCGCCCGCGAGGCGGAGCGCCTCGGCTGCGTCACCACGCCCGTGTCGGTCGGCTTCGCAAGGATATATAGAGAGACGCTCGAGTCGGACGTGGTCATGGGCGTCGAGGAGTACGGCGGCGTGTGCGTGCCCTCGCACCTGCGCGAGCGCGACGGCCTGCTCGTGTGCCTGCTCGCCGTGGAGATGCTCGCGCGCTCGGGCAAGAGCGTGTCCGTCATGGCCTCCGAGCTCGAGTCGATCGTCGGGACGATGTGCTACGCGAGAAGGGACGTGCGCCTCGACCCGGCCGCGAGCCAGGCGTTCCGCAACGTGCTCCCCGGGCTCAACCCGGGCGAGCTGGCGGGGAGGGTCCCGGTCGAGGTGTCCCACGCGGACGGCCTGCGTCTTCAGTTCGAGGACGACTCCTGGGTCCTGGTGCGCCCGTCGAGAACCAGCTCCGTGGTGAGGGTCTACGCGGAGGCGCCCACGGCCGCCCTGCGCGACGCACTGCTCGGAGAGGCGTGCGAGCTCGTCAGGAGGGGCCTGTAGCCCCCCATCTTTTCCACTTGTGCAGAAACCGTGGAGCCGCGGATTGTCGCCGGCGCGGGGCGCCCGGGCGCG
>CAUGFC010000120.1 GCA_959598545.1 uncultured Olsenella sp. | reverse complement strand
GTCGCGTTCTGCCAGGCGGGCGTCTCGTTCGGCGGGGCGCGCCCGAGCGGCTGCCCGCTGAACAACCTCATCCCCGAGTGGAACGACCTCGTCTGCCGGGGGCTCTGGCGCGAGGCGGCGGAGCGGCTGGCGCTCACCTCCCCGCTGCCGGAGTTCACGAGCCGCGTGTGCCCGGCGCTGTGCGAGGCGTCGTGCAACCTTGGCTGCCACGACGAGCCCGAGACGATCCACGACAACGAGCGCGCGATCTCGGACTGGGAGTGGGCGCACGGCGGGCCCCGGCGCTTCTCGCCGGCCGCGTCGGACGCCCCGCGCGTCGCCGTGGTGGGGTCCGGCCCCGCCGGGCTCGCGACCGCCTGGGAGCTCGCCCGCCGCGGGGCTCGCGTGACGGTCGTGGAGCGGGCGGACCGCGCGGGGGGACTTCTCACGTACGGCATCCCCAACATGAAGCTCCCCAAGGAGGTGGTCGCCCGCCGCGTGGCGCTCATGGAGGAGCTGGGCATCGAGTTTCGCCTGAACACGGACGCGGCCGAGAAGGACGTGGCGCGGGAGCTGCTCGCGGAATCCGACGCGGTGGTCCTGGCCGCCGGCGCGCGCGTGCCGCGCGGTCTTTCGGCGGCGGGCTTCGAGGAGGGTCTCGCCTCGGGTGGCGTGGTCTGGGCCGTGGACTACCTCACGGCCTCCACGCGCTCGCTGCTCGACGGAGGCGAGCCCTCCGTGAGCGCCGAGGGGCTCGACGTCGTGGTGATCGGCGGCGGCGACACGGGCAACGACTGCCTCGGCACCGCCGTGCGCCAGGGCGCGCGCTCGGTGCGGCAGATCGAGTTCCTGCCGCGTCCCGCCGAGCCGGGGCCGGGTGCCACGCGCTGGCCCGAGTGGCCCGCCACGCTCAAGACGGACTACGGCCAGCAGGAGGCCATCGAGCTCATGGGCGGCGAGATGCGCTCCTGGGGCGTGGACACGCTCGAGGTCCTTCTCGACGAGGCGGGCGTGGTGCGCGGCCTCGCAGTCGCCGACCTCGACTGGTCGGGCGGCCGTCCCGAGCGCGTGGCGGGCAGCGAGCGGGAGATCCCCGCGCAGCTCGTGCTCGTGGCCTGCGGCTTCACGGGCCCGGAGCGCGGCGTGCTGGACGCCCTGGGCGTGGGCGTGGGGGAGCGCGGGCTGCCGGCGCCGGGTCAGGGCGCGCATCGCGCGGCGTCTGCCGGCGACACGCCGGTCTTTCTCGCCGGCGACGTGCGCAGCGGGTCCTCGCTCGTGGTGAGCGCGATCGCCGATGCGCTGGCCTGCGTGGATGAGGTTGCCGACGCGCTGGGGCTCTGACATGGGCGGACCGGACGACAGGAACGGCATCGTGTGGCTTGAGGACGGCCATGAGGCCGCCTTCGAGCCCGCGACGCCCCCGCGCCCGTGGCTCGAGGAGTCGCTGGAGTGGGGCGCGAAGAGCGACGACTCCCCGCCGGAGCCCGCCGGGGACGGTCCCGCCGAGCTCGTCTGGCTGTGAGGCCCCGTGTCCTTCTCGCCATGAAATGGCCCTGAAGATGCAACCAAACCATGCCTCGCGCTTCACGTTGGTGCAACGGCTGTGAAACAATGGGCCCGTAGAGTATTCGGCCGTAAGCCACACCGCCGAGAGAAGGGGCGCACATGGGCAAGGACAGGGTCTCGCAGGAGTACGGCAGCCTGCTGTTCACCGACGCGGTGATGCAGGAGCGGCTCCCCAAGCCGACGTACAAGGAGCTCCGCCAGGTCATCGACGACGGCAAGCCGCTCGACCTCGACATCGCCAACGAGGTCGCGCACGCGATGAAGGAGTGGGCGCTCGAGAAGGGCGCCACGCACTTCGCGCACTGGTTCCAGCCGCTCACGGGCATCACGTCCGAGAAGCACGACAGCTTCCTCACGCCGATCAACGACGGCACGATCCTCATGTCCTTCTCGGGCAAGGAGCTCGTCCAGGGCGAGCCGGACGCCTCGAGCTTCCCGAGCGGCGGCCTGCGCGCCACCTTCGAGGCCCGCGGCTACACCGCCTGGGACCCCACGAGCCCGGCCTTCATCAAGGACGAGGTCCTCTGCATCCCCACGGCCTTCGTCTCCTACACCGGCGAGGCGCTCGACAAGAAGACGCCGCTTTTGCGCTCGCAGGTGGTGCTCGAGCAGCAGGCCAAGCGCGTGCTCGCGCTCTTTGGCCGCGAGCCCAAGCGCGTCTTCACCACGATCGGCCCCGAGCAGGAGTACTTCCTCGTGAAGGAGGAGGACTACGAGGCGCGCCCCGACCTCGTCTACTGCGGCCGCACGCTCTTCGGCTGCGAGCCGGTCAAGGGCCAGGAGCTGGAGGAGCACTACTTCGGCGCCATCCGCCCGACCGTCAACGACTTCATGAAGGAGGTCGACGACGAGCTCTGGAAGCTCGGCGTCCCGGTCAAGACCAAGCACAACGAGGTCGCGCCGTCCCAGCACGAGCTGGCGCCGATCTTCGAGCAGGGGTCGCTCGCCATCGACGACAACCTCCTCACGATGGAGAAGCTCAAGCTCATGGCCACCCGTCACGGCCTGGCCTGCCTCGAGCACGAGAAGCCCTTCGAGTACGTGAACGGCTCCGGCAAGCACAACAACTGGTCCATCTGCGCCGACGGCAAGAACCTGCTCGAACCGGGCGCGGTGCCGAGTGAGAACTTGCAGTTCCTGGTGTTTCTCGCCGCGCTCGTGGCCGCCGTCGACGAGCACGCCGACCTGCTGCGCGCCTCCGTGGCCTCCGCGGGCAACGATCACCGCCTCGGCGCCAACGAGGCGCCCCCGGCGATCATCTCGGTCTTTCTGGGCGACCAGCTCCACGCCATCGTGGAGGCCCTCATCAACAAGGAGGAGCCCGAGGTCCACGAGGCCGAGGTCATGGACCTGGGCGTGCCCGCCCTGCCCGACCTCCTGCGCGACTCCACCGACCGCAACCGCACCTCGCCCTTCGCCTTCACCGGCAACAAGTTCGAGTTCCGCATGTGCGGCAGCCAGCAGAACCTGGCCGATCCCAACGTGGTCCTCAACACCGCAGTGGCCGAGCAGTGCGACCGCTTTGCCACCAAGCTCGATGGCAAGACGGGAGACGAGTTCACCAACCTCGCGCTGCGCTGGGTGCGCCACACCCTGCGCGACCACCAGCGCGTGCTCTTCGAGGGCAACGGCTACTCCGAGGAGTGGGAGGCCGAGGCGGAGCGCCGCGGGCTGCCCAACCTCAAGACCACGCCGGACGCGCTGCCGTGCATGACCAAGCCCGAGAACGTGGCGTTCTACGAGAAGTACCACGTGCTCGACGAGGCCGAGATCCACGCGCGCTACGTCTCCAAGGCCGAGCAGTACGCCAAGCTTCTCAACATCGAGGCCAACACGATGGTCTACATGGCGCGCCACCTCTACGTGCCCGCGCTCTCCGACTACTCGGGCGACCTCGCCACGAGCGTGGCAACCAAGGCCGAGATCGGCATCGACGCCAAGGTCGAGAAGGAGCTCGTGCGCACGCTCACCGAGGGGATCGCGCAGATCGACGAGGCGGCGCGCGCGCTTGAGGAGGCAAACGTCGCCGCGCGCGAGGTCGCCGACCCGCAGGCGCGCTGCGACGCCTACCGCGACGAGGTGCTCCCCGCCATGGACGCGCTGCGTGCCCCGGTCGACGCGATGGAGCGCATCTGCGGCGCCGACTACTGGCCCGTGCCCACCTACAACAAGATGCTCTTCTGGGTGTAGGGACGGCTCACAGCCTCTGACGGGCGCCCGGCACGTCGCGCATGACGTGCCGGGCGCCGCCTTTGGGGTGGTTGCGGCCGCCGATTCCTCCTCGGAGCCGTCCCGCCGCTCCTACCTGGCTTTGAGAAACGGGTTTTATGTCTGCGCGTCAAGAAGGGCTCGTATGCAGCCGGTTCAGCGCACTCTCGCGAACTGTGGGAAAATATTTTATCTCAAAACGCCGGGATTCCCGCTACCGCATAAACTTGTTTCCCAAAACCGAGAAGGTTTGCGCGAGAGGGGTCCCTCCGGGATGCGGAAGTCACCCGGAAGCGCATGACCCGCCGAACCCGGCGCTTTGCGCCCATGCAATATCGAAGATTGCCGGAAACGCACGATGTTGCGTTCTCCCGCGGGCTCACAAGAACGCATTAGCGAGAAGAGACGTCCTTTTTAGGCGTCTCGGCCAGAGATCTGCGATGCTGCGTTCCAGAGGGCCCCTGGGGGAACGCAGCATCGCAATTTGTTGGAAATGCGCGGCTACGCGTCCTGCTCGTCCAGGCGGGCGACGAGGTCGGGCAGCTCGCGGGCCAGGCGCTCCATGGGGCCGCGCCAGACGGCTCCGCGCGGGCGGCCGTGGCCGACATAGGCGGTGCGCAGGCCGCAGCCGTCGCGCACGATGTCGCGGACGGCGTCGTTGCCCACCATCAGGCACTCCTCGAGCCGCACGCCCAGCTGGTTGGCAAACTCCTGGTAGTAGCGCGTGCTCGGCTTGCAGCGCGTGGAGTTCGAGTACGTCGAGACGAGCGCGAAGTCCTTCTCGTCCACGCCGGCCCAGCCCATCCGGGCGCGGTCGCACGCGAGCGAGAACGTGGGGTTGGTGGCGAGCGCGCAGATCAGGCCCGCGTCGTGCACGGCCTCGATGGCCTCGCGGGCGCCGGGCACGGGGCGTGCCGCCACGACGCCGCCCGAGAAGTCGGGGACGATCTGTTCCTCGTAATAGGTCATGAGGTCGGCGATCACCGGGTCGTCGAGCGGGATGCCGCAGGTCTCGAGCATGGTCTTGTTGAAGAGCTGCTCGTTGGTGAGTGAGTCCTCGCGGTCCTGCGCGTCCATGGCGAGAAACGCGCGGACGTAGGGGACGCCGAGCGCGACAGGGCTCGTCCGGGCGACGCTGGCGAGCAGGCGGGAGGCACCGGCCACGTAGCGGGCGATGAACGCCGTGAGGTTGAGCCTCAGCAGCGTGTCGTCCAGGTCGAAGAGCACCGCTCTGATCACGCGCGCACCACCTCCCGTCCCTCTTGCCGACGTCTTGCGGAAATTAGAGAATACCCGTTCTCCGCGCT
>CAUGFC010000119.1 GCA_959598545.1 uncultured Olsenella sp. | reverse complement strand
GTGGTACTGGATGTGCGCGTTCACCAGCAGCAGCAGGTCGGTGATCTTGTTGTCGCCCGAGAAGCGCTTGCCGGCGGCGGAGACCACCACGAAGCGGCGGTCGGGGTCGGCGTCGACGATCTCCTTGACCTTGCGGAACTGCGCGGCGGACGCGACGGAGGAGCCGCCGAACTTAGCGATCTTGATCATGTGGTGGGTCCAGCCTTCCTGGGTGGTTCAGCATGTCGGTGCTACTCTTCGACGGCCAGCGCGACCATGAACGTCGTGGGGTCGGTGGCGAGCGCCTCGTCGAGAAGAGCGCGCGCGCCGGCGGCCGTGAGGTCGCGCACGACCACGGCCCCCGGGCCGTAGGGCTCGGCGTCGCCCAGTTCCGCCGTGGTGCGGAACACGTAGTCGGCGCGTAGCAGCGTGGGGTCGTACGCGAGCGGGCTCGTGAAGTCGTAGACGGGGCGGCGCGCGCCGCTCACGCAGTCGAGCACGTCCTGGACGATAGCGTTGCCGGTGGGCAGGCTCCCCGCGCCCTGCCCGTAGAACTTGAGCTCCCCCACGGTCGCGCCGACCGCGGTGATCAGGTTGAAGTTGCCGGGCACGTTGGCCTCGAGTGAGTCGGCCGCGACGGCGACCGGCTCGACCGCCGCCGCGTAGCGCCCGCCCTCGGACACGCCGCGGCCGAGCAGCTTCACCGTGCGGCCGCGTCCGGCGAAGAGCTCCAGGTCGGCCTTCGTGAGGTTGCGGATGCCCGAGGCGGGCAGGCCCTTCTCGCAGGCGACGCCGAAGGCCACGGAGGCCGAGATGATCGTCTTGTTGAGGACGTCGATGCCGTCGATGTCGGCGGAGGGGTCGCGCTCCGCGTAGCCCAGGCGCTGGGCCTCGGCGAGCACCTCGGCGAAGTCGGCCCCCTGCCTGCGCATGGCGTCGACGATGTAGTTGGTGGTGCCGTTCATGATGCCCGAGAAGGACGTGACGTCGTCGATGCGACGGACCTTCTCGACGCTTGCGATCCAGGGGACGCCGCCGCCGACGGCCGCCTCGACGAAGAGGCCGGCGCCCGAGGCGACGGACGCCGCCGCGAAGTCGGCGAAGTGGGCGGCCACCACGGCCTTGTTGGAGGTGACCACGTGACGCCCGGACTCGAGGGCGGCCATTATGTAGGTGCGGGCGGGCTCGACGCCGCCCATGCACTCGACGACGAGCTCGACCTCCTCGTCAGCGAGGACCTCGTCGTAGCTCGCGGTCATGCGGGGGTCGCTCAGGCGGTCGGGCAGCTCGAGGATGCGCGTCACCTCGACGCCTTCCACGCGCTCGGCGATAATCTGGTCGACACCGCGGCCGACCGTTCCGTAGCCGAGGATGGCGATCTTCATGGGCGTCCAATCTTTCGAGTGTGTGTCCGTCGGGCAGCGTGCCCCGTGCTGCGGCTATGATAGGCAAAGTCGAGCCCGGCCCAGACACGAGGAGCACCATGTCGTTCTATCACAGCACGCGATCGAGTGCCGATCCCGTAACAAGCAAGCAAGCTATTCTCGCCGGCATCGCACCCGACGGCGGGCTCTACGTCTCCGACGAGCTGGGCGAGAGGCGCCTGTCGCTCGAGGCGGTCTGCGCCCAGGGCTACCACGACACGGCTCGCCTCGTGCTGGGGACGCTGCTCGACGACTACACGGACGACGAGATCGCCCGCTGCGTGGGCGCCGCCTACGGCCCGCAGTGGGATACCACGGAGATCTGCCCGGTGAGCCCTCTCGGCACCGACTGGCTGCTCGAGCTCTACCACGGTCCCACCTGCGCCTTCAAGGACGTCGCTCTGCAGATGCTGCCCCAGCTCATGGGCGTGGCCCGCGGCGCCGACGGCGAGAGGATCATGATCGTCACCGCCACCTCCGGCGACACCGGCAAGGCCGCCCTCGACGGCTTCGCGGGCGTGGACGGCATGGGTGTCACCGTGTTCTACCCCGCCGGCAAGGTCTCCGACATCCAGCGCCTCCAGATGGTCACGCAGCTCGGGGGCAACGTCGCCGTCTGTGCCGTCAACGGCACCTTCGACGACTGCCAGGGTCAGGTCAAGCGCGTCTTCGCCGACCGCGAGCTCGCCGGGCGCCTCGCGGGGCGCGGCGTCGCGCTCTCGAGCGCCAACTCGATCAACGTCGGCCGCCTCGCACCGCAGGTGACCTACTACTTCGACGCTTACGCCCAGCTCGTGCGCCGCGAGGCGATCCGCATCGGCGACGAGGTCACCTTCTGCGTGCCCACCGGCAACTTCGGCGACGTCCTCGCCGGCTACTACGCCAAGCGTATGGGCCTGCCCGTCCGCCGCCTGATCGTCGCCTCCAACGCCAACGACGTCCTCACGGACTTCCTCACGACCGGCACCTACGACCGCCGTCGCGACTTCCACAAGACGATCTCGCCCTCGATGGACATCCTCGTGTCCTCCAACCTCGAGCGCCTGCTCTACTTCGCCTCGGACGGCGACTGCGAGCTCGTGGCCTCCCTCATGGCGGACCTCGCCGAGAAGGGCGTCTACACCGTGCCCGACCGCGTCATGGACGAGATCCGCTCGGTCTTCTCCTGCGGCCGCGCCGACGACGAGGCCACGCGCGCGACCATTCGCGGCGCCTGGCGCGAGCTCGACGCCCTCATCGACCCGCACACCGCCGTCGCCAAGCACGTGCTCGACGCCACACCAAACGACGGCACCGAGCGCGTCTGCCTCTCCACGGCGAGCCCCTACAAGTTCTGCGCGGACGTCCTCGCCGCCCTCGGCGAGGTCACCGACGGCATGAACGGCTTCGCCTGCATGGACGCCCTCGAGCAGCTCACAGGCACCGTCGCACCTCCGCAGCTCTCCGGGCTGCGCGCCGGCGAGGTCCTGCACGACGACGTCTGCGACCCCGACCGCGTCGGCGCCTTCGTCGAGTCCGCCTGCGCCCGGGTGTTCCTGTGATCGGCGCGGACGGGCGGGAGCGCCCCGTCGCCATCGTGCGCGTCCCCGCGACGAGCGCCAACGTTGGCGTCGGCTTCGACTGCCTGGGCATCGCGCTCGACCTCACGGCGACCTTCCTGATGGCTCCGGCGGAGCGCCTGGAGATCGTGGGCTGCGAGGAGCGCTTCCGCGGGGAGGACAACCTCGTTTGGCAGAGCTACCTCGACGCCTGCGAGCGCCTCGGCGTGGAGCCAACGCCGCTCCACATCACGATCCTCTCCCCCATCCCGCTCTCGGGCGGCCTGGGGTCGAGCTCGGCCTGCGTGATCGCGGGCATCGCGGGCGCCATGGCCCTCTCCGCGGGGGGCTTCGACCGCGGGCGCGCCCTCGAGCTCGCCTGCGCCGAGGAGGGGCACCCCGACAACGTCGCCCCCGCGCTTCTCGGCGGACTCGTGAGCTCGTTCATCGACGGCGACGTCACCACCTCGACCCGCATGGACGTGGCCGACAACCTGCGCTTCGTTGCCATCGCACCGCCCTACGAGGTGCGCACCGCCGACGCGCGGCGGGTGCTGCCCGACGAGGTCTCCCGCGACACGGCGGTCTGGCAGATGGGCCGCCTCGTGGCGACGGTCCGCGCCCTCGAGACCGGGGACGCCGCGCTGCTCGGCTCCGCATGCCACGACCGGCTGCACGAGCCGTACCGCGCCGAGCTCATCCCCGACTACGACGCCCTCCGCGCGGCGGCGGGCGGCGCCGGCGCCGGCGCGTTCATGATCTCCGGCTCGGGCTCCACCATGATCGCGGTCGCGGACGGCGACGAGGCGGCCGCGCACGTCGCCGAGGCGCTCTCCGCGACGTGCCCCGGCTACTGGCTGCGCACGCTCCCGGCCAACACCCTCGGCACCACCGTCGAGGTCCACTAGGCCCGCGTTCCTCTCGCCCCTTCGCACCCCTCTCAGGGTATGTACACGATTCACTGTTTGATGTTCTTCTCGGCAATCCGTCTACCTGCGGAAATACGAAATTGAGCACAATATATCTTTTTGAATAGTGTACATACCCGCGAGAAGAGGGAAACGAGAAGGGGACGCGGGGCGAGAAGGACCTCGATACGGAAAACGGCGGCGGACCCGGGAGGAGTAGGTCCGCCGCCGCCTGACGCCAGATCAGAACCGAACGCTACCCGCCGAGATAGGCCTTGCGGACGTCGTCGTCCACGAGGAGCTCGGCGCCGGTACCGGTCTTCTTGATCGTGCCGATCTCGAGCACGTAGGCGCGGTCGGCGATCGAGAGCGCCATGTTGGCGTTCTGCTCGACCAGAAGGATCGTGGTCCCGGCCTCGTTCAGCTGCTTCACAATGTCGAAGATCTCCTGCACCAGGATCGGTGCGAGGCCCATCGACGGCTCGTCGAGCATGAGCAGGCGCGGGCGGCTCATGAGGGCGCGGCCCATCGCCAGCATCTGCTGCTCGCCGCCGGAAAGGGTGCCGGCCACCTGGCCGCGGCGCTCCTTGAGGCGTGGGAAGTGGGCGTAGACCTTCTCGAGCGTCTCCTTGTTCTCGGCGTCCGAGCGGGTGTAGCCGCCCATCTCGAGGTTCTCGGCGACGGTCATCTGCGTGAAGACGCGCCGGCCCTCGGGGCAGAGCGCCATGCCGCGGTTCACGACCTTGTGCGCCGGCACGCCCACCACGGACGCGCCGTCGAACTCCACGGAGCCGGACTCGGGCTTGATGAGCCCGGCGACCGTGTTGAGGGTCGTGGACTTGCCGGCGCCGTTCGCGCCGATCAGCGTCACGATCTCGCCCTCGTTGATGTCGAAGGAGATGCCGCGCACCGCCTTGATGGCGCCGTAGGAGACGTGCAGGTCCTTGACGGAGAGAAGCGCCATGCTACTTCACCTCCTGCTTGCCGAGATATGCCTCGATGACGCGCGGGTCGTTCTGGATCTGCTCGGGCGTGCCCTTGGCGATGATCTTGCCGTAGTCCAGCACGCCCACGACCTCGCACACGCCCATGACGAGCGACATGTCGTGCTCGATGAGCAGGATGGCGATCTGAAGCTCGTCGCGGATCTTCTGGATGTTCTCCATCAGCTCCTCGGTCTCCGCCGGGTTCATTCCGGCGGCGGGCTCGTCGAGCAGCAGCACCTTGGGACCGGTCGCCAGTGCGCGCAGGATCTCCAGGCGGCGCTGGGCGCCGTACG
>CAUGFC010000118.1 GCA_959598545.1 uncultured Olsenella sp. | reverse complement strand
CTGGTGGCGGGGAAGGGAGTCGAACCCCTGACACGGGGATTTTCAGTCCCCTGCTCTACCAACTGAGCTACCCAGCCATTTGGTGCGGGAATTACTATACCAAACTCGCCCCGCGTGTCAAAGACTTTTCTGGGCGCCCTTCGGACCGGTCATGGTGAGGGCGCAGCCGCAGACGTCGACGGAGTCCCCGTACGGCACGATGACGGTGCCCCGCAGGTCCCTGCCGCGATAGCGGGTCGGGTTCGTGGCGTCGAGGTCGGTCGCCTCCATGCCGTCCGAGGTGGGGACGAGCCGGAGATGCCTGCGCGAGACCGCGGGCGAGTGGAGGACGACGTCGTTCGAGGGGTCGCGCCCGAGCGAGAGGCCCTCCGGCGGGACGCCCATCCACACGTCAACCGAGGCCGTGCTCAGCCGCATGCCGACCTCCTCCGAGACGCGTGCGAGCGCCTCCCCCAGCGCGATCGTGTCCTGGCCGCCCCCGTCGACGAGCGGGGGCTCCGGCAGCAGACGCTCGCGACGGGACTCGTTCCTCGTGAAGTCGTACAGGCATCCGTAGCACACCCCCATGTCCTCGTAGAGCTCCGCTCCGCAGCGCGGACAGGTCTTCTTCTGGTACTCCATCTCGCCTCTCCTCTCCGATCACGCCTCACCCCCGGCGGCACAGACCCTCTCGAACCCCAGGACCAGGGAGGCGACCCGCAGGTGCTCCCCCTCCTCGACCCACGGCTCCGCCGACGCCGGCCGCTCGAGGACGCAGCACGCCCGGGGATGCGAGAGCGTCGCTCGCGGCTCGAGGGCGCGCCGCACGGCGAGCACCTCGCCCCGCTCCCCCACGAGCGCCACGTCGAGCGCGTAGCCCATCCCGAAGGTGTGGATCGAGCGACAGCGCACGAGCATGACGGGCGCCGCGTCGGGCCTCGTGCCGAGCAGCCCACGAAGGCGCTCGAGCCAGGTTCCCAGGACGCGCAGCTCGTAGACGGTCCCCGGGCGTTCGTCCGACACCAGCCTCACCAATCCCACCTCACATCACCACCCCCGGCCTGAACCGATCGACGACGAGCTCGCACTCGTGACGCAGCGCGAGAGGCGCCTCGTAGGTCACCCCCGGCATGCGCAGCAGGCGCGGCCACGGTCGATAGGTCAACGTACATACGTAGCGCGTGAGCAGCGGCGACATGACCAGCCCGGAGGAGGTCGCCCCCATGCCGACCGCCTCGGCGCGCACCTCCACCTCGCAGCGGCCCTCCCTGCCGAGAAGCTCCTCGATCGCTGAGCGGACCTCCGAGGCGGCGCGGCCCTCGCTCTGCTCGCCGGACGGCGCCACGCCATGAGCCACGACGGCGTCGAGGGCCACCTGGTCGAACGCCGCGCAAGCCTCGACGAAGCCCATGAGGTTGAGCACGACGAGCGCGACCACGATGACGACGGGCGTGACCACCGCGAGCTCCACCGTCATCTGCCCCTCCCGGGACGCGAGCGACGCGAGGCGACGCCCTCCCCCGACGCCGCTCATGGCGCCGCCCCCAGAAACGAGAGGTCGACCTCGAGCGGGATCGAGACGTCCGTCCCGGGTATCTCCAGCTCCGCGATCGTGAGCGAGCCGCCCTCCCCGCCCGTGAGGAGCACCCCGGCGGCGCGCGCGAAGTCGTACGGCGTCGCGGCGTCCGGGAGCCGTGCCACGAGCGAGCGCACGGTGGACGTCCGCTCGAAGCCGGCCTTGTCGAGAACGTCCTGGGTGTTCGTGAGGACCGGCTTTCTGAGGCGCATGTCGACGGGGTCGAACCCGAGCCCCTCCATCACCTCCCCGAGCCTCCCCTTCAGCCAGGAGCCGACGCTGCCGCCCAGGACCCCGTCGACGCCGTCGAGAAACTCCGAACCGGCATCGGCGACGCTCCCGTATGCCGACCCATATCCGACCAGCAGCTCACTCCAGAGGTCGGTCACGCCGTCCAGGGCGCCCCCGATCGCGGAGTCCCCCGCCGAGACGGAGTCGAGGAAGCGCGAGAGGACGTTGTTCTCGGCGGTCGCCTCGTCCGGGGCGAGCGTCGCCGCGGCGACCGCCGACCCCGCGGGAAGCTCGGCGGACTCGAGGAACGAGGCGGTGAGCTCGGTGGGGACGACGGCCCCCTCCCCGCGCGCGATCACCGCCACGCATCCCCAGGCGCCTGGCGGGCACAGCGAGGGACGCTCCGCGGAGAGCTCCTCGAGCGCGTCGGAGAAGGCGTCCTCGCCCTCCTCCGCGAGCTCCCTCGTCCTCCTCTCGGCCTCCGCGAGCTCGGCACGGGCGGCCTCGTAGTCCTCGGACGCCTCGACGATGATCCGCCAGTGGTGCTCGAAGCCGTTCTCGATGGAGGTCGACGCCGCCGCCACGCGCCCGAGGTCCCCCACGTCCATCCGGCATTCGTCGCAGGGGGCGACCGTGCCGGCCTCGAGCTCCTGGAGCGACGCGTTCCCTGACGCCCCGCCCCGCGCGCCCGGACAGGCGAGCGAGCAGTGGAGCGTGCGAGAACCGCCCTCGGTCGTGCAGGGCCAGTCCCGGCGCGTGTAGAGCTCGCACGCCCTGGTCTCGTCCGCGTTTCTCGGCAGGCTCGGGAGGTCGGAGACGACGGTCCCGTCGGCGAGCTCGACCCAGGAGCCCGCACGGACCCTCTCGAGGGCGTAGACGTAGAACGCGCGCCGGCAGGCCGCGTCCGTGAGCTCCTCCGGCGTGCGCCCGTCGACGTGCGCAGCGGCGAGCCGGGCGGCGTAGTACTCGCGCGCCCGCATGAGCGCGGCCCCGAAGGTCCAGCTCTCCGGCGAGGCGTAGTAGGGGTTGGCGGCGTCTCCCAGGCCCGCGAGTGAGGACGCACGCTCGTAGAGCGAGTAGGGCTGCGACCCGCAGTCCGCCATCCAGCCGCGCAGGAGCGCGTCGTCCGCGGCGTCCTTCGCCTCCTCGGCCTCCGTCGACGCGGCCCGCATCCGCTCCGAGAGCTCCCCCATCCGTGCGTCGTCGACGTCAGCCTCGAGGGCGGAGAAGTCGGACGCGGACGTCGTGGGGAACGGGAGCGCGCAGCCCGCGTAGGAGAGCCCGTCCTCGGAGTTGGCGGCGACGCACGAGGAGGAGTTCGCCACCACGAGCGCCGGGAGGGTCTTCTCGAGCCGGGCGAGGCCGTCGGCCGCCGAACTCGCGAACGAACGCCGCGCCTCGAGTATCCTCCCCCCGGCGGCACAGAGCTCGAGGCCCGTCGAGGTGAGCCCAGGCACGCACGACGCCACCAGGCCACCTCCGTACACGACGACCCCCGTGAGCCCCATGCTCAGGACGCAGGCGTCCGTGACCTGGGCGATGGTGGAGAAGCGCGCCACCACGTTGACACCTGCCATCGCCGCCGCGTCAGCCACGCGCTGGACCTCTGCCGAACGAGCCGACACCCAGGCGGCCGATGCGGACGCGAAGACCAGCGTCAGGCTCAGCAGGAGCGAGACCGCCGCGGCGACCGTCGTGAAGCCGCCCTCGTCGTCCCGGAACAGCAAGACCGCCTCCCGGACGGAGGGACCCCTCTCACTCCCAGATCTTGACCCACTCATCGTATCCCCCCTCGATCCATTCGGCCCGCACCCGTCCCGAGACCTCGACCTCGAGGACGACCGCCCCTCCCTCGACCCTGCCGAGCGCCGACGCGAGCACGCCGAGCACGGGCAGGGGCCGCACGCGGCCCGCTATCGACGCCGTCACGGCCCCGTCGTCGTCAGGCCCCGAAACCTCGACCTCCCAGGAGTCGGGACCGCCCTCGTGGAACACGGAGACGTCCGGGACGGCCGCGAGGCGGCGCAGCGCGAACGCGCGCAGCGAGTCGCCGGTGTCCCGCGAGGTGGCGGCAAGGCGGACGAGCTCGCTCGCCGTCGCCGCCATGACCGCCCTCGTGTAGAGGACGCACGCGGGCTGCACGAGCAGGGCGACCAGGACGAGCGCGACCGGCAGGAGCACGGCCGCCTCGACGCTCATCTGCCCCCTCCTGTCATCCCGACCGACCATCTCAATACCCCAGAACGTCCTTGAGCAGGGCGACGGCCCCCTGGCCGGCCCCGTGGGAGGCCGAGGAGGTCGCGAGGCCCACGAGCGCCCCGTCCCTCCCCGCATGCCACAGCAGTCCCAGCGCGATGACCGCCGAGACGAGCGCGGCGAGAATGACCAGGTACTCTACTGTTGACTGCCCGAGACGCCCGAGGCGGTCCCGAGCTCCCGCGCGACGTCGCCGACGTCCATGCGCCAGACCCCCACGACGCATCCGTCGCCCTCCTCCCCGACGAGACAGATCTCCACCCAGCCGACCCCCTGCAGCACGCATCCCCATGTCCCTCCAAAGAGGTCGAGGTATCCCGCGCGCATGAGCGCGCAGTCACCCTCCTCGCGACGATCGGCGAGAAGTGCCGACGCCTCCTCTCGAACGTCGCGGTCGCTTCGAAACCCGGTCCTCCTGAACGGGACGCCCTTCTCCTCGAGCACCCCGTCGACCTCGTCGGACCATGGCAGCACCAGGTCCCCCACGCCCGTCCCGCCCCCGGCGGGGCGGCCCTCCCCGACGAGCGCAGCGACCCCGCAGGCGGCGACGAGCGCTGCGACCACGAGGAGGACCCGCCTTCTCACAGCGAGTTGATGCCGCTGGCGATCGCGTCCCACAGCTCCGAGACGCGGTCCCTGAACGCCAGGATGGCCACGATCGCTATGACCACGAGGACGCCGACCAGGATCGCGTACTCCGTCGTGCCCTGTCCCGACGTGTCCGCGAGCACGGACCGGACGACCTTCGCCCTCTCCCCGAGACGACCCATTCCCATCACCTCTCCCTTCCGCCGGTCTCCCCGGCACCTCCGTCACCCAACCGCCACGGACCCCAGCAGGGGGCCGAGGATCGCAAGGAACATCGCGGGGACGATGAGCGTCCCCAGCGGGATCAGCATCTTCACCGGCACACGCTCTATCTCCTCCTCGACCTGGGCGCGCTGCTCGTCGCGGATGGCCTCTGCCTGGCGTTCGAGCGCGCCTGCCAGGGGGACTCCAAAGGCGAGCGACTCGCCGACGACCGAGGCGAAGCGTCGGAGCGCCTGGAGGCCCAGCTCGTCCGCCAGGCCCCAGAGCGCCTCCTCTCTCCCCCGGACGCCCA
>CAUGFC010000117.1 GCA_959598545.1 uncultured Olsenella sp. | reverse complement strand
TATGACGGAGATGCCCCGCACAAGGTCGAACACGCCGATGCGCCCGCCGCCGGCGGCGACAGGCGCATCGTCAGACGAGGCTGGGGTCACAGGCGTCATGAGACGGAGCGGATGAGGGCGGTGACGCGCCCGAGGATGACGGGGTTCTCCACGTAGATCGGGGCCATGGTGTCGTTCTCGGGCTGGAGGCGCACGCGGTCCTTCTCGCGATAGAAGGTCTTGACCGTGGCAGAGTCGTCAATGAGGGCGACGACGATCTCTCCGTCATGCGCGTCCTGCTGCTCCTTGACAACGATGTAGTCACCATCGAATATGCCGGCGTTGACCATGGACTCGCCCCTCACGCGCAGTATGAAGGAGCTTGCGTCGCCCACGATCGAGGTGGGCAGGGCGAGCGTCTCCTCCACGTTCTGCTCCGCGAGGATGGGGACGCCGGCGGCCACGCGGCCGACGAGGGGGAGGCGGATGACGTTGTCGTTGAGGCCCTGCGAGACGCTGGCGAGATCGGAGGCGGGCTCCTCCTGCTTGCCCATGACCTCGATCGTGCGCGGCTTCTTGGAGTCGCGCTTGATGAGCCCCTGCTCCTCGAGGACCTTGAGGTGCATGTGGACGGTGGAGGGTGAGGCGAGACCCACGGCGGAACCGATCTCCCTCACTGAGGGCGGGTAGCCGTGCTCGTCCGAGTAGGAGCGGATGAAGTCATAGATGGCCAGCTGCCGCTTGCCGAGCTTTCCCTTTGCCATGGGTGCCTCCCTTGTCCTTGGTCCCATACTACGACACCCGGCTACCGGGCGCAAACATTTGTTCTAAAATTCTCTTGACACGAACATCTGTACTCACATAATAGGGTACAGACGTTCTGGTTTGCAAGGGCCAATTGTTGTCCGCCCCGGTCGGTATAACTGACCCAGACCAGAAGAGAAAGGGGACAGAGATGACCGCAAGCTCCATGATCGCCGCGCAGGCCTATGACGGCACCGCCGCCCTCGAGACCCGTACGCGCCCCCATCTCGTCCTCATCGAGGGCGGGCTCTCCCATGAGGCCTGCCGTCGAGCGGAGCGTCCCGTGCGCCCGAGCCTCGGTCAGCGCGTCTGCGCCGCGCTCTGCTGCACGCTCGTCATCGCCTCGCTGTGCATCGCGAGCCTCGTCGCGGACGCCCTCGGCGCGGCCAGGCGCACCCAGACCCTCGACCAGCTGCCTGAGCGCACGGTCATCGTCGACGACGGAGACACGCTCTGGGGCATCGCCGAGTCGCTCGGCGTGGACGACGTTCCCACGCGCGACATCGTCACCTGGATCACCGAGAGGAACGGCACCGATGCCGCCCTCGTCGCCGGCCAGAGCCTCGTGGTCCCCTCGGCCGTCCTGGGATAACCACAAGCCGCCTCATACGACGCGCGGTCTTTCCAAATGGTTACCAACGCGGTTGCCGAAGGCAAATTTGTGCGTTTTGTGATACCGTGTCCTCTGCAAATTGCGGAGGAGGTTCGATGCGCTGTCCCAGATGCGGCTGCGAGGAGTCCAAGGTCGTTGACTCTCGTCCCTCGGAGAACAACGATGCGATACGTCGTCGCCGCGAGTGCGCGGGATGTGGCTTCCGCTTCACGACGTACGAGCGCTGCGAGGAGATGCCGATCGTCGTCGTCAAGCGAGACGGTCACAAGGAGCCGTTCGACCGGCAGAAGCTCCTGAGGGGCCTTCTCACGGCCACGGTGAAGCGCGACATCCCCATCTCCACCCTCACGGGCCTCATCGACGACGTCGAGGCCAGCCTGCGCGACGGCGGGACCCTTGAGGTCTCCTCCGTCGACGTCGGCAGCATGGTGCTCAAGCGCCTCATCTCCATCGACAAGGTAGCCTACGTCAGGTTCGCCTCCGTGTACCGCGACTTCAAGGACGTTGACGAGTTCAGCGAGGAGCTGAGGAGTCTCAATGACTGATGACCGCATAGAGCTGCCCATCAAGCGCCTCGACCCCTCCGTCGAGCTTCCCACCTACGCCTACGAGGGCGACGCGGGCCTCGACCTGAGGGCGAACGAGGACGTCACCCTCGCCCCCCACGAGCGCCGGCTGATCTCCACCGGGCTCGCGGTCGCCATCCCCGAGGGCTACGCCGGCTTCGTGCAGCCCAGGAGCGGACTCGCCCTCAAGCGCGGCCTCTCCATGGCGAACACCCCGGGCCTCGTCGACGCGCACTACCGCGGCGAGCTCAAGGTCTGCGCCGTCAACCTCGACGACGCCGAGCCCATTCGCATCGAGCGCGGCGAGCGCATCGCCCAGCTCGTCATCCAGAGGGTTCCCCAGGTGAGCCTCGTCGAGGTCGACGAGCTCGACGAGACGGACCGCGGTGCCGGCGGCTTCGGCTCAAGCGGCGTCTGATCGGCTTCACGCCCGCGCCAGCGGCTCGGGCAGGGCAACAGTGTACGTGGCAATTTGAAAGGGATGTGTTACATGGAATCATTCTTCAAGGCAGGTGAGAGGGGCTCCAGCGTCGGCCAGGAGGTTCGTGCCGGCCTGACGACCTTCCTCGCGATGGCGTACATCATCGCGGTGAACCCCTCGCTCCTCACGTCCGCGGGCATTCCGGCCACCGCAGCGGTGACCGCGACCTGCCTCGGCGCGGGCATCATGACCATTCTCATGGGCCTCATCGCCAACCGCCCGCTCGCCTGTGCCTCCGGCATGGGCGTCAATGCGGTCTTCGCCTTCACGCTCGCCTCGATCGCCGGCGGCGACTGGCACGCCGCCTCCGCCGTCATCTTCATCGAGGGCGTCGCGATTCTCATCCTCGTCCTCTGCGGCCTGCGCGAGGCGATCATGGACGCCATCCCGGTGTCTCTGCGCCACGCGATCTCCGTCGGCCTGGGTCTCTTCATCGCCATGATCGGCCTCGCCGACGCCGGCATCATCGTTGCCGACGAGTCCACGATGGTCGCCCTCGGCGACGTCTTCAGCCCGACCTTCCTCGTCGGCCTGATCTCACTCGTCGTGACGATCGTGCTCTACGCCATGAACGTCAAGGGCTCCCTGCTCCTCGGCATCATCATCGCCGTCGTCGCCGGCATCCCCCTCGGCGTCACCCAGATGCCCGCCGGCATCGTCTCCGGCCTCGACTTCTCCACCTTCGGCGCGCCCTTCCTGACCGACGAGTCGGGCGTCATGGGCATCGCCAAGGTCGTCACTAACCCCACGCTGCTCGTCTTTGCCTTCTCCCTCATGATGTCCGACTTCTTCGATACCATGGGCACCGCGATGGCGGTGGCCAAGCAGGGCGAGTTCCTCGAGGATGACGGTCGCGTCAAGGACATCAAGCCCATCCTCATCGTTGACTCCGCCGCCGCGGCGGTGGGCGGCCTCGTGGGCGCCTCCTCCATCACCACCTTCGTCGAGTCCGCCTCCGGCGCCGCTGACGGCGGCCGTACCGGCCTCTCCTCGGTGGTCGCCGGCGTCCTCTTCATCGTCGCCGCGTTCTTCTCGCCGCTGATCTCCGTGGTCAGTTCCGCCGCCACCTGCGGTGCGCTCGTGTTCGTCGGCTACCTGATGATGAGCGAGGTCACCGAGATCGACTGGTCCGACCTCCTCGAGGGCCTGCCCGCGTTCCTCATCGTCGCCGGTGTGCCCCTGACCTACTCGATCTCCAACGGCATCGGCTTCGGCTTCATCGCCTACGTCGTCGTCGCCGCGGTGACCGGTCAGCTCAAGAAGGTCAAGCCGCTCATGTGGGTCGCGGCGCTCGCCTTCCTGGTGTACTTCCTCGTCGTCTAGCGACGCGGACGCGCCCGGGTCTGTCGCCCGGGCGTTTTTTTCATATCGGCATCCTCAGGAAGGGAGCGTGAGACATGAGCGCACACGAGCGTGAGGTCATCGGCGTCGACGACCGCGTCTCCGTGGGTCGTGCCATCCCGCTGGGCATCCAGCACATGATGAGCATGTTCGGCTCCACGGTGCTCGTGCCCGTCCTCACCGGGCTCAACCCCAACGTCGCCATCATGTGCTCGGGCATCGGCACGATCTGCTACCTGCTCGTCACGAGGAACAAGATTCCGAGCTACCTTGGAAGCTCCTTCGCCTTCATCAGTCCCATCCTCGCCGTCGGCGCGACGCAGGGCCTTGACGCCGCCATGTCTGGAGTCGTGGTGGCCGGCCTCGTCTTCCTCGCCGTCTCAGGCATAATCCGGCTCGTCGGAACGGGCTGGCTCGACCGGCTCCTGCCTCCCGTGCTCGTCGCCTCCGTGATGGTCGTCATCGGCGTCGGCCTGGCCGCCACGGCCGCAGACATGGCCTTCATGACGACCGACGACGCCGGGGCGAGCGTCTTCTACGGCACCGGCGCGATCGTCGCCTTCATGACACTCGCAGCGGCTGTCGTCTTCTCGAGCATGGGCGGCATCGTCGGGACCGTGCCCGTCCTTCTCGCCATCATCGTCGGCTACCTCGTCTCGCTTGCGCTCGACCTCGTTGACTTCGCCCCGGTGGCGGAGGCGGCGTGGGTCGGCCTTCCGCAGGTGTCCATGCCCCGCTTCGACCCGGGCGCCATCGCCCTGGTGGCCCCTGTCGCCGTCGTCGTGGTGATCGAGCACATCGGCCACCTCCTCGCCGTCGGCGAGATCGTCGGCAAGGACTATCGCGAGATGCTCCCGCGCTCGCTGGCGGGCGACGGCATCTCCACCGTCATCTCCGGCTTCCTCGGAGGCCCCCCGACGACCACCTACGCCGAGAACATCGGCGTCATGAGCGTCACGCGCGTCTACTCGACGCAGATCTTCTGGTATGCCGCCGGATTCGCCTTGGTTGTCGGCGGCTTCTGCCCCAAGCTGGCGGCGCTCATCCAGTCGATCCCGAGCCCGGTCATGGGCGGCGTGAGCCTGCTGCTCTTCGGTCTCATCGCCTCAAACGGCCTGCGCATGCTCGTCTCCAACCGCGTCGACTTCGACGTCAACCGCAACCTGATGATCGCCTCCGTCGTGATCATCCTGGGCGTAGGCATGGAGACGTCGGGCATCTCCATTCCCCTCGGCGACTACACGCTTCCGGGCATGGCCACCTCCACGCTCGTGGGCATCCTCATGAACCTCGTCCTGCCCAGGCCGAAGGAGTCCTAGCCCCCGGCAGGGGAGAGCTTGGTATGTCCGGGGCGGCGGCTCAAATGTGAGCCGCCG
>CAUGFC010000116.1 GCA_959598545.1 uncultured Olsenella sp. | reverse complement strand
AGCGCGCCCTCAAGGCCCGCATCGAGGAGCAGAACCGCGTGAAGCACGTCACGCTCGAGAACCTCTTCGACACCATGGCCGACGCCGAGGTCAAGGAGCTCAACCTCATCATCAAGGCCGACGTCCAGGGCTCCATCGAGGCGCTCCAGGACTCGCTCGACAAGATGGACCAGTCCGAGGTCCGCATCAACACGATCCACTCCGCCGTCGGCGCGATCACCGAGACCGACGTCATCCTCGCAGACGCCTCCAACGCCATCATCATCGGCTTCGGCGTGCGCCCGGAGGCCAAGGCCAAGAGCGCCGCGGAGCGCGACGGCGTGGAGATCCGCACCTACAGCGTCATCTACAAGGCGATCGAGGACATCGACGCCGCCCGCATCGGCATGCTCAAGCCCACCGAGGTCGAGGTCCAGACCGGCGTTGCCGAGGTCCGCGACACCTTCAAGGTGCCCAAGGTCGGCATCGCCGCCGGCTGCATGGTCCAGGAGGGCGAGATCTCCCGCGACGACCAGGTGCGCCTCGTGCGCGACGGCATCGTCGTCTACGAGGGCAGGATCGCCTCGCTGCGCCGCTACAAGGACGACGTCAAGAGCGTCAAGGCCGGCTTCGAGTGCGGCATCGGCCTGGAGAACTTCCAGGACGTCAAGCCTGGCGACCAGATCGAGGGCTTCCGCATCGACCAGGTCGCCCGCACCGAGTAGGCGCCCTCGCCCCCGCCCGCCCGCGCACCGTCGCAGGAGGGCGGGGGCATCCCGTTTGGAGCAGACCATGAAGCAGAACCAGCACTCGAGAAGGACCAACGAGCTCGCTCGCGTCAAGCTCGCCAACATCCTGCTCTTCGAGATCTCCGACCCCGACCTCGCGCTCGTGACCATCACCGGCGTCGAGGTCTCCGTCGACAAGTCCTACCTGCGCGCCTACGTGAGCTGCGACGCGGAGCGCTACGACGAGGTCACCGCCGCGCTCGCCCGCGCGAAGGGTCGCATCCGCACGCTGCTCGGCCGCGCGCTCGGCTGGCGCGTGACGCCCGAACTCGACTTCCGCATCGACACCACCACCGACGAGGCCGAGGCCATCTCGCGCGCCCTCGAGGACGTGCCGCCCACGCTCTCGGTCGAGAAGGACGAGTTCGGCTACCCGGTCGAGGTCGCCGGCGAGACGAGCGAGGGCTAGGGGGCTGCCGTGCTGTGTGACGAGGCTACCAGCGAGCTCCAGCGCTCCGGCTTCGACGCGATCACGCGCCTCGTGGAGGGCGCCGCGACCATAGCCGTGTGCGCGCACACCTCGCCGGACGGCGACGCGCTGGGCTCCGAGCTCGCGCTCGTCGAGCTCATCGAGTCCGTGTGGCCCGAGAAGCGCGTGACCGCCCTTCTCGCCGACGACGACGAGGTCCCGCGCATCTACCAGTTCCTCCCCGGCACAGAGCGGCTCGTGCGCGCCGTGGACTATCACGACGACCCCGACCTCTTCTTCTGCGTGGACCTCTCGCGCCCCGACCGCCTGAGCGACGCGCGCGCGGTCCTCGAGCGCTCCGGAGGCGTCGCGGTGCTCGACCACCATCCCGCCGACGAGGCCACCTGGGACGCGGGCGTCGTCCGCCCCGACGCGGCCGCCGCGGGCGTGCTCGTCGCCGAATACGCGCTGCACCTCACAGGCTCGCTAACGCCGACGATGGCGCAGAACCTGCTCTGCGCGCTCGTCACGGATACCGGACGCTTCCAGTACCAGAACGCGAACGGCGAGGCCTTCCGCGTCGCCAGCGCCCTCGTCGACTCGGGGGCGTCGCCCTCCGACGTCTCCCTCCACGTGTACCAGAGCGACCGCGTGAGCTACCTGCACCTCTCCGCGACCGTCATGGGCAGGATCACCACGTTCGAGCGCGGGAGGATCGCCTACAGCTACGCCACCATGGCCGACCTCGAGGCCAACGCGGTGCCGGTCGCGGAGTGCGACGGGCTCGTGGACATCGTCCGCCGCGTGGACGGCTGCGAGATCGCGCTCTTCCTCAAGGAGGTCCCCGGCGGCAAGGTCCGTGGCAACCTCCGCGCCAAGTCGGACCGCGACATCTCCGTCGTCGCGCGCGAGATGGGCGGGGGCGGCCACCCGGCGGCCGCCGGCTTCACCGTCGAGGGCGACATCGACCGCGCGCTCGCCGTGGTCCTGCCCAAGCTGCGCGCGCTCTACGCGGACGGCGGGGACGGGCGGTGAGCCGCCGACCGAGCGCCTTCTCCGCGCTCATCGCCGTCGACAAGCCCGCGGGCATGACCAGCCACGACGTCGTCTCCCACGTGAGGCGCACCGTGGCCGAGCGCCGCGTGGGCCACGCCGGAACGCTCGACCCGGCCGCGACCGGCGTGCTCGTCGTCGGCGTCGGCCAGGCGACCAAGCTCCTCGGCCTGCTCACGCTCGACCGCAAGGGCTACCGCGCCACGTTCTCGCTCGGCGCCGAGACCACGACTGACGACGCCGAGGGCGAGGTCACCTCCACCGCCGGGGTCCCCGACGACCTGCTCGGCCGCGAGCGCGCGGCCGCCGAGGTCGCGCGGCTCGTCGGCGAGACGGACCAGGTCCCGCCGCGCTTCTCGGCCGTCTCCGTGAACGGCCGGCGCGCCTACGACGCCGCGCGCGCCGGCGAGGACGTCGAGCTCGCGCCGCGCCGCGTGACGATCCACGGCGCCGAGCTCGTCTCCGTGGACCGCGACGCCCGCTCCTGGACCGTGGACCTCGACGTCTCCAAGGGCACCTACGTGCGCAGCATCGCCCGCGACCTCGGCCGCGAGCTCGGCTGCCTGGCCCACGTGAGCGAGCTTCGGCGCACCTTCTCCGGCCCCGTCTCGCTCGACTCGTGCGTGAGCCTTGACGAGCTCGCCGAGCGCGGGACCGACCTCGTGCACGAGCGGGCGCTCGACCCCGCCGCCGTGCTCGGCCTGCCCGTCCGCGAGCTCGCCTTCGAGGAGGTCACCGACGTCACGTGCGGCCGGCGCATCCCGGCTGGCACGCTGCGCGATGGCCGCGCCCCCGAGACCGGCGAGCGGGTCGCCCTCGTCTTCGCGGGCGCGCTCGTCGGCATTTGGCGGCGCGAAGGCGCGCGCCTCGTCTGCGAGTCCAACTTCCCACAGGGCATCGAGGGGGTTCGATGATCGAGAAGAACCTCGAGCAGCGGCTCCTCGCGCTCTCGCCGGATAACCCAATGGGGGACGCTTGGAGCGTTCTTACGGGAAGTGCGCTGCGCGGAACGCTGCCGGGGGTCGCTCCGGGTGTTCCTCCGAGAAGTGCGCTTCGCGGAACTTCCCTGCGGAACACCCTCCGCGAACGTCGGGCAGTCTGTGCGATCGGGGCGTTCGACGGGGTCCACCTTGGGCATCGGGCGCTGATCGCGCGGGCGCGCGAGGAGGCGCTCGCTCGCGGGGACGAGTTCGTCGTGGTGACGTTCTCGCCAGACCCGTCGACCGTCCTGTGCCCGGGACATCCTCAAAAGATGCTGCTTGCCGACGAGGACCGACTGAACACCCTGCGCTCGATCGAGGGCGTGGACCGGGTGGCCGTGCTCGACTTCACGCCCGAGCTCGCCGCGCTGCCCTACGAGCGGTTCGTGCGCGAGACGCTCGGTGCGCTCGTCGACCTGGACGCCATCGTCGTCGGGTCGGACTTCCGGCTCGGTGCGGGAGGTGCCGGCACGGTCGAGGCCCTCTCCGAGCTGGGGCGTGCCGACGGCTTCGACGTCATCGGCATGGACCTTCTCGACGAGGGCGGCTCGCCCGTCACTGCCACGCGCATCCGCGGCCTGCTCGCCGAGGGCCGCGTCGAGGCGGCGGCCGGGCTGCTCGGCCGCTGCCACCTCGTCGCCGGCACCGTCGAGCACGGCCGCGGCGAGGGGACGTCCTTCGGCTTCCCCACGGCCAACGTGCGCGTGGCCGACGGCCTCTGCCTGCCCGCGGAGGGCGTCTACGCCGGCTACGTCACGCACGGCGGCTCCGCCTGGCCCGCGGCCGTCAACGTGGGCAAGCCGAGGTCCTTCTCGCCGGGCGAGGAGGGGGAGAGCTTCCTCGAGGCCACGCTGCTGGGCTTCTCGGGAGACCTCTACGGCGCCGTCGTGGGCGTGTCCTTCGTGCGATGGCTGCGCGAGCCGAGGTCCTTCTCGTCCGTCGAGGAGCTCGAGCGCGTCGTGCTCGAGAACGTGTCCTGGGTGCGTGCTACCCTCGGGTCAGGGGAAGTCGAGCCGAGGGGGGAGTGGTCCGCGTGATCTCCGACGAGGACAAGGAGCGGGTCCGCCAGGCGACCGACTTCGTGCAGCTCGTGGCCGAGACCGTCGAGCTGCGCCAGCGCGGTCAGGACTTCTGGGGTTGCTGCCCCTTCCACGGCGAGAAGACCCCCTCGTTCAAGGTGAACCCCTCCACGGGCCTGTGGCACTGCTTCGGGTGCGGCGAGGGCGGCGACGTCTTCTCCTACGTGCAGCGCCGCGAGAACCTCGAGTTCACGGATGCCGTGCGCTACCTCGCGGACCGCGCCGGCATCGAGCTCTCGGAGGAGCGGGCCAGCCGCGGACCGCGCCGGAGCCGGCTCATGGAGGCGCTCGAGGAGGCCGAGTCGTTCTACCACCTCATGCTCATGCGCGGCCGCGGGTCCGACTCCGCCGCCGCCCGCAGCTACTTCGCGGGGCGCGGCTTCGGCTCGGACGTCTGCCGCCGCTGGCGGCTCGGCTACGCCCCGGGGCACGGGGCGCTGGTGGCCCACCTGCGCGAGAAGGGCTTCACGCCCGCCGAGCTGGTCGCCGCCGACCTGGCGCAGGAGCGCTCGGGGCGGCTCCAGGACCGCTTCTGGGGCCGCGTGATGTTCCCGATCCACGACGAGCGCGGCCGCGCGATCGCCTTCGGCGGCCGCGTCCTCGACGCACAGAAGCGCGAGGGGGTGGCCAAGTACGTCAACACGCGCGACACCGCGGCGTTCAACAAGGGCAAGCATCTCTTCGCCTACGACCGCGCGCGCGACGGCATGGCGGCCACCGGCGAGGCGGTCGTCTGCGAGGGCTACACCGACGTCATCGCCATGCACGAGGCCGGCTTCACCAATGCTGTGGCCGCCCTCGGCACGGCCTTCAGGCTCGAGCACGTCCGCCTCATGGAGCGCCAGCGCGTGAGCCGCATCATCTGCATGTTCGACGGCGACG
>CAUGFC010000115.1 GCA_959598545.1 uncultured Olsenella sp. | reverse complement strand
TCGAGGAACTCGGCCGCAAGAGGCTCCGGGAAGGGGTACGGGGTCGCCACGCGCTGGACGCGGACGTCGTCCTTCTCGCTGAGGTTCTCCGCGACGTAGGTGGCGCTGATGCCGTGCGTGGCGATGCCGAGGCGCGAGCGGGCCTCCGGGCCGGCCGTCTGTGTCACGGTGTTTCTCGCGTAGCCGGAGAGGCGCTCGGCGAGAAGAACGTCGCGCTTCTCGATGGCGGCGTGGGCGCGCACGGAGAGGGCCGGGAAGATGACCCAGCGGGAGGGGTCGCGGACGAAGCCCTCGGGGTCGTTGACGCGCCACTCGCACGCGTCGGCCACCTCGACGTCCTCGTAGCCGTGGTCCACGCGCGTGGTGGGGCGCACGATCACGGGGCAGCCCAGCTCCTCGGAGAGGTCGAAGGCCTCCCCCATCATCGCGTAGGCCTCGGACGGGCTCGACGGGTCGAGGATCGGGAGCTTGGCGTATGCCGCGAAGGTGCGCGTGTCCTGCTCGGTCTGCGAGGAGATGGGACCGGGGTCGTCGGCCACGAGCACGACCATGCCGCCCTTGACGCCGATGTAGGAGAGGCTCATGAGCGGGTCGGACGCGACGTTGAGGCCCACCTGCTTCATGGTCACGAGCGCACGGGCGCCGGCATACGCGGCGCCGGCAGCGACCTCGAGCGCGGCCTTCTCGTTGACCGACCACTCCACGTAGACGCCCTCGCCACGGCGCTTTGCCACGGCCTCCAGGACCTCCGTCGAAGGCGTGCCCGGATAGCCGGCCACGACGTTCACGCCCGCGGCGAGCGCGCCCACGGCCATGGCCTCGTTGCCCATCAGGAACTCTCTGTGCATGGAATCCCCCTCGTTCTTGTTGGCCGCAGTGTAGTCGAGGGTCACGACGTTTGGCGGAAGCGTCGCAAACCGGTAACGTAGGGTGAAATTGGGGACGTGTTTTTTCTCTCAGAGAAAACGGGACAGGCTTCTGGGCGCGCGCCGCATGCAAAGGCACCGAGCCCGCCGCACCTGGGCCGCCCCGTTTGAACCCGTCCCGCTTTCCCTGCAAAATTAAACACGTCCCCAATTAACGCCCAATTTGCGCAGAGATTTTGGGGCGGCCCCGTTGCGGCAGAATGAAACCTGTCCCAAAATCTCTGGAAGAAAAAACACGTCCCCTTTTTCGGAGGCAGAGTGGCAGAGACGGCAACGGACAGGCTGCGGCTCGTCGTCGGCGACGAGGGGCTGGAGCGGCTCTCGGAGGCCCGCGTGGCCGTGATCGGCCTCGGCGGCGTGGGGTCCTCCTGTGCGGAGGCGCTCGCCCGCGGCGGCGTCGGGCGCCTCGTACTTCTCGACCGCGACGTCGTAGCGCCGAGCAACATCAACCGCCAGGCCCTCGCGTTCACGAGCACGCTCGGCCGGCCCAAGGCCGAGGTCATGCGCGCGATGACGCTCGACATCAACCCGGGAGCCGACGTCACCGCCGTGACCGCGTTCCTCGACAAGGACGCCCTGCCCGAGCAGATGGACGCGCTCGGTCACCTCGACTACGTGGTGGACGCCATCGACACCGTCGCCCAGAAGCTGCGGCTCGCCGCCTGGTGCCAGGAGCGCGGCGTGCCCGAGCTCTCCGCGATGGGCGGCGCCAACAAGCTCGACCCGTGCCGGCTGCGCTTCGCGCGCATCGAGGACACCGTCAACTGCCCGCTCGCGCGCGTCATGCGAAAGGAGTGCCGCCGCCGCGGCATCCGCGGCCTGCGGGTGCTCTTCTCCGACGAGGAGCCCGTGCGCATGGAGGCCATCTCCGACGAGCGGTGGATGCGCGAGGGGCCGCTTCTGGGCACGATGAGCTACCTGCCGCCGATCATGGGCCAGATGCTCGCCAGCCGCGTGATTCGCGACCTCCTGGGCTGGGAGTAGGCGGTGCCGCGCCCCCCTCGCTAAACCCAAGCCTCGCGGGCGCTATCTCAGGGAACGGATGAGAATCAAATCGACCGCAGCGGAACAGGCGAGTGCGGGCATCACGCCGAGTAGCCCGACGAGTCCAACGACAAAGACGCAGAGCACGCCACACGAGAATGCCGTGAGCCGGAAGGCCCCGACGGAGCGCACGCGCTGGGGATCGTCGAAGGCGGCTGCAAGTACGAGCATAAGCAGCATCGCCCACGCAAGGAGCACCGAGGGGACCGGATTCGCCCCAAGCGCACCGACCGACGCGGCAAGTGCGAGCGCAGACGACGCCAGTGACACCACGAGCATCGGAAGCGAGTCGAGCAGGAGCAGGCTCAGAGCCCCCGCCGGCAGAAGGGGACGAACGAGCCGGTTGGCGCAGTCCTCTCGAAACACGTGCGTAAGCGGCAGGGGCTCGCGCAGGGAGAGCGCCACCGAGAGGAACCAGACGAGGAGCACCCCCACGTTGGCCCCCTCGGCGATGAGCAGGATGCCGATCGGGACGAGCGCGCCGCCCCACGTGACGGCACCGAGCAGCAGGGAGGGACGACGCACGAGGCTCAGGAGAGCGTGCGAGACGTGCGCCGCGCCCCCGCGCGCGAAGCGCCAGGTCCTCCTTGCCTTCCGGCGACGCCCGAAGCGGCGGCGCCGACACGCCTCCTTGTAGGCGCCCGCGTTGACGAACGCCAGGAAGCTCAGCGACTTGCGCGCGGCATAGAGCTCATTGTCATCGACGACGAAGGCCATGTCCGCACATGCGGCGAGCGCAAGGGCAATCGCGACGAGCACCACGTCGACGACGAGCACCAGGGGCACAAGGAGCGCTCCCATCAGAAAGACGAGCGTCGGGATGGCGAGCGCGAGCAGGACGGCGAGAAGGACCGCGACGAGGCCGGAGGCAACCGTGAGGGGCAATCGGAGCTTGCGTCGTGCGGAGCTCCTCGCCAGCGCGCAGACGAGGGAGGCAAGGCGGGCCGTGAGCGCGAGGACGGCAAGGATCGCCGCCCACGCGAGGGGCTCGTACGCACCGGCGAGCACGCCGAGCGCATGGCCCCCGAGCGCGCCGGCAAACAGCCAGAGCGCGACGACTCGGACGAGGCGCACGGCAAGGATCTCCTCCGGTCGAACCACGCGCGCGAGCCAGGAGATGTCAGGAAGGGTCAGGCGCAGCGGTGTCTCCTGAAGGCCGGAGATCGCCCAGCACACGAGCAGAATCGCCGGCAGGAACGCCAGAAGGGCAACGGCGACGCTGCCCGCAAGGGCGCCAAGCGCTTCGCGTGCGCCCGCGACAATATCGACCACCTGCGCCCAGGAGAGCACGAGGGCGAAGGCGAAGAGCACCGCGAGATAGAGCTGATACGCCCGCTCGAGGAAGCCCCGGTCCTCGTCGATGTCCGCCCCGGCCGCAAACAGCAGGAAGCGCAGGTCGCTTCGGGCGTGGCGCAGTTCCAGGCGGGCGAGAAGCCCCACGTTGCCGCGCATGTCAGGCCTCGGTGACACGGAGAGCCCCGCCCGCGAGCTCGAGGGAGAGGTCGGGCGTGAGCCCGGGCACGTCATGGTGGCAGCTCAAGAGCACGACCGAGCCCTCGCCCGCCGCAGCGGCGAGCTCCTCGGACAGCACGAGCGACGCCTCGCGGTCGAGCGGGCCGTGCGGCTCGTCGAGCAGCAGCACGCGCGGCCGCAGCGCGAGCGCGAGCACCAAAGCGAGCTTCTCCCGCATCCCGCGCGAATACGCCGAGGGCAGCAGCCGCTCGTGCCCGACGAGGCCAAAGCGATCGAGCAGGCGCTCCGCGAGGGGACGCGCGGAGTCCGCCCTATTGACGGCGAGCACGAACTCCACATGCTCCATCGCGGTGAGGTCGTCGTAGAAGCTCGGCACGTCCGGCACGAACGCGAGCGTGCCGGGAGCGAGCCTCGTGCGTCCGGTGAAGGGAGCCCCGTCGAGAAGGACCTCGCCCTCGTCGGGCTCCAGCCACCCCGCAAGGCAGCGGAAGAGCGTGGACTTGCCCGCCCCGTTGGGCCCGGTGAGAAAAGCAACATGACCCGCTCCGATCGAGAAGCTCACGTCCTCCCAGACCGGGACGTCGCCGTACCCGAAGCAGAGGCCCCGCGCCTCAAGAGCAGCCCCCATGCGTCCCCCCTCTCGAAGATTGCGCAAGTATAGCCTACCCCCGCTCACTGCCAAGCGGCCGTGCGCAAGCGAAGCGAGGCGAGGCGCGCGTCGCCGGAGAGCCCCTCCCACGACGGGTCGGAGAGCTGTTCGACGAGGGCGGCACGAGCTGCCGCGCGAGCCTCGTCGAGCTGGGCGAGCTTGTGCTCTGCCCACGCCGAGCCGTGCTGCTCGGGGTCGAGCCTCGAGACGGCGCGCGACAGAAGCGGGGACGGCACCGGGGCGACCTCGTCCGACGACAGGAGCTCGGCGGCGTCGACGGCGCGCGCCAAGGCCGCGAGTGCCTCGTCCTTCTCGCCTGCCCTGAGCAGGGCGCCCGCCGCCTCAGCTTCGAGCGTCACGGGAAGGAGCGGGTTCACCTCCTCGATCGAGAGCGCGGCGCCAACAGCGCGGGCGGCATCTGACGCCGCGAGAACGAACGCGGCGTCGTCGCTCGTGCCAATCTCCTGGAGAAGCGAGCTCAGCACGAGCATCGCCGCCGCGAGCCGGCGCACCTGGAGCAGCTCGGTCGCCTCGTCCTCCCGTCCGAGCCGACGGTAGCAGCTCGCAAGCAGCATCACCGTCGCAGTGTCGTCCGAGCGCGGGCGCACGAGCGGCTCGAGGAGCGCCGCCGCGCCCTCGGCGTCGCCGACCGAGAAGAGCGCCGTGGCCTTGGCCTGCCGCGTCAGAGCGAGCGTGCCGGGGTCGTCAGCCCCGGCGAGCACGCGATCGAGCAGCTCGGCCGCCTCGTCACGCAGGTCCGCCGCCTCATTGTCGTCCTCGGCCATCGCCGACCATGTGGTGAGCAGGGACGACATCACGAGAAGGAGGTTCCAGTCCGAGAAGTGCTCTGACACGGCGCTCCGCAGGTGCTCGCGGGCCGTCGCGACATCCTCGCGCCCCTCGGCGCACACCCGGGCGAAGATCTCCGCGACTTCCTCCTCGCTGAGCCGCGCCCGCCAGTCGAAGAGCTCGTCCAGGCTAAGCGAGAAGTACGAGGCGATGCACGGCAGCAGGCTCACGTCCGGCAGGCTGAGCCCGAGCTCCCACTTCGAAACGGCAGCCTTGGTGACGCCGAGGTGCATCGCCAGCGCCTCCTGCGTGACGCCCGCGCGCCTGCGCTCCCGCGCGATGGTCCTTCCAACGTTGACGTGCGATTCCATGCCGACCTCCACGCGTCCCGGGAATCGTCCAGGTCCAGTATGGGGCCGTACGGCGGCAACCGCAAAGGAGCGCCTGTTGACATTTGG
>CAUGFC010000114.1 GCA_959598545.1 uncultured Olsenella sp. | reverse complement strand
CGCGACCCGCTGCGGGCACTCCACCTCTTCCAGCAGGCGGAGATCGGCCTGAGGATAGACATCACCGAGAACGGCATGACCTACTACCAGAGGCGCCTCGAGGAGGCCATCGAGGGGCAGGAGCGCGCCCGCGCGCTGGTCGAGATGGACGACGCCGTGCTGCACTAGGCTGCCCCAGGCAGCCCTATCCCGCCTGAAGGGAGCGACAATGCGAGTCACCTACCGATACAACGACATCATCGAGCAGACCGTCAGCGAGTTCTGCGCACGAGCGCTCCCGGGAGAGGCGCTCCCAGACGTAACCACCTACCGCATCTTCGAACAGCCCACGCTCGACGCGACATGCGAGGACGTCATATGCCACATCGAAGCGGAGCACGGTCTCGTCACGCTGTCGCTGCAGGTCCACGAGTCGTCCTGGGCGTTTCTCGGATACGGGGAGCCCGCCTCCGTTAGTCTCGTCGAGGCCACGCGCACGATAGAGAGCGAGGACGACGGCGTGACCGAGCTGTCCTGGGACTTCGAGGAGGGTATCTGGAAGCCCCGGAGGGACGCGTAGCCCTCCACAGCACCCGTTCTCCAGAATGCTCGGCTTCCGGCGTCGTATGATTGCGTCAGGAACTTCGAGACAGGGAGTGTGAGCCATGGAGTTCGGCGACGTCATTGCCAAGCGTTACTCGTGCAAGAAGTACGACGGGGACCGTCAGGTCGCGCCCGAGACCCTCACGCGGATCCTCGAGGCGGGCAGGCTCGCCCCCACGGCCAAGAACCTACAGGAGCAGCACGTCTACGTGCTGCAAAGCGCCGAGTCGCTTGAGGTAATCGACGCGCTCACGCCCTGCCGCTACGGAGCGCCGACCGTCCTTGTCGTCGCCTTCGACGCGACGAACGTCTACTCCTACCCCGGCGGCAATCGCGACTCCGGCATCGAGGACGCCGCCATCGTGGCGACGCACATGGTCCTCGCCGCGCGTGACGCGGACGTCGACAGCTGCTGGGTGAACAACTTCGACCCCGACCTCGCCAAGGAGCGCCTGGGCCTGCCCGAGAACGAGGAGATCCTCATGCTGCTCGACCTCGGCTACGCCGCCGAGGGCGTAGGGCCGCTCCCCAACCACGAGAGCCGCAAGCCGCTCTCCGACACGGTGACGTATCGGTAGGAGGCCAGCGAGAAGAGCCTGACGTCGCCCGTCCTTCTCGGCCTACCACACCGTGGCGCCGAAGGGGCAGAGCGCGAGCTTGGCCATCTTGAAGAGCTGCAGGCCAAACGGGATGCCGACGATGGTGCAGCAGAAGAGCGCGCCCTCGAGCGCATAGCCGATCGCCGTCCACAGCCCCACGAGAATCACCCAGAACACGTTGGCGACGAGCGAGGTCGTGCCTCCGCCGTACGTGATCGTCTTGCCGAACGGCGCGAGTGTGAGCGACGCCATCTTGAACGCCTGCCGGCCGAGGGGGATGCCGATGATCGTGAGGTAGCAGAGCACGCCTGCGAGAAGGAACGCGAGGGCCGTCATCCAGCCGCCCGTGAGGATCCAGATGATGTTGAAGATGACGCCCAGGCAGCCCACGGCTCTCCCCCTTCGGTCTCGCTACGGCAAATCGTAGCGCACGGGACCGCGCCGGGGGCGCAGGGCCTCTCGGCTAGCCCCTCCCCTGGCCCGCCTCCGGCAGCCAGCGGTGCCGGAGGATGCGGTTGAGCGCGTCGGTCAGGACGGGCGCGGCGCACACGACGGTGACGGCCGCCGAGAGCGCCAGAATCATGAGGGTGCCCACGAACGGGTCGAGAAGGACGGGCTGCTCGTAGAGGGGCGTACGGAACGTGAGCCAGGCGCGGATGAGCCGGTGCCCGACGTAGATGCCGAGCGTGCGCCGACCGAGCGTGGCGAGCCAGGTGGAACGAGACGGGACGAGCCGCAGCACCGCGACGGAGAGCACGAGCGCGAGGACGCCGGCCACCGTCTTGCCGAGAAGGTCGAGCGGCAGCGCGCGGTAGGGGTTGTCGCCGTAGGCCATCTGGAAGAACCAGTCGTAGGCGTGCGCGTCGAGCACGCGCGCGAGGACTACGACGGCCGAGACGGCAACGGCGGCGGCGAGCATCGCGCGGACGACGAGCGAGCGACTCTCCTTGAGGGCGACGACGCGCTCGACGGGGCAGTAGAGGCCGGCCGCGAACCACGGCAGGAACGCGAGCGAGCGACTGATTGCCAGCAGGCCATCCGAGAGGTCGACGAAGCCGCTCGCATACGAGAGCGCGAGCGCGAGCGCCATACCCCGCCTCCAGCCGAGGCGCGCGAGCAGGGGCGCCGCCGCGTACCAGTACGCCATCGCGAGCAGATACCACGGGGCGGACGTGAACTGCAGAAATGACTCCAGGGTGACGTCAGCGTCGTTGACGAGCAGAAGCGCGAGCTGGAAGAGCGCGGCGAGAAGGGCGAACGAGAGGATGCGGTTTGGGTTAACCCCCCCCCGTTCGTTTTTGGCGTGTTTGGCGAAGAGCCCCGAAACGAAGACGAACAGCGGCATGTGGAAGAGGTAGATGACGTCAAAGAGGCAGCTAATGGCCGGGTTGTCGTTGTGGACGGGATGCGCCACGTGTCCCACCACCACGAGGATGATGAGCAGCCCCTTGATGTTGTCGAAGAGCGCGATGCGCCCCGCGCCCGTCTGGTCCCGTTGCTGCATCGCGCCCCCGCGCCGCCCGGCAAAACGACAGCATTCTAGCGCTTGGGCGGACGGGCGACGCGGTTCTTCTCGCCGTCCTTCGGAGGGTATGTGCACTCGCCTCAGAGGGTATGTACACTGTTGTATAATTTATATCGCATCCTGATTTGCAATGTCGCAGGTAGGGAGCCTGTCGACAAGAGCATCAAACTGGCAACTGCGTACATACCCTCAACGGGAGTGTACATACCCTCAGCCCGGGCGCGCGGACGGTAGCCTACGCCGGGTAGTCCTCGTCCGAGACGGGCTCGAGCCACTCGTTCGTGCAGTTCTCGCCCGGCGCCTCGAAGGCGATGTGGGAGAACCAGGAGTCGCGCGCGGCGCCGTGCCAGTGCTTCACGCCTGCGGGAATCACCACGACGGTGCCCGGCGTGAGCTCCTGCGGGTCCTTGTCCCACTCCTGGTACCAGCCGCGACCGTCGGTGCAGACGAGGATCTGCCCGCCGCCCTTGTCGGCGTGGTGGACGTGCCAGTTGTTGCGGCAGCCCGGCTCAAAGGTGACGTTGGCGAGACCCACGCCGCATTCGTCCGCGCTGGTCAGCGGATTGAGGTAGGACTGGCCCACGAAGTACGCGGCATACGCGTCGTTGGGCGCGCCCAGGCCGAACATGGGCGAGAAGGACGAGCCCTCGCCGGCGTCCGCCTCGTCCCCGTAGACCTTGAGGGCCACGCGGAAGGCCGCCCAGGCGTTGGGCCAGCCGGCGTAGAACGCCTCGTGGGTGAGGATCTCGGCCATCTCCTCGCGCGTGACGCCGTTTTTGCGCGCCGTGGACATGTGGTACTCGAACGAGCTGTCCACCATGCCCTTGGCCACGAGCGTCACCACGGTCACGATCGAGCGCATCTTGAGGCTGAGCGCGTCCTCGCTACTCCACACCTCGCCGAAGAGCACGTCATCGTTGAGCTGCGCGAACTTGGGCGCGAGCTCGCCCAGCTGGTCGCGGCCCGCCGTCTGCTTCACTGCCATGTCAATCTCCCTTCCATAGGTCAAAGGGGCACTGTCCCCTTTTGAGTCACTTTGCGTTGGGGTTCGTGGTGCCCGCGAGGGGCTTCTCGCCGGGGCGGGCCGCCGGGCCCACCAGCTCATGCGCCACGTAGGGCTCCTCCAGGTAGGCAACCTCGTCCGGCGCGAGCTCCACGTCGAGCGCCGCAACCGCGTCGTCAACGCGCTCGGGCTTTGAGCAGCCGACGATGGGCGCCTCCACGCCGCGCGCCCAGTGCCAGGCGAGCGCGATGCGCGACATGGGCACGCCGCGCCTCTCGGCCAGCTCGGCCACGCGCGCGACGATGGGCAGGTCGCGCTCGCGGTCGGCGTCGTACTTGTTGCGCATCGTGGCGTCGGTCGTCGAGCGCTTGGACGCGGAGTCCCAGGTGGAACGGCACAGGTGCCCCGAGGCGAGCGGGCTGTACGGTGTGAGCGCCATGCCGAACTGCCGGCACACGGGAATCATCTCGCGCTCGTCCTCGCGGTAGAGCAGGTTGTAGTGGATCTGGGCAGACGAGAAGGGCGTCCAGCCGTTCTTCTCGGCCACGTCCTGCATGTTGTGGAGCTGGTAGGCATACATCGCGCTCGCGCCCAAGGCACGCACCTTGCCGGCTTGCACGAGGCCGTCGAGCGCCTCCATCGTCTCCTCGACGGGCGTGGCGTAGTCAAAGCGGTGGATGATGTAGAGGTCCAGGTAGTCCGTCTGCAGGCGCGCGAGCGTGCCATCGATCTCGCGACTGATTGCCTCGCGCGAAAGCCCGCCCTCGTTGAAGAAGACCTTGCTGGCAAGGACCATCTGGTCGCGCGGCACCCCCAGCTCGCGCAGAGCGGCGCCGATGTACTCCTCGCTCGTGCCGTGCGCGTAGCAGTTGGCCGTGTCGATGAAGTTCACGCCCAGCTCGAGCGCGCGGACGATCACCGCGCGCGTCTCGTCCGGGCCGATCGTCCACTGGTGGAAGTCAGCCGAAGGCGCGCCGAAGCTCATGCCGCCCAGACACAGCCGCGGGATGGTGATTCCAGAATGGCCGAGCTTTGTGTACTGCATGTTCTGCCCCCATTTCAAAATTATGTTACAGCCCCAAGCTAGTAGCCCAGTCGGCCGCCTCGTCACCGGCGCCGGCCGAGAAGCGCTCACCTGCGAGCCAGTCGCCGGAGCCGGCGAGGGTGGCGAGAGAATCGGCACTGTCCCCGATGCCCGAGGAGCCCGACGTGCAGAACGGCACCACGGTCTTCTCGCCAAAGTCGTTGCCCTCCGCGAACGTGCGCAGCGGCCAGGCCGCCTCGCCCCACCAGATCGGGTAGCCGAGAAGGACCGTGTCGTAGCCGGCCCAACCATCGGGCGTGACCTGTGCGAGCTCGGGGCTGGTCCCGTCCGCGCGCTCGACGCTCGTGCGGGAGGCGTCGTCGTTGTAGTTGAGGTCCGCCTCCGCGTAGGGCTCGGCTGCCTCGATGGCAAAGACGTCCGCTCCCAGGCGCTCGGCGATCGCGGTAGCGACGCCCTCCGTGTTGCCCGTGGCCGAGAAATACGCCACGAGCACGTTGCCCGCAGGCGCGGCGTCCGCCGCGGGCTCCTCGTCCTTCTCGCCAGAGCATCCAGCCAGGAGCGCGGTCGCACCCACAGCGGCAACTGCCAGGAAGTTTCTTCTTGTCAGCATGCTCTTCTCCCAACGACCGACGATA
>CAUGFC010000113.1 GCA_959598545.1 uncultured Olsenella sp. | reverse complement strand
CAGCAAGTTGGTCAGTCGATGCTGCCGAGGAACTCCGCGGTGCGCGGGCTCTCGGGGTGCTCGAAGAGCTGCTCGGGGGTCCCCTCCTCCACGACGTAGCCGCCCTCCATGAAGATCACGCGGTCGGCGACGTCGCGGGCGAAGCCCATCTCGTGGGTCACGACGACCATCGTCATGCCCTGCTCGGCAAGCTCGCGCATGACGTCGAGGACGCCACGGACGAGCTCCGGGTCGAGGGCGCTCGTGGCCTCGTCGAAGAGCATGACGTGAGGCTCCATGGCAAGGGCGCGGGCGATGGCCACGCGCTGCTGCTGGCCGCCGGAGAGCTCGTCGGGGTAGTAGTCGGCACGCTCGGCGAGGCCGACGCGGGCGAGGCGCTCGCGGGCGACCTTCTCGGCCTCCTCGGCGGAGCGGCCGAGCACCTTCTGCTGCGCGAGCATCACGTTGTGCAGGGCGTCAAGGTGCGGGAACAGGTTGAACTGCTGGAACACCATGCCCATGCGCTTGCGGACGTCGTTGACGTCGGTCTTGGGGTCGGTGATGTCCTGGCCCTCGAAGATGATCTTGCCGCTCGTGGGCTCCTCGAGGCGGTTCAGGCAGCGCAGCATCGTCGACTTGCCGGAGCCGGAGGGCCCGAGCACCACCACGACCTCGCCGCGGTGGATGTCGATGTCGATGCCCCGCAGGACCACGGTCTCGCCGAAGCTCTTGTGCAGGTCGACGATGCGCAGGATGGGCTCGTCGGTCGCGTCGGCGGCGACGGGCGCGGCGTTCTTCTCGGCCTCGGTGGCTGCGTCACTCATCTGAGGCTCCCTTCTCGTCGGCTGGCTCGAGCTCGGCGGCGTGCTTGCGGCTGCGGTGTCCGCGGACGCGGTCCTCCAGGTGACGCGTCACCTTGGAGAGCGGCAGCGTGATCACCAGGTAGAACAGGGCGGCCACGATGTAGGGCGTGATCGAGCCGGTGGAGGCGACGATCGTGCGCGCGTACATGACGAGCTCCATGATGCCCACGGCGGCGAGCAGCGACGTGTCCTTGTAGAGCACGATGAACTCGCTCGTGAGGTTGGGGATCACGATGCGGAACATCTGCGGCAGGATGACGTAGAACATGGTCTGCGCGCCGTTCATGCCGAGCGAGCGGGCGGCCTCGGTCTGGCCCTTGCTGATGGAGAGGATGCCCGCGCGGAAGATCTCGCACATGTAGGCGCCCGAGTTCATGCACATGACCGTGACGCCCAGCACGAAGTTGGGGATCTGGATGCCGGCGAGCGGCAGGCCGAAGAACGCCACGTAGATCTGAAGGAACAGCGGCGTGCCTCGGACGATGTTGACGTAGGTGGTGGCGATGCCGCGGAGAAGCCGCAGCTTGGAGATGCGCATGAGCGCGAGCAGGAGGCCCATCGGGATGGCAAGCGGGAACGCCACGGCCACGATCGCGATGGACGTGAAGAAGCCGGTGAGGACCACCGGGAAGCTGGTCACGAGCAGGGCGGGGTCAAAGAAGAGGTGGAGGAACCGGTTGGAGTTCCACGCCTCGACCCAGGGCTGCTCCTCGAGCCACTGCGAGAGGGACTCGGTGAACGAGATGCCCTCCACGGGGATGGACGGGATGCCCTCGATGGCGGCCTCGGTGCCGTCGGCGAGCTCGTAGGTGGCCTCGAGGCGCATCTCGCCGCCGTCCGCGGGGAAGAACACGTCGTAGACGAGGATGTTGAGGTGACCCTGCTGCGTGATCGGCTCGGCGAAGTCGAGCGTGAGGTCCTGACCGTCGACGGACTCGGTGTAGTCGAGCTCGTTCCTAGTCATGAGGCCGTCGCCGGTGAGCAGCGTGACCGCCAGGTCGTCGGTGCCGAAGGTGGTCCCCTCGGGGAGATGCAGGGTGAGGCTCGAGACGCCCTCGCCCTCGGCGACGCTGGCCTCGAAGGTGATGCGCGACTCGGTGGCGCCCATGATGGCCGTGGGGTCGTCCTCGGAGTTAGGTCGGCCGGTGCACTTCACGGCCTCCATTGCGTCGGCGCGCGCGACGGGCAGCGACAGGGCGCCGAGCAGCGCGACCGCGACGATCAGGATGCCGAGAAGGGGCGCGGGGGCGCGGCGGCGTCCGGCTGTGCTAGACGGGAGAATGTTCACGTGACTTCCTCGCTTCGTATGCGCTGACGGCCCCTCCTCGCAGAAGCGGGAAGGGGCCGTGGCAATCATGTCCTGATGCGGCTCTACGGCTTAGCCCATGTTCGCGGCGATGAGCTCGTCGATCGTGCCGTCCTCCTGGAGCGTGGCGAGGGCCTCGTTGATTGCGGTGAGCAGGGCCTCGTTGTCCTTGTTGACCGCGATGGCGTACTCCTCGCCGGTGGCGGAGGTGAGCACGACGTGCTGGTCGGTGTAGGCACCGGCGAGCATCTGCTCGACGACGGCAAGGTTGCCGCAGACGGCGTTGGCCTGGCCGGCGGAGACGGCAGCGAAGGCATCCGTGAACTGCGGGAACGCGAGCTGCTCGGCGTTGGGGAAGTTCTCGGCCGCAAAGTCGGCGCCGGTGGAGCCGCTCTGGACGGCGATGGTCATCTCGGCGCTGTTGAGCACCTCGGCGGCGTTGTCCTCAGTGACGTCGGCGTTGTCAGCGAGAACCGCGACGGCCTGGTTGTCAATGTAGTAGGGCGTGGTGAAGTTGACCTCGTCCTCGCGGTCGGGGGTGATGGAGATGCCCGAGAGGCCCGCGTCGGCCTGGCCGCCGGCGACGATGGCCGGGACGATGCCGTCGAAGTCGATGTTGGTGTAGACGCACTCGAGGCCGAGCTGCTCGGCGATGGCGCGGCCGAGGTCCATGTCCAGACCCACGTACTCGCCGTCGACGAGGTTCTCGAAGGGCGGGTAGTCCGGCGAGACGGCAAAGGTGATGGAACCCTCGGTCACGAGGCCGAGGTCGCCGTCGGCGGTCTCCTCGGTGGCGTCGTCCGCCGTCTGCTCGGCCTGCTCGCCGCCGCAGCCGGCGAGGGCGAACGTGCCCGCGAGCGCGCTCGCGGCGGTCAGAAAGTTCCTTCTGGTCATGCTCTTCATGTCTGGGTTCCTTCCCCCATTGCTTTGGCGCGTGGTCACGCCCTTTCCCGACGGAGGCACGGGTCTTCCCGTGTCAGGGCTCGCGCCCCGCCCGTCGCCAAGAGTAGAGTGTGCGCCTGAGTTGCGCGCACGTCGCACGATTTCGAACTTCCTTAACAAAATGGACACGCCGCCGGCACCGTTCTTCTCGCCCAACGCACTGCGCCGCAATGGGAGGCCCCTGCGGGCTTCCGCAGAGAAGTTCCGCAACGCGCACTTCTCGGAAGAAGCCCGCAGGGGCCAGGCTCACATAGTGGATGGGCGTCTACACGCCGCCGTAGTAGTGCTCGCGCTCCCAGTCGGTCACGGCCGTGCAGAACTCCTCCCACTCGCGGCGCTTCTCGCGCACGAAGTAGGTGAAGATATGCTCGCCGAGGACCTCGCGCATGAGGTCGGAGGACTCGAAGCGGTCGATGGCCTCGCCGAGGGTGCGCGGCAGACGCTGGATGCCCTTGGCCTCGAGCTCGCGGTCGGAGGCGGCGAAGGTGTCGCAGGTGGACTCCTCCGGCATGGGCAGGCTCTCCTCGATTCCCTTGAGGCCGGCGGCGATGGTCACGGCGAGCGCCAGGTAGGGGTTGGCCGTGGGGTCGGGGCTGCGCAGCTCGATGCGAGTGGCGATGTGCTTGCCGGGCTTGTGCGTGGGGATGCGCACGAGCGCGGAGCGGTTCTTGCGGCCCCACGTGGCGTGCGTGGGGACCTCGCCGGTGGAGACGAAGCGCTTGTAGGAGTTGACCGTGGGGTTGGTGACCAGCGTGAACTCCGGGGCGTACTTGAGGATGCCGGCGACGTAGTGCTGCGCCAGGTCCGAGAGGTGCGCGGGGTGGTGCTCCTTGGGGCCCCAGAAGAGGTTCTCGCCGTCGTGGTCGAGCAGCGACTGGTAGAGATACATCGCCGACCCCGGGGCGCTCGGGATGGGCTTGGGCATGAACGAGGCGAACATGCCCTGGCCGGCGGCCTCCTGCTTGATGACCAGGCGGGCGGTCATGATGTTGTCGGCGCAGCTCACGGCCTCAGTGAAGCGCAGCTCGACGCCGTTCTGGGACGGCCCGGCGGCGTGGTAGGAGTACTGCACCGGAATGGACATCTTCTCGAGGGTGAGCGTGGTCTGGCGGCGCAGGTCGTTGGCGCGGTCCATCGGCGTGAGGTCAAAGTAGCCGGCGGTGTCGAGCGGCACGGGGTCGAGGTCGTTGTCGAAGTAGAAGTACTCGATCTTGGGGCCGACGTTGGGGACGAGGCCCTGCTCGTCGGCGCGGGCGAAGACCTTGCGAAGGCAGCGGCGCGGGTCGCCCTCGAAGGGCTCGCGCGAGGGCATGGAGACGTCGCAGAAGACGCGGGCCACGCCCGACTCCTTCGGGCGCCACGGGAGCAGCGCGAAGGTGGCGGGGTCGGGGAAGGCGAGCATGTCCGACTCCTCGAGCGAGGCGAAGCCGTCCACCGCCGAGCCGTCGAAGCCGATGCCCTCCTCGAAGGCCTCCTCGAGCTCCTCGGGCGAGATGGCGAAGCACTTGAGGTTGCCCAGGACGTCCGTGAACCACAGCTGCACGAAGCGGATGTCGCGCTTCTCGACGGTGCGCAGGACGAAGTCGATGTCTTTCTCGGTGCTCATGAGTCGTTCCTCTCCGATGACGGCGAAGATTCATAGTCCGAGCAAGGTTCTCACATGAGTGTTTCGCCGCTGTTACCCGTTGAGGCCACGTCGTGTCATGCGAAGCGACGGTCACGACGCGAGAAAACGGACCGAGGCTTTCCAGAATGGCCCCTCGTGCAACATTCAGGGCCCGGCGAAGCCAAAACGACCCTTCGTGCAACACGGTTTTGCGACCCGATCCCGCCGACGATACACCGTTTGGTCGGCCAACAGGGCCTATGAGACACAGCGTTCAGAAGGATGGCCAAGATCGTGCTAAACGAACGGCGGTTTTGGTCAGAGGAGGGGTCGCACTGTTGCACGAGAGGCCGTTTTGCATGACATGGGCTCCGACTACGCCGGTGTGCAGACTACTTGTCGAGACGCTTCTCGACGTTTCTGAGCATGTCGCGCGCCGCGGGGCAGGGCGCGCCCGTGACGTGCGCTGAGCAGCCCTCCCTGCTCCCGCAGCTTGAGCAGCCGTTCTTCCGGGAGCGGGCGACGGAGCGTATCGCAAGGACGAGCAGTGCGGCAACGACCGCCAGAACAAGAAGGTCGACGGCGCTCATGGGCATCCTCCCGTGCGAGACTTTTTTGTTAACCAAGGTCAACTATACCCGTTGCGGCTACTATATGTGTAGCGCGGCGACCGCCGCACAAACTCCGCATCGAGAAGGGACGTGTCTCCAATGAACGACGACCAGACCATGCAGCTCGTCATCGTCCGCCACGGCGAGTCCGAGTGGAAC
>CAUGFC010000112.1 GCA_959598545.1 uncultured Olsenella sp. | reverse complement strand
CCTGGATGGGCACCTCGAACTGCTGGCGCGGGATGATCTCCTTGAGCTTGTCGCAGAGGCCGCGCGCCATCGTGTAGGCCTTGTCCCGGTGCACGATGAAGCTGAGGGCGTCCACCTCGTCGCCGGAGAGCAGGATGTCGAGCTTCACGAGGTCGCTTGCGCGGTAGTCGGAGAACTCGTAGTCCAGGCTCGCGTAGCCCTTGGTCCGGCTCTTGAGCTGGTCGAAGAAGTCCAGGATGAGCTCGGCGAGCGGGATGTCGAAGTGCATCTCCACGGACTTCTCGGAGAGGTAGACCATATCCTGCGTGATGCCGCGGTGCTCGATGGCGAGCTGCATGACCGCACCCGTGTACTCGGGAGGCACGATGACCTTGGCCTTGAGGTAGGGCTCCTCGATGCGCTCGATGCGGGTGACGTCGGGAAGGTCCTGCGGGCTGCGAACCTCGATCATCTCGCCGTCGGTCTTGTAGACGTGGTAGTCCACCGAGGGCGAGGTGGCAATGAGCGAGAGCGCGAACTCGCGCTCCAGGCGCTCCTTGACGACCTCCATGTGGAGCAGGCCCAGGAAGCCCACGCGGAAGCCGAAACCCAGGGCCACCGAGGTCTCGGGGCTCCACGTGAGCGAGGGGTCGTTCACGCGCAGCTTCTCCAGGGCGTCGCGGAGGTTCTCGTAGTCCTTGTTGTCTATGGGGAAGATGCCGGTGTAGACCATCGGCTTTGCCTCGCGATAGCCCGGGAGCGCCTCTGCGCAGGGACGGCTCGCGTACGTGAGCGTGTCTCCCACGCGCACGGCCTCGGGGTTCTTGAGGCCCGTGACGACGAAGCCGACCTCGCCGACCCCCAGCTCGTCCACGAGCTGCTCGGCCGGACGCTTGACGCCCACGCCGTCCACGAGAAAGCCCTCGCCGGCCTGCATCATGCGGAGCTGGTCGCCCTTGCGGATGCGGCCGTCGAAGACGCGCACCGTGGCAACCACGCCGCGGTACTCGTCGAAGTAGGAGTCCAGGATGAGGGCCTTGAGCGGTGCGTCGTAGTCGCCCTCGGGCGGCGAGACGAGCATGACGATGGCCTCGAGCAGGTCATGGATGCCCTCGCCGGTCTTTCCGGAGACGCACACGGCGTCGTCGGCCGGGATGGCGAGGTCCTCCTCGATCTCCTCCTTCACGCGGTCGGGCTCGGCGCTCGGCAGGTCGATCTTGTTGATTGCGGGCACGATGTCGAGGTTGGCGTTCATGGCCAGGTTGGCGTTGGACACGGTCTGCGCCTCGACGCCCTGAGTGGCGTCCACCACGAGGACCGCGCCCTCGCAGGCGGCGAGGCTGCGACTGACCTCGTAGGTGAAGTCGACATGGCCCGGCGTGTCGATGAGGTTGAACTGGTAGGTCTCGCCGTCGTCGGCGTCATAGGTCACGCGCACGGCGTTGGACTTGATCGTGATGCCGCGCTCCCGCTCGATGTCCATCGTGTCCAGGAGCTGCGCCTCCATGTCGCGCTCCTCCACCGTGTGGGTGAGCTCGAGGATGCGGTCCGAGATGGTCGACTTTCCGTGGTCGATGTGCGCAACGATCGAGAAGTTGCGGATATGTGAGGTATCGGTCGTAGACATGAGGTGAATGATAGCGAAGAGCCGCACCGCATGCTATACTCAGCAGGCTGACCTCACCGTGTCTCAAACAGAGGCCTCAGAACAGAAGCATTTCGAAAGGAACCGCACGTGGCTAACATCAAGTCTCAGAAGAAGCGCATCATCACCGCCGAGAAGGCCCGCCAGCGCAACCGCGCCGTCCGCTCCGAGCTCAAGACGGCCGTCAAGGGCGTCCGCGCCGCCGTCGAGGCCGGCAACGCCGAGGACGCGCAGCTCGCCGCCAACAAGGCCTGCCGCCTGCTCGACAAGGCCGCTTCCAAGGGCATCATCCACAAGAACCAGGCCGCTCAGCGCAAGAGCGGCGTGCAGAAGCTCGTCAACACCATCAAGTAGCTTCCAGCTTCCGCTGACAGAGCGCGTTGAGGGGACCCGGGGGTGCTGCCCGGGTCCCTTTTTTCATGCCGATGATCTTCTCGACGGCGCAGTTGACTGAATTCTCTCAATGAATGACAACTTTTACCGTCCGTTTTGCCTCATCCGAGCCCGCGGTACGCAAACCTCGTCACTCGACAGACGAGTGGGAACGCCTCAACCGTGTCATCGTCACAATCCCGTCTGGTCAGTGACAGAATATGCGGCCTAAACGGACAATCCCATCCCCACGGAACGAAAAACCAGTCACTGATTTGGCGAGCATCGCACATCGTGCGCACCCGTACGCTTTCGTGCTGGATTGGACTGCCGCGAGCGAAGCATGCCGCGAGGATTGCCGTCTGAAGCCCGCAATTGACCGCTCGCGAAGTAATCCTCTGGGCGTTCGTGACGGCCCAAGGCTCTGACATGCGGCAGAAAGTGAGCTGCAAGGCAGCGGAAAGCCAGCAGGCAGCACCCTTCGCTACCATCTTCCGATCAACGGAAGGGGACGGCGATGCAGGGACGCGTGACCCAGGAGATCCGAGAACTGCTTGCAGAGGCCGAGAATAGCGGCGCATGCCTTGCGACGCGGTCACGACGAATTCGAGAGGCGCTCGAGCGTCGCGTGGCGGACGGCACGCTCGTCTCGCCGCTTCCCCTCCTCTATGTCGATCGAGAACTGTGGCTTGGCCTTACTGAGACACAGCGGACCCTCCATCTCATGCGAGGAATCCACACGCTTCACCCGTCATGGGTGTTCTGCGGGACGTCCGCGGCGGTCGCCCACGGCCTCAGTGTGACCGAGCGACTCCAACGGCCCCTGGAGGTGGCGACGCTGTCCGGGGCAAGACGCTGCCACGCGCACGGCTCTGTACGACAGGTCCACGTCTCCGATGACGAGCCCGTGACCGCCTCGGGAATCCCGGTGACCTCGGCGGAGCGCACGGTCTTCGACTGCGCGCGACATCTGGGGTTTCGCGAGGGGTTGGCGATTGCGGACTCTTCGCTTCGCGTTGGTGCGACGGACCACGCACGGCTCGTCTCGTACGTGAGCTCGATGGGCACCCGATACAGGGGCTCGGAGATAGCCCGCCGTGCCGCTTCTCTCGCCGATCCCCGACCGGAGAACGGAATGGAGTCCATCGCCCGTGCGACGATGTTCGAGCTTGGGTTTGCCGCCCCCGAGCTCCAGGTCCCGTTCTGCGACCCGATGGACCCGCGCAAGGTCCATCGGGTGGACTTCCTGTGGGTCCTCCCCGACGGGACCCTCGTCATAGGCGAGCTCGACGGCGGCGAGAAGTACGCAAGCCCTGTCATGAACGGGGGGACGCCCCTCGTCGCGATGCGCGGTGAGCGACGGCGTGAGTCGCGGCTCACCCTCGAGCGACCGCGCATCATTCGCTTCTCCCCCGAGGAGGTGCTCGATGTCGGTTACTTCGACAGACTGCTGGAGACCTTCGGCGTTCCGCGTGACCACACGCCGCTCATCAAGGTACCCGAGGAGCAGCCGTTCAGTGAGACGGTGCCGGTCGAGGCCTACGGTCTGCTCTAATGCAACATGATGCCAGGTGACAACCTTTACGTCTCGCAAGGCCCAATCCGCCTCTGCAATACGCATATCCCGTCACTAAAGTAGGGAGAAAGAGCAGAAACGCGATCGAGAAGGACGTCACGCGCCGCAGATGCGAGCGATGAGCCGCACCATGGTGTCATCCTCCTCGGCACCGCTCTTGAGCGCACGCTCGGCCTCGGCGCACGCGCCGAGAAGCGCCTCGAGCTCGCCGTCGGCGAAGCGGCGCGCCCAGCGCACGTGGTTCTTCACCTGCCAGTCCTGCTTCCCGAGCTCATGGGCGACCGCCGATCCGTCCCCGCGCGCGGAGAGCGAGCGCGCGCAGACGAGCTCGCGCAGACGGCCCGTGACGAGCGTGAGAAGGCCCAGGGCGGAGCCGTCGAGAAGACGGTGGAGCGAGAGGGCGCGCCGGACGTCGCGCGCGCTCAGCACGTCGAGAAACTCCCAGGGCTTGACCTCGGCCACGCGCGCGACGTTCGCCTCGACGAACTCCGGCGAGATCGCGCCCGAGCCGCCGAGAAGCGCGGCGAGCGAGCCGAGCTGCGTGTCCAGCATCGTGGTTGACTCGCCCACGCGCGCCACGAGCTCGCGGGCGGCGTCGGCCGTGATGGACACGCCGTGCGCCTGCGCGAGCTTCTGGACGTAGGGGGGCAGGTCGCGCCCCTTCTTCGCGGAGCAGTCGACGACCGAGCGGGGGCCCACCCCCGCGACCGCCTTGTAGAGGCGCGTCGACTTGGCGAGCGTCCCCGCCACGAGGGCGAGGGTGCAGCTCTCGTTGGGACTGGAGAGATAGTCGACGACGGCCTCGGAGACCGCCTTGGGGAGCTTCTCCGCCGCCTCAATGACCACCACGCGTCGGTCGCCGCCCATGGGCAGCGTGTTGAGGGAGGCGAGCACCTCCACGGGGTCCATGTCGCCGCTCGCGACGAGCTCCTCGAGGTTGAAGGCGGCGAGCGGCCCGTCCACGCGGGCGCGGAGCCGTGCCACGGCCTGCTTGCGCTTGAGCTCGTCGGGTCCCACGATCAGGTACGCCGGCAGCAGCGCGCCCTTCTCGGCCATGTCACTCCCCTCGTCGTCTTGGGCACGGGACGGGTGCTCCGTCCCGCTACCTCAGTGTAGCATCACGCACGCTCCGCCTCTGGCAGCTGACGAGCGGCCCCTCGACGCCCGGCTCCACGCACACGTCTCCGACGTCCATCGTGCAGAGAAAGGTCGAACCCGTGTCCTCGAGGATCTCCACGCACGCGGGATCGGGGTGGCCGTACGCGTTTCCCTCCCCCGCGCTCGCCACGCTCACCTCGGGCATGAGCGCCGCCGCGGCCCCCTCCGAGACGGAGACTTCCGATCCGTGGTGCCCGACCTTGAGGAGGTCCACGCCGCCGACGTCGCCCGACTCGACGAGCACGTCGGTGACGTCGCGCTCGGCGTCGCCGGTGAGCAGCGCGCTGAGCGTGCGTCCCGCCTCGTCCTCGTAGGCGAGCGAGCACACGACCGAGTCCTCGTTCTCGAGGCCATCGACGGGCCCCGACGGGGAGAGGACCTCCAGCGAGAAGCGGCCGATGCGCACGACGTCGCCCCGTCTCACCGAGGAGACGGGCACGTCGCCCGCCTCCAGCGCGACGCCCTCGGCGACGAGCACCTCCCCCACCGAGACGACGCCGCCAAGCGCCTCGATCCCGCCGACGTGGTCGTCGTGCAGGTGGGTCACGAGGATGGCATCGAGATGGGTCACGTGGTTGCGCGCGCAGGCCCCGACCACGGCATCGCCGGGACCGGTGTCCACGAGCAGCGACGACGACCCGTCGGTGACGAGGATCGCGTCCCCCTGCCCGACGTCGAGCACGCGCACGCAGGCCGGCGCGAACAGCCGCCAGCGCAGGTGCCATGCCAGGCCGAGCGTGAGGGCCACGCACATCGTGCCGAC
>CAUGFC010000111.1 GCA_959598545.1 uncultured Olsenella sp. | reverse complement strand
TCGCTGACCAACAAGGGGCATTTTCGTGCCGAGGGCCCCGCGAGGGGCCCTTCTTGCTTGGAGCCAGCCCCGCATTCATATTGCCGAAGTGGCGTGCGCTTGTTGCGTCAACCGCACGTTGTCACCGTACACTCGCTCAATTTCCGAGCTTTTCAACATGATGTTTGTCGTTGTTTGTCTGAACACGACAAATATCTCCCCATTTTTCTCCTGACTTTCCGCTATCTCCCATCGCTCCTCCAGATTTGTGCCGAAAAGTCGAAATTTTCAGCTGCATAACTGATACCGTTTTTGTTGGCTCGAGCCCAAGTCTGTCCGTCTCTCCGAGAATGGGGATGCAACTATGGGCTCACATACAACCAAAGGGCAGTCGGTGGTCCCGTCCTTGCAGGTGAACACGGGCGTGGCCAATGGTGAGGAGGCGACCCCCGGCCTCCTCCGCTGGCTCGACCTGGGACCTTCGCCCGATGGCGAGGAACCTCTCTGCTCGCGGATCGTTGCGTTCTGCGCCGAGCCCGGCATGGAGTGCGGGGCAGTCATCACCCGCATCCTTGCCCGGGCGGCGCGTTCGGGCACGCACGTCGTGCGTCGCAGCTTCTCGGGCGTGTCGCCGGAATCGGCCACCCGCTCGCTCACGCGTCTCGCGCGTGAGCTCTGCGCTGACGCCCAGTCGATCGCGATTGGCCTTGACGACCTGCCGGCATCTGACGAATCCTGCGCGCTCAGACAGGCTCGGGCGCTCAGAAAACTGTGGTCCGCCGGTGCGCTCGTCCTGTTCTCCGTCTATCCCGAGGCCCGACAGCTTGTCGAGCGGCTCCCGGAGTGCTCGGTGGTTTCTGCTGCGCTGCTCCTCGACCAGTGCGTGAGCGTCCCGGAGACGGATCGGGGCGCACGCGAGCGGGCACGCCTTACGCGAGGAATACCGCGACTCGTGCGCGCGTTGGGAGCTCGCGGCAAGGAGAGACCCGTCGACGCACCCTCCCCGGCGTACCTCGATGCGCTCGGCGAGGTCGTCGAGCTCTCACTGAGGCCGTCGCTCTCCGACGAGGAGCGTCGCCTCCGGCTTACGATGCTCCTCCTGGGCAGGGGCACGAGGGAGGACCTGAGACTCGTTCTTGGCGAGGCACCCTCCGATCTTCTCGAGGGGCTCAGGACCGACGCGCCGCTCTTCGGCGTCTCGGGCGACCTCGAACGGTTCAGCACCCTCGGCGCGCCGGCGAGGGGGTCCCTCCTGACGTGCCTACGACACGCATCTTCGGCGTGCGCACTCTTCCCGGACGTGCCCGCTGCCTGTCTGGGGCTTCTCGTCGATCGCGGCGACCTGAGGCGGGCCGCCGCGTTGGCGACGCTCCCCGAATGCGCTCCGGCCATTCCCAAGGTCATGAAGCGCGGCGCCGAGTTTCTCGACATGGGGGAGGTCGCACTCGTGCTCCACTCGGTGGAGCTTGCGGGAGACCAGCGTCCCGGCGCGGCGAGCCGGCTGGAGTCCGCGGCACGTGCGCTCACCTCCCCGCGCTCGTCGCTCACCCTTGGCACCAGGGAATCGGTTCACGCCGCGGGTGAGGCGGAGAGCCTGTTCGTGGACGCCCGAAGGGTTCTGCGCGGAGAGCTCCCGCTCGCCCGTCCCGACACGCCGGTGCGAGGGCGACTCCGGAACAGGCTGATGGCCCACGTGCGGGCCTGTGTCCTCATGCGGCGCGGCGCGTTCTCCGCCGCCTTGGCCATGCTCGTCTGTGGTCCCGAGGAGGGGGAGGTGGAAAGCGTCTCGGGTGCCCTTCTCGCCATCGACCGCGAGCTGGCTCGCCTGATGACGGGCGGAAGCCCAAGGGAGTCCTCCCCGGCGGCGGAGCGGGCCGTGGGATTCATACGCAGGCACCCGCTCAAAGGCCTCATGGGGTACGCGGCGGTGCTTGGCCTCGTCCGCGCGCTGATGTCGGACGACGACGGGTCCGTGGCGGAGCTGGAGGCGCTCTCGTCGCGTCACGAGCGTGCGGAGGACACTCTGGTTCAGGTCGTCGCCCTGATCTGCGGGGCGGTCGCGGACCTGAGGGGAGGGTCCGCCGCCCGGGCGAAGATCCGGGCCTCACTGGCGACGACGCTGGCGCACGGTGCGGGGGTGGAGTATCTGGAGAGGGTCTCGCTCTGCGTCGCCGAGGTTGCCGCCGTCCGACTGGGAGAGAGCCTCGGTCCGGCGGCGGAGGAGCGGTCCGACGACCTCGGGTCCGTGTGCGGCCTTGTGCGGAGCGTCTTACTCTCCGGCGATGGCTCCGACGCGGCCCCCTCGCTGCCTGAGAAGATTCCCTGGGACGCCGTCTGGCTGATCAGGGTGCTCGGAACGGGGCTCGGCAAGTTCTCGCTTGGGCTTATCGAGGGAATGCCGACCGCATGGAGGAGGGCCGCGTCGGCCAACGGGGCGCTGCGCCCGCATGCGGCAGCTCCCAAGGTCCCCGCGTCCCAAGGAGGCCCCGGCAAGACCAGAAAACCCGTCGACCTGCGGCTTCTCGGGGGATTCGAGCTGCGCGTCCGAGGGGTTCTCGTCGCGGACTGGAAGCTGGAGCGGAGGAACGCGAAGGCGATGCTCGAGTATCTGGTGCTTCACGGAGGAAGCGCCCGGCGCTACCAGCTCGTCGACCAAGTCTGGCCCGACAGCGACTACACGTCCGGGTTCAATCGCGCCTATCAGGCCGCGAGCGTTCTGCGCAAGGAGATCGCCGAGATCGACCCGAACCTGAGCCTGCTCATGTCGAGCCGGACGAGCGGCGAGGTCGTGATAGACACGAACATCATCGGCTGTGACGTCGACGCCTTCAGGTCCGCCGCGCGCGAGGCGGTCGACTCCAGGGATGACGCGAGGAAGCTCGAGTTCGCCCGGGCTGCGGAGCGTCTCTACGCCGGGGACCTCTACGTGCCGACGCTCGACGCCACCGGGTTCATCTCCTCCATGAGGGATTCGCTCAGGGGCCTCTACGCCGACGCCATGGTCGAGGGAAGCGCCGCTGCGCTGAGGCTTGGGCACGAGAGGACCGCGACGCGGCTTGCCGAGAACGCGGTCAGGGCGAACGAGCTCAGGGAGGACGCGAACTCGACCCTGGTGCGCGCGCTCCGGGCCTGCGGGAGAGGGGTGGAGGCGGACGGGAGGCTCAGGTCCTTCGAGGCGCGACTGCGTCGAGGACGGGGCGAGCCCGCGACGGTCCATGACGAAACGGCGGACCGATAGGCCGTCGTCGGGTGCGGTTTTGGTGATACCTCGACGCCCCCATCTCAAACGGGACGTTCTATGAGTAAAGTATCGAAACGAATGTCTGCATCACGCTGCCCGATGACAAGGGAGACACATGCCCAACTTCCTCTCAAAAATCCTCTCCTTGGGAGCCGACCGAGAGCTCCGGGAGTTTGAGCAGATTGCCGCGCGCGTCAACGAGCTCGAGCCTAAGTTCCAGGCCATGAGCGACGCCGAGCTCCGCGAGACGACCCCGCGGCTCCGCGAGCGCTATGCCCAGGGGGAGACGCTCGACGACCTCCTTCCGGAGGCCTTTGCCGCCGTCCGTGAGGCGTCGGTGCGCACGACGGGGCTCCGCCACTTCGACGTGCAGATCATCGGCGGCATAGCGCTGCACCGCGGCACCATCGCCGAGATGAAGACCGGCGAGGGAAAGACGCTCGTGTCCACGCTCGCGGGCTACCTCAACGCCATCCCCGGCAAGGGCGTCCACATCGTCACCGTCAACGACTATCTCGCCCGTCGAGACAGCGAGTGGATGGGCAGCATCTATCGCTTCCTCGGCATGTCGGTGGGCCTCATCCAGAACGGCATGCGACTCAACCTCAAGAAGCCGGCCTACGAGGCGGACGTCACCTACGGCACGAACTCGGAGTTCGGCTTCGACTACCTGCGCGACAACATGGTCACCCGCCCGAGCATGCGCGTCCAGCGGGGGCATCACTACGCCATCGTCGACGAGGCCGACTCGATCCTGATCGACGAGGCGCGCACCCCGCTCATCATCTCCGGTGCCGGCACCAAGTCGGCGGGCACTTACAAGGACTTCGCGCGCGCGGTGCGCGGGCTCACGCCCGACGTCGACTTCGAGATGGACGAGGCCAAGCACACGATCGCCACCACCGACGAGGGCCTCAAGAAGGTCGAGCGCGCCCTCGGCGTCGACGACATCTACGGCGACGTCTCCGGCCAGCTCGTGAACCACCTCCAGCAGGCCCTCAAGGCCGAGTACATGTTCCACCGCGACCAGCAGTACGTCGTCGTGGACGGTGAGGTCAAGATCGTCGACGAGTTCACCGGACGCATCATGGAGGGCAGGCGCTACTCCGAGGGCCTCCACCAGGCGATCGAGGCGAAGGAAGGCGTCTACGTCCGCGAGGAGAACCAGACGCTCGCCACGATCACCCTCCAGAACTACTTCCTCATGTACGACAAGCTCTCCGGCATGACGGGAACCGCCATGACCGAGGACGCGGAGTTCCGCGAGGTCTATCACGTTCCCGTCCAGGTCATCCCGCCCAACAAGCCCGTCGTGCGCGTCGACCACGACGACCTCGTCTACCGCACGGTCGACGCCAAGTTCAAGGCGGTGGCCGAGGACGTGGCGGAGCGTCATGCGAAGGGCCAGCCCTGCCTGGTCGGCACCGTCTCGATCGAGAACTCCGAGCGCCTCTCCCGCATCCTCAGCAAGCGTGGCATCAAGCACAACGTCCTCAACGCAAAGTACCACGAGCGCGAGGCGCAGATCGTCGCGCAGGCCGGTCGCGAGGGCGCCGTCACGATCGCGACGAACATGGCCGGCCGAGGAACGGACATCCTGCTGGGCGGAAACGCCGACGAGCTCGCGGAGGAGGAGGTCCTGGGCCTCGACTTCGGCATAGAGCAGGACACGCTGCGCCGCATCCTCGCCGAGGGCGACCCTGCCAAGCTCACCGTCGAGGGACTCGCCGAGATCGGCGTCGAGGTCGAGCCCGACGTCCTCCTCGCCGTCGCACGAGAGCACGAGCGCGCCCTCGCCGCCGCCAAGGAGCGCTGCGAGGTCGAGAAGCGCCATGTGATCGACGCTGGCGGCCTGTGCGTCATCGGCACGGAGCGACACGAGAGCCGCCGCATCGACAACCAGCTCCGCGGCCGTTCCGGCCGTCAGGGCGACCCCGGCGAGACCCAGTTCTACCTCTCGCTCGAGGACGACCTCATGCGCCTGTTCGGCGGCGAGCGCATGGACCGCATCTCAGGCATGATGCAGAAGTACGACATGCCGGACGACATGCCCATCCAGGCGAAGCTCGTGACCAAGGCCGTGGAGAGCGCGCAGCGCAAGATCGAGGAGATCAACTTCGCGATGCGCAAGAACGTCCTCGACTACGACAACGTCATGAACACCCAGCGCCAGGTCATCTACGAGGAGCGCAACAAGATCCTCGACGGCAAGGACCTGATGGCGCGCGTCGGCGAGGTCACCTACGACACCGTCCAGCGCGAGGTCTCCGGCT
>CAUGFC010000110.1 GCA_959598545.1 uncultured Olsenella sp. | reverse complement strand
GACACCTTGGCAAAGCCGTAGCCCGGCAGGTCCACGAAGCGGATGCCGTCCACCTCGAAGAAGTTGATGTTGGCGGTCTTGCCCGGCGTGGCGGAGACCTTCACGAGCCCCTTGCGCCCGAAGAGCTTGTTGAGCAGCGAGGACTTGCCCACGTTGGAGCGCCCGGCCACCGCAACCTCGGGGGTTGTGGAGGCGGGGAGCTGCGTCACGGTACCGTAGGAGGCCTCGAAGCGCGCGGTCTGGTAGTTGATCCCTGCCATGGTGTCCTTTCGCGTCTGGGTGGCTTCCCATTGTATCCGGCGCGTGGCCTTACCGCCGGGCTTCACGTCGCGCTGGTTAAAAACAACGGGTCGTCCCCATCCGGAGGGGCGTCTGGGTTAAAAACAACGAGTCGTCCCCCTCGAAGCGGCGTCTGCGAGGGGGACGACCCGGTAAAACTAACCCGCGCGGCGAGAAGGGCGGGGACGATGCGGTCGTTTTAACCAGGGTGCCGCCCTGCGGCGCTACCCCGCGAGTCCCGAGATTACGCTCGCCAGGGCGATCACCACGCCCACGATCGACTCGCCGCCGAGCACGCCGGACGCCACGACCACGCCTTTCTCCTCGGAGTCCTCCACGCCGCGCGCCGCGCAGACGCGTTCGTAGACCCACCGCACGCCCGCCCCGAGCGCCGCGGTGAGCGACATGTAGAACGGCAGGTAGACACCCAGGCCGAACATCATCGCCGGCAGCCCCGCCCAGTAGAGGGCGACGCCGCCCAGAAGCCCGACCACAAAGCCCGGCACGCTCGGGATGCCCGAGACCATGGTCGCCACGACGCTCGCCTGCGCCGAGACGAACATCTGACCGGAGCCAAAGGCGCCCGGCCCGTAGGCGGAGAACAGCGTGACGAGCACGGCCACGGAGACCACGGTGCCCAGGAGCGCGCCGATCGCCTGGCCGACCCACATTGCGCGCGGGCTCGTGCCGATGATCGCGCCGGTCTTGAAGTCGCTCATGACGTCGCCGGCCAGGCCGCAGGCCACGGCAACCACGCCCGCCACGTAGAAGAGCTGCACCTGGCTCGCGTCAGAGAGCGCCGCCACGGCGAGAAGCACGATGAGGCCGAAGATCTCCATGGGGTCGATGCCGGTCTGGCCCACGGACTGCGCGCTCATGATCGTGGTCACGAAGGCGAGAAGGACCACGACCACGGCGACGACCGGTCCCAGCCCGAGCCCGATGCACACGAGCAGCGCCGCGGCAGCCACCATGAGGGCGAGCGCACCGACCTCGAGGCGGCCGCGCCGGCCCTTCTCGCCGTCGCGTGCCCCGCGCCCGCGAAGGAGCCCCGCCGCGTGCGGCAGGATGTCCTTCAGCACGACGCCAGCGCCGGAGCCCATCATGAGGCCCATACCCAGGCTGGACACGATGCCCTGCGCCGTGGTCACGTCCCAGAGGCCGACGGAGCTGCCGCCCACGATGATGCCGAAGTTGCCGACGAGCGCGCCAAGGAACCAGAACGCCACCGCGAAGCCGCCCACGAGGAAGCCCACGGAGAGCATCTGCGGGGAGTTGTAGATCGCGAAGCTCACGCCGGGGATGGGGAGCTGCGCCACGAGCGAGGGCATCAGGCCCAGCGCGTCGCGCGCCACACACCACAGGCCCGCGAGGCCCATGGAGCCGAAGAGCCGCCTGCCGGTGACCCCGCCCGTCCTGGTGGCCATGAGGGTCTCGGCGGCGGCGGTGCCGATGGGGTACTCCAGGTCGGACTCGTCGACGAAGCGCCTGCGGATCGCCGCGGTGCAGACGAGGCCCAGCAGCGTGCCGGCGAGCGCCACGAAGAGCATCTCCGCCCAGCTGACCTCGTCGGCCAGCCCGAGCATCCAGATGCCGGGGATCGTGAACGCCAGGCCGCCCGCCACCATGGAGCCGGCCGACATCACGATCTGCGTGACGTTGGCCTCGTTGAGGCTGCGGTGCCCGAAGGCCCTCAGCAGGAACAGCGCGACGATGGAGGTGAAGATCGTGGGCCACGGCAGCGCGCCCATCTTGAGGGCGGTGTAGACCGATGACGCAGTGATGATGACGCAGCCGACGCAGCCGATGACGATGCCCACGGGGCTCAGCTGCGCGCGCCGGGAGGCGCGATCGCCAGACTCGCTCATTAGGTTCTCCTTCGTATATCCGCTCCCCCTCGGCGGGAAGTCGGGTTACTACGGACTGCTAGAGTATAGGGCGAGAGCCGGCCCGCGTGCCCGAGTATTTTGGAGGACCCATGACACAGAGCGCCGAGAAGAACGTGCTTGCCGTCGACGTGGGCAACACCGTCACGAGGCTCGGGCTCTTCTCGGGCGGGGAGCTCTCGGGCACCTTCGAGCTCACGACTCCCGAGCGCCTCACCGCCGACGAGGCCTGGCTGCGGCTCGACGAGATCCTGGGCATGCTCGGCGTCGAGGAGCTGCAGGGCGCCATTCTCGGCTGCGTCGTCCCCACGCACACCGACGCCTGGCGCCAGGCGCTCGCCTCCGCGTGCGAGGCGCGCCCTCTCGTGGTCGGACCGGGGCTCAAGACCGGCATCCGCATGCGCTACGACGACCCCTCCGAGGTCGGTGCCGACCGCGTGGCCGACGTCATCGCAGCCCGCGAGACCTACGACGTCCCCGTCGTGGTCGTCGACCTGGGGACCACGACGAACTTCGAGGTGGTGGACGTGGAGGGGACCTTCGTGGGCGGCATCATCGCCCCGGGCGTGGCGCTGGGCGCCCGCTCGCTCGCCGCCGCCGCGGCACGCCTGCCCATGATCGAGCTGCGCGCTCCCGCCTCCGTGATCGGCCGCAACACGCGCTCGGCGATGCAGTCGGGCGTGGTGCTCGGCGAGGTTGCCCGCATCGACGGCCTCCTCGACGCGATCGCCCGCGAGCTCGGCGAGGACGCGACGATCGTCCTCACCGGCGACGGCGCCCAAGCGATGGCGGCCCTCCTGACCCATGAGACGCAGGTAGACGAGACCCTCACGCTGCGCGGGCTCCACGCCCTCTGGCTCACCAACCGGCGCGGCTGAGCCGGCCTACTCGTAGTACGCGACCGTGTCCCCGCACATCAGCGCGTGGGCCGCGTCGAGCGCGGAGACCAGCGGCTCGAGCGCGCCGAGGTTGGAGCTCATGTCGGTCATGACCACCATGACGTAGGCCCCGGTGTCCGAGAAGACCACGCCGGCGTCGTTGGACGCGGGGATGTCCCACTTGTCCGTGGGATACCAGCCCGCCTTGCTCCACACCTCGACATCGCCCCGCAGCACCTCCGCCATGGGCGAGACGGCCGTCTGCGCGAGGTAGCCGGCGAGCTCGTCCGCGCCCTTCTCGTCCGAGGTCCCGAAGTCGTAGATCTCCTCCCAGACCGTGGCGAGCGAGCTCGCCGTCACGTGGGGATAGATGTAATGCACGCGCGGGCGCTCGAAGGCGAAGCCGCTCACGTCCTTGTACCAGGACTCGAAGGACTCGTAGCCGTAGGTGTCGGTGAGCTTGTCGTAGGCCTCGTTGTCGGAGTTGATGATCGCGTTGGCGACCTCGGAGGACAGCTTGCCGGCGCCGCCCTTGGTCTCGTAGAGCCAGGTGCAGAACGCTGCCTTGATCGAGCTCGCAGGGTACATGGCCGCGTCGGCGTTGTAGGTCACGCCCCGGCGCGTCTCCAGGTCCAGCAGCACCACGCTCACGGTGAAGCCGTCCTCCTCGAGGGCGGCAAGCTCGTCCTCGACGGCGGCGAGCTCGGCGGAGCCGAGAAACGCCTCGGGCGCCGTGACGGTGAGGCCGGCCTCCGTCGTCGAGGTGCGCGTGGGCGCCTCTGCCATGGTCACGGGCTGGGCAGGCTTGTCGGAGAGGACCTCCTCTTCCTCCGCTCCCCCCGGGGCATCGGCCGGCTCCTCGACCTCGACGGGCTCGGGGTCCGCCGTGAGGCGGGGGGGCAGGGTGACGCCGGCGACGACGCCAGCGGCGACGAGCGCGACGACGAGCAGCGATATGGCGATGCGCTTCTTCATGGGACCTCCAGACGCGCACATTGTCGCACACGGGCGTCGGCCCGGCGCGCTCTTCTCGGCGACTGCCCGCCCCTCCTCCGGGTATGTACACTATTGCGAAATTAATACGGTACCATGCGATCATAAATCAGCAGGTCAGCGCGCTGGCGAGAAGAACATCAATCTCGCAACAGTGTACATACCCTGAGGGGAGGGGGAGGGGGAAGGGGAGAGCCGCCGGGAGCCGTGTAGATGTTGTGCCAGCCTCAGTTTCTGCACAGGTTGTGCAATACTACGCACGCTGTGAAATAACGTCGAAAGGCACCCATGCAGGAATGCGTGCTCAGCACCGATAGGCGCAGCATCCGCACCCGCGAGGCCCTCCGCGCGGCGCTCGCCCGGGAGATCGTCGAGGCGGGCGACCTGTCCCGCGTCACCGTGACCGCGGTGACCGAGCGGGCGGGGGTCACGCGCCGCACGTTCTACTCGCACTTCCGTGACATCCCCGACCTCGTGAACCGGATCGAGGAGGACACCCTGGCGGAGCTCAGCGCCCCGCTCGCGCGCCTGGCCTCCTGCCGCCTGGACGACCTGTGCGCCGCCCTCGACCGCGGGCTTCCCGCGCCCGGGGCGACCGAGCTCCTCACCTGCGTGCGCGATCGCGGCGACTACCTGCGCCCGCTGCTGGGTGAGGGCGGCGACCCGGCCTTCGCCGGGCGCATCAAGAAGCTCGTCTACGAGGTCGTGGGACCGCGCGCCCTCGACGGGCTCAACCTGCGCGCCCTCGGGCCGCTCTTTGACTACTACCTCACCTTCGCCATCTCCGCCGAGGTGGGCGTGCTGCTGCGCTGGCTGGACGGCGGCATGCGCGAGAGCGTGGGCATCATGGCCCGCCTCATGACCGCGCTCATGTTCGTGCGCCCCGGCGACCTCTACGACAACCCGATCGACCTTGACCTGCCCAGCTTCGCCCTTGCCGCGATGTGCTCCGAGGAGGACAACTGATGACCAAGACCGCAGACTCCATCCAGGCCGAGAAGAGCGCGCGCAAGCCGCTCGAGCTCAAGGCGGACGGCGCCGAGCTCTCCCCGGCGCGTCCCACCGACTTCAGCCACGCGCACCTGCGCCTGGGCATCGACGTGGGCTCCACCACGGTGAAGCTCGCCGTCATCGACGACAACGACAACCTCGTCTACGCCAACTACGAGCGTCACCACACCGACATCCGCGCCACGGCAAAGGAGCTCTTCGCGCGTGCCCGCAAGGTCATCGGTGCCGCGCCGATGCGCGTCTCCATCACCGGCTCCGGCGGCATGCTGCTCGCCAACTGGCTGGGCCTGGAGTTCGTCCAGGAGGTCATCGCCTCCAAGCGCGCCGTCGAGACGCTCATCCCCCAGACCGACTGCGCCATCGAGCTGGGCGGCGAGGACGCCAAGATCATCTACTTCGACAACGGCATCGAGCAGCGCATGAACGGCACCTGCGCCGGCGGCACGGGCGCCTTCATCGACCAGATGGCG
>CAUGFC010000109.1 GCA_959598545.1 uncultured Olsenella sp. | reverse complement strand
CTAAGCGCTCGGGACCCCTTGTAGGAAAATGTCCTAAGTGTGGCAACAATATTGCCGAGGCCGCCTCCGGCAACCGCGCTGCGCGCGGTCCGGCTCCGCCGGTCCAGGTCGCGGCCGCGCCCTCAGCGGTCGCCGGCTCTCCGCCAGGCGCCCGCCTCGTCGTCCCAGGCGAGCTCGACGCTACCGGCGAGCTCCTCGAGCCTCGCCAGCGCGACCCCGAGCCACTCGACCAGATCGTCGCAGGGGCCCATCGCCCAGTGGGTGATGTAGCGGCACTGCGAGAAGCATGCGTCCCCGAGCGTCTGCACGTCGTCGATGCGGGAGAGCTCGCGCCTGAGGCCGCGAACGTCGTGCAGGGCGATGTCGTAGCGCTCCTCGTACGAGTGCCCGCAGTCCATCCTGAAGCCGAGCCTCCGGAAGCGCTCGGCCCAGTCGGCCCTCTCGAGCGCGGCGGCGCCCCGCTCCTCGATCCTCTCCCTGAGCTCACGCGCGAACCGCGCGACGTCGCGTCCCTCCACGGCGTCCTCCCTTCCTCGTCCGAGACGATTGTCCCACAAGGGATGATGAGAAGAACGACGCTTCGCAACACTACGTCTGACCTGCGCCTCGTTTTCGACAGACGATAAAGAATTGTCGGCAAGTACAGGGCGAGAAGAACGTCGAGAAGGACGAGAAGGACGAGTATTTCGCCGCCCATCCGGCACCGCCGCCACCGGCCGCTGCCAACCAGGGGCCGACCGCGCCGGGGCCGACGGCGCTGCGTCGCGCGCACGGGGCGTACGTGCCGCCGTCGTGCGCGCGGGAGTCCCCCTCACGGCCGCGCCCCGCTCCGGTCGCGTCTTCGCCGCCGGCTCGGGTCAGCCCGCTGCGCGGTCTGCCCTCGCCAGGGGGCTCAGCCTGCTCCCTCCGCTCTCGCGCGGCCTACAGCAACCGATGCGGGCGCGCACGCCGTCGTCACGTCCGCCCTGCGGCGCGCGCCTTAGCGCCGTCGGCCCCGGCGCTGGCGGATCCGGCTCGCCCGCGCCCGGCGTCGCCGGTGCCCGACCGGGCGGCGCCCCTGCGGGCCGTCGCCTCGTCCTCGCCGCGCCACTTGGCGCGGTACTCCCACGGATCTAGAAGCCCCGCCGCGACCTCGTCCATGTCCTGGCGCTTCTCGGCCGTCGTGTCCGTGATGATGCTGTCGTCGAACGTCACGCGCACGAGCCCCTCGTCGGGCAGCCCCACGCCGAGCCTGCGCTCGGCCGCGAGCAGCGCCCGGCAGATCCCCGCGATCGCGCCCTCGAGCGCGTGCTCGTGGCGGCGGATGTTCCTCATCAGCGCCGAGTTGTCCGCCGACACCTCCGTGGCCGTCTTCACGTACCCGACGTTCTCGAGGTCGAAGTAGTTGATGCCGAACCCGCAGAGGTCGCCGAGCGTCTGCAGCGCGACCCTGAACGCCCGCGCCTGCGCCTCCGTGCGCAGGGTCGGCGCGAACTCGTGGATCGTGTCCTCGGTCGACATGACCTTACGGAACACCGTGCAGTCAGCCTTGCCGAAGGGGATGGACACGCGCCCGCCCTTGCCGTCGCGCTCCACGTCGAACATCACGTCCGAGAGGAACACGCGCATCTTGCCGTTGTCGATCTCCGACATCATCGCGTCGTAGCAGAGGTCGACCGCCTGGATCGCGTCCACCGCGTCCGCGAACACCGACTGCCCGTAGGGCGACATGTCCACGCGCGTGTTGTCGACGGCCGGCTTCACGAGCGCGAAGGTCGGCCACACCGAGCCCGTGTCGTACACCGGGCACACGCCCTCCGGCTCGACGCGGTTCCCGTCACGGTCGAAGCAGGCCGTCACGATCCGATACGTGCCCTCGCCCGCGTCATCGGCAAGGCGAGAAGAACCCGCCGCCGAAGCCCCTCCAAGAGATTCGCCAGGCGAGAAGAACGTCCCGCCCGCACCCTTGAGATGCAGCTGCACCTGGTCGACGGCCCTGCCCCTCCAGAACGCCCGCGTCACGAACGCGCACTCGGTCACGCCCTCCTCGTCCCACGTGAGGGGCACCACCATCCGCGCGTCGTATCTCCTCACGCGCACCTCGCCCGCGCCGGCGTCCACCCAGAGTGCCCACGCGCCCGTGCCCAGGCCGAACGCCCGCACCACGCACTCCTGCGCCGAGGCGAGAAAGCCGGTCCGAGCCATCCACGCCGCGAGCCAGTCCGTGCACGCCTGCTCCTCGCACGCCACCTGCGTCCGGTCGTTCAGCAGCAGCGACCCCCACTCCCGGCACACCCGCATGGCGGGATGAATGGATCGACGGTGCACCTCGTACACCCGCCCGACGCCGTCGGTGTCCCTATAGTCGTAGAAGTCCCCGAGCGCCCGCATCCACCGGTCCCACGCCCGGATGTGCGGCTCCATGTCCTCCAAGGGCAGCGAGAACCCCATCCCCTTCAGATACGCCCTCACATGCTCCGGCACCCAGTACTCGTCATCCAGCCCCTGCACAGCGCACCTCCCACGCGGCCAACCGATTCGCCGCTCAGGTTACGCGCCCGTCGCAAACTGCCACTCATACCGCAGACCGTGCAAGCACGCGAGAGGGCCATGCCCCTATAGCCGTCGCTCCCTGCCGTGCCATCTTTACCGCCAGCGCCTGTGTCCGTGCTCTCTCTTGTTCTCCCGTTCTTCCTGCCTACCGCGCCCACGCCTATACCGCTCTCCCCGCATGTGCATATGCATGCGCGCAAAAGCCCCGTCGTATGGCCGCTATCTCCACTATTGCAGTCAAAGGCATCCATGTTCCTGCTTATGCGGGCTGCATAAGCAGGCTCCTCGCGCCCAAGGTCGCTCGTCCGTCGCGCCGCCCATGGTCGGCGCTTCAGCTCCACGCGCCGGCAAGCCGTCGCGTTCCGCACTCCGTTAGCCAGCCCACGCCGCCGCAAGGCACGTCCGCACCTGCCGCAGACCCTCGGCGGCATGGTCTGTCTAACTCCGTAGCTCCGGCAGCCCGCAAGCGGTCTGCCTCCGCAGCTGCGGGTGCCTGCTGCGCAGTCACCCTCCGCACCGCTCCAAGCCCGCTACGGGCTGCGCCCTCCGCGGTCTTTCCGCGGGCTCCGCAAGCCCCGTTCCGGGTCTTGCTCCGCAGGGGACGAGAAGAACGAAAAGAACGGATCGGCTGTCGAGAAGATCAGGAACACGGTATAATCGGCGCATCGGAGATAAAAACACGACCCCGTCGGGTAGTCGGGGTGCGGGCGCCGCCCGTCAGTAACCTGCCTCCTTGGTTGTCCCTTCTCCGCGTGGCTCTCACATAAAGGAGGAATTCGCCATGCGGAAGACAACCGTGTCCTCCACCCTCGTCGTGCGCTTCGACGGCCAGTTCTGGGTGGGGATCGTGGAGCGCGTCGAGAACGGCGCCCTGAGCTCGTGCCGCGTCGTGTTCGGCGCCGAGCCCTCGAACGAGGAGGTCCTCGACTTCGTGCTCAGGGAGTGGGCGAGGCTGCCGCTCAGCGAGCCTGTCGCCTGCGAGACGCACGAGATGGCGAGAAACCCGAAGCGGCGCCAGCGCGAGGCCGCCCGCGAGGCGAGAAGGGCGAAACCCTCGACGAAGGCCCAGCTCGCGCTCGCCGAGCAGCGCGAAGCAATGGCGCAGAAGAGCGCCGAGCTCAGAAGGGAGCTCCGGGAGGAGGAGCGCCGTCGCCGCTTCGAGCAGAGCCAGCAGAAGGCGAAGCGGAAGCGCCGGGGCCACTGAGGGGCACTGCCATAGCCAAATTCGCATCCAGCAGCGGGGGCCAAAGGGGACTGAAGGAATGAGGCGCGAATTGAGGCACGCTCCGCCTATGGGATAATCAAAGAGTGGATAAGTCCGAGCGAAGCCGGAGGAGAACGCCATGTCCGACACGAAGCCTCAGGCTGAGCAGCTTGCGTCCCTGCTCGGCGAGCGTCTCCAGGGTGTATGGGACGCGCTCGCAGGACGCGTCGACGAGCTCTACGACATGGACCGGCTCTGGGGTCCCGGCGGCAAGGCGTGGGACCTCGAACTCAAGTGGAGGAGGGGCGGGAAGACCCTGTGCGCCCTCTACGCGAGGGAGGGCTGCGTCGGCTTCATGGTCGTCCTGGGCAAGGCAGAGCGTGAGAAGTTCGAGGCGAACCGCGATGGCTATGCGCCGGAAGTCCGGGCTGCCTATGATGGCGCGCGAACCTACCACGACGGCAAGTGGATCATGTTCGAGCCGACCGACGAGGCCCTCTTCGACGACTTCATGCGCCTGCTGGCCATCAAGCGGCGCCCAAACCGGAAGCCCTCCTGTTAGCCCCTCAGCACGTCGTCCATCATCGCGTAGCGCACCGCATCGATCGAGTGGTCGTTGCCGTCCGGGATGTCGTCCAGCCACGTGCCGTCGCGGTCGCGGTCGTACTCCTTGAGTCTGAACTCCTCGTAGGCGAGCGGCGCCCGCTCCGGGTCGATGCAAATTTCGCGAAGCCCCGCCAGCCACTCGTAGGAGAGGCGCCGCATGTTGCTCTTCCTCGCAGGGCGCACGCGCAGCCCCGCCTCGCGCCGCCACACGGCCATGCTCTGCTTGCCGTCCGGCGTGTCGTCGCACCAGATCAGCTCGTCGTGGAGGTAGCTGTCCTCGCCGGGCCCGTCCGCATAGGTGAGCGCATCGGTCACCATCGCCGCCGTCTCCGAGGGCGTCATCCTGTTGGCCGACAGCTCGCCGAAGATCGTGAGCCGCCGCTCGCCGGGCTCCCACCCGCAGCGCACGAACCGCCACGGGTCCGGGAACCAGCCCCAGTCCACGCCGCACCGCGTGCGCGAGAAGCCCCGGCACGCCGCGTCGGACAGGCGCACGCTCACGACGTTGTTGAAGACCGAGCCGCCCGTCCCCGTGACCTCTCCCAGGTACTCAGAGCGCCACGCCTGCTCGTCGACCTCGCGCAGGTACTCGGCCTCCTCCACGAAGGGCCCGCCCAGCCACTCCGGGTGGCTCTCGATCACGTCGAGGTAGCTCGACTGCCGCACGAGCGTGTCCGAGCGCCGCTCGCGCTCCAGCTTCTCGCGGTTCACCCAGCTCCAGAGCGTTCGGGGAGGGTTGTAGCTGTAGAAGATCCAGAAGTCCTCGCCGCCGCGCCTGAGCGAGTTCAGGATGCTCCGCACCGCGTCGATCCCGTCGAACTGGTCGAGCTCCTCGAACCACGTGACGGCGCAGTACCCGCGCGTGAACTTCACGCCCTTGAGCTTGAGTGGGTCGTCGGCGCCGCGGAACACGACGCGCTGCCCCGTGGGCAGGTACGTGATCTCCATCGGCGAGATGCGGGCCCGGAACCACCGCTCGAGCCCCAGCTCCGCGATGGCCCACGTCACCTGCTGGAACACCGAGTCGCGCAGCGTGTTCGAGAAGCGCCGCACCACCACGGCGTTCGCCTCCGGTCGCGCCAGGAGGAGAAGGACGATGCACACGCTGATGAACGAGCTCTTCGTGGAGCCGCGCCCGCCGTGCAGCCAGTAGTGCGTGTGCCCGTGGGCCATCACGTCGCCGAGCACGTCGTGGAA
>CAUGFC010000108.1 GCA_959598545.1 uncultured Olsenella sp. | reverse complement strand
ATGGTTGCGCTCGACGTGGCGGCGCCGCTGCTGCTCATGGCCGGGCTCTCCCTCACGTCGGCCGAGAGCGTGTCCCTGTTGAACAACTTCGAGATTGTGGCGACCGCTCTTATCGCCCGCCTCGCGTTCGGGGAGCGGGTGGGCCTGCGCACGGCGGCGGGCATAGGCGTGATCTCCCTGGCGTGCGTTCTCCTGTCCTGGGATGCGGGTGCGCGTGGGTTCTCTGCCGGTTCGCTTCTCACGCTTGCGGCGTGTCTGTGCTGGGGCGTCGAGAACAACTGCACGAACAGGCTGTCGGACTGCGACCCGGTTCAGGTTGTCGTCATCAAGGGGTGGGGATCGGGTGCGGGTGCGCTCGTCGTGGCGCTCTGCGCGGGCGACGCCCTGCCGACGCTCGTTGACGCGGGGCTCGCGCTCCTGCTAGGGTTCGTCTCGTACGGGCTGTCGATCGCTTGCTACGTGCGCGCCCAGCGCGACCTGGGGGCGGCGCGAACGAGCGCCTTCTACGCGGTGAACCCCTTCATCGGCAGCGCGCTGGCGTTCGTGCTGTTCCGCACGCCGCTTGCGCCGACGTTCGTCGTGGCGCTCGTCCTTATGGTAGTTGGCACATGGCTCGTGGCGCCGCGGGGTGATTGATGGCCGTGCCCCTCGTACGGTTTGGGTTCGTGGTTGAGCGGTTTTGCCAGTAGACGTTTACAAAATGCCAGCTCAGCGAGGCGTGTCCTTCGCTTGTCCTGTCGACGTGAACCCAAACCGCAAATACGGTTTGGGTTCACGTCGAGGCGGTAACGTGAAAGCGCGAGGCTGCTACCTGCGTGTTTGAAAATGGATACGTGCGAAAAGGCAAAATCGCGAACCCAAACCGTGTGAGACGGCGTTCAGCTCACTACTTTGAATCGGGTGGGCGGGGGACAGGGTCCCAGCGAGCAGCTGCGCAACGGGCTGTTTCTTGTGCGGCGTCGTCCGCCCGGTGAAAATGACTCTACCGAGAGACCCCGAGCAAGGAGGACCCATGGCCATCAAGGACGCCATCGCCGACATCCGCAAGGAGGCGGGCATCACGCAGGAGGAGATGGCGCGCAGGCTCTACGTGACAAGGCGATGCGTTTCCAGGTGGGAGACTGGGGAGACTGCGCCGGGGATCGACATGGTGAAGCTCATCTGCGTCACCTTCGGCGCGCCGCTCGAGCGCTTCTTCGATATGCCCATGAGCTACTACTGTCAGTGCTGCAGCATGCCCATCCCCGACGAGGAGATGCACGGCACCGAGGCCGACGGCTCCAGGAGCGCGGACTTCTGCAAGTTCTGTTACGACCACGGCGACTTCACTGCCAAGGGCATGACGATGGACGAGTTCATCGAGGCCACGGCCCCCATGGAGGCAAAGGCGCTCGGCGTCTCGCTCGACGAGGCGGTCTCGCTCATGGCCACACTGCTGCCGCACCTCAAGCGCTGGCGCGAGGTGGAGGAGAACGAGGAAGCCTACGGCAAGGAGGTCCGGGCTGCCTACGGCGACGAGGTGATGGACGCCGCCAACGAGAAGTACGTGGCGATGGGGGAGGCCGCGCACCTGCAGGCCGACGAGCTGGCGCTGGCCATCAACGAGCAGCTGCGCCGCGCGATGGAGACGGGAGATCCTGCCGGTCCGGAGGCGCGCAAGCTCGTGTCGATGCACGGCCACTGGCTGCGCATGTACTGGCCGGATGGCCTATACACTCCCGAGGCGCACAAGGGCCTGGCCGACGGCTACGTCTCCGACGAGCGGTTCCGCGCCTACTACGAGAAGGTGGCCCCGGGTGCCGCTCAGTTCCTGCGCGACGCGATCCACGCGTGCGCGTGACTCGGCTTCAGAAGTCGTGTCCTGGTCTGCACAGGACGCGCTCTCCCTTCCCAGTCCGGTTCTGACCCAATTCACTCAAACCTAGCAAATCGTTTATTCTCGAGTTTTGCTAGGTCAGTAAGGCAAATGCGTCGGTTGTCCCTCTTTAAGGATTGCCGCAATACGGACTGTCTTTCCCGCCGATGATGCGTCACGACCTAGTATCGCTAGGAAACGAATTCCCGAAGACACTTGGGCAGAGCTCGCGGCGATGTCTCCCGATGTCGCGTTCAAACCAGACTGGGATAATGCAAACTGGGTACAATAAATAACAATTCTCAACAAAGTGTTGGAGGTTGTTATGAGCTCGCAGCTTGCTACACGAGTGGAAGATGCCGAAGCGGCGTGTTTCCGAGAGACGACCCGCCTGCTGGGCACGACGCCGGCGGACGCCATGCGCATCTTCGTGTCTGCGTTCAACGCCCATCGCGGCTTCCCGTTTGACGTGCGCTTGCCCGAGCCTAAGGTTGAGGCCTTCGCTTCTGAGGAGGAGGCGGCGGAGTTTTCAGATCGGCTCGCGTTGAGGATGATGAGTGATGCGCGGTGAGATCTGGACGATGCGAGATGACCTTTATGCGAGCAAGGCGCGACCGGTTGTCATCGTACAGAGCGACGAGATAAGCGGTTTCGACTCAGTCGTGCTTTGCTTGATGACGACGTTCGAGAGCTCTGGTATCCCGACGCGCGTCAGAGTCGAGCCCTCTGCTGAAAACGGACTCGAACGCACGAGCTTTGTGATGACGGACAAGATCGCTTCGGTTAGCCGAAGCATGCTGGGCAAGAGAATCGGCATTTTGGAGAGAGGCCGGATGGACGAGGTAACGAAGAAGCTCGCGCTTGTCCTTGGACTCTCATAGCCGCTTTCTGCAAAGTATGGGAGAAGTGCCGTTATGAACCTCACGCGCATAGACGCCCGCCTGCTCTCGCGTCCCGGCGCCACCAAGGCACTCCACGAGAAGTGGGGCCTTTGGTCTACTGGGTTGGCGGCAGGCAGTTCGCCTGCGAGTTCACAGCCTCTCCCGACGCCAAGGAGCTCTACGCGGGGCGCCACCTTCTGTCGCTCAAGTGCAACTCAGATCGCATGTTGGAATTGCGCGCCGAGTACCCGGACGCGATTCTGCCCGGCTATTACTCCGACGGGCGCACGTGGATCTCGCTCGACCTTGACGCCAACCTGCCCGAGGGTCTCGTGCTCGGCTTGTGCGACATGAGCTACGACCTCGTCTTCTCCAAGCTCCCCAAGCGCGTGCAGCGGGAGATCGCTGGAGCGTAGCGCTACCCCGCGAGCGCGCGCAGCGAGTCGGCGGCGGCCCGCGAGGAGAGATGGAGCCTGAGACCGATGGGGCTCACCTCGAGCTCCACGACGGGCGACCCCTCGTAGGTGGTGACCTCGAGCACCTTGACCTCGTCGAGGTCGGCCGCGTCCTGGCCCGCCTTCTGCGTCTCGGGTTGCCACAGCTCGAAGGCGTACTCGGCGTCCCCCTCCGGCTCCGAGGCGAGGCCGTTCTCGTCGGAGAGCGACTCGAAGGCGCCCTCGATCTGGGCCTGGTCGGTCAGCTCGCGTACGACCTCGCCGGTCTGGGCGTCTCTCACGACGAGCCGGGAGACCTTGCCCCACTCGACGCCCGAGAGCGTGTCGGCGAGCTCCTGCGCCTGGGAGGCGAAGTCCTCCGCCTGGTCGGCGACGTCGCCGAGCCCGGGCAGGCCGAAGCATCCCGCGAGGGGCAGCGCGATCGTTGCGGCGAGCAGGGCGGCGATGGCGGTGCGGGCTCTCATGGGACTCCTTCCGGCGGGCTTCTCGCCCATTCTATCCATCATCTCGGGACCTTGTCGCGTCACACCTTGAGCGACTGCAGGTACGCCCTCTGATCCGGTGCGATGCGGCGGCTCTCCCGCGCCTTCTGGAGCGCCTTGTTGTGCGTCCAGGAGTCAAGGGCGATCGGCCGCCGCTTGAAGAGGGGAAGCGTCGCCGCGGGCTGCTTGACGAGCGCGAACGAGAAGTACCAGGCGCGCGCCATGTTGATGTAGTACTCGGGGCGGTCGATGCCGGCGACGAGCGTGAGGTGCTCGGGCTCGAAGGCGTCGTCCAGGAAGAGCGTCATGAGTTGTACCACCCCAAAGCGCACCGCGTACTCAGGCTCGGAGGCGACCCAGCCCCGGATGCGCTCGAGCACTCCCGGCAGGTCGCGCCGGAAGGCGGGGACGCGGATGAGGTCGCAGGTCGCCCAGTTGTCAACGAGGGGGAGGAACGCGTCGAGCAGCCCGAACGCCTCCTCGGGCTCTTTCGCCACCCGGCCGATGAGCTCGCCGTGGAGGTTCATCTCGTCGTAGGTCGCGTGGGCGGGCGCGGCGAGAAACGCGCGGACGTCGTCCGGGCGCTCGCGAACGAGCTTCTTGGCGAGGGCGCGCAGGTCCGGCGTGCGCACGCCGAGGATGCGCCCCGTATCGACGGTGGGCACGAGCCGTCCCTGGAAGTCGCGGTATGCGGGGTCCGCAAGCGCCTCGAGCTCGCGGCGAATCCGCTCTGATGCCTCGTTCATTGACGCCTCCTTGCGCGTCTGCCCTTCTGCCCATGGTAGTGCCCGTCGCCTCGCGCCGCGACGTGCTCTGAGATTTTTCCGGGGCGACCGCTCATTCTCGTGCGGGGGAGCGTTAATAGGGATAGAGGGGGGTGACGCGCATGGACTGGTCCCGAGGGGGCGCCGACGAGGCGGAGCGCCTGGTGGGGGAGCACTATGCCGACGTGCTGCGCTACTGCCGCAGGCATGCTCCGGCGGGGCTCGCCGAGGACGCCGCCCAGGAGACGTTCCTGCGCTTCGTTCGCGCCCGGGCTCGCTATCGGGAGCGTGGCAGCGCGCGGGCGTACCTCGTCACCATCGCGCGCAACGCCTGCGCCGACATGGCGCGCAGTCGAGCCGTGGCGTGGGAGGAGCTGCCCGAATCGCTCGCTGGCGAGGGCGAGCCGGGAGACGCCGACGATGCCCGCGACCTCGCGCACGCGCTCGCGCTCCTGCCCCGGGCCCAGCGAGAGGCGCTGGAGCTCCGCTACGGCCAGGGCCTCAGGGTGGGCGAGGTCGCCCTGGCTCTGGGCGTGAGCAGGTTCGCGGCGTCGAGGGCCATCTCCTCGGCGCTCGGGGCGCTGAGGGAGAGCCTGGATCCTTCCTGCGAGAGAGGGGAGAGCTGAGATGAGGGCACGGGAGAGGCACGCCCTGGAGGGGGCGCTGCGGGACCACTACCGAGCGGGAGAGGTGGCCGCGGCCGCGCCGCGAGCGCTCGTCGAGGCGGTCGCGCGCGAGCTGGCGCGTCCCGTGCGGCCGGGGCCGCTCGAGGTCGTCGCCGCCCAGGTGCGTCGCATCGGGGCCGCGGCGTGGGTGCTCCACGGGGCGCTCGTTCTTGTCGTCGCCGTGCTCGCGCTCTCGGGGGCACCCGTCGACTCCGCGGTGGGCGCGGTCGGGGCGGCCCTCGCGCTCGCCTCGCTCACGGAGGTGACGCGCTCGCGCTCCAGCGGGATGGTGGAGCTCGAAGCCGCGTGCGCGGTCAACGCCCAGGCCGTCGCGTGCGCCCGCGCGCTCGTGCTGGGCTGCGCGGACGCCCTCGCCCTGCTCGTGCTCTCCATCGCCTCCGTGGGCGGGTCGGGTGCCTGGACGGCCCTCGCCCAGGCCCTCGCTCCCTACCTCGCGGCATTCGGGGTCGGGCTCCTCGCCGCGCGGAGGGTCGCGTGCGCGGGCGCGACCCCGGCCGCCGGCGGGGCGGCGGGGGGGGGCGTGTCGAAAAATCCGGCTACGAGGGCCACGCG
>CAUGFC010000107.1 GCA_959598545.1 uncultured Olsenella sp. | reverse complement strand
TGGGATACAGAATCCCGGATGTCGTCGATCTCGTCGCCGGAGACGAGCGCCTTGCGGTGCCCCTCCTCCTCGCCGCCGGTCTCGTAGTAGGTCGTGCGGGTGGCGAGGTCGAGGATGAGGCACGGGCCGAGGATGTCCTCGGAGTAGACGTCCTGCGTCGCCGTGTCGCCGTCCTGCGCGACGACGTAGGTGGGCAGGCGCTTCGTGCGCAGCTCGTCCACGCCCGCACAGGCGTCGGCGATGCCGCCCTCCATGCGGTTGAGCGCGGCTGCCTCGATGGGGGTTCCGCCCGAGGCGTCGTCCTTCCACTCGAGGCTGTCGTAGTCGATGGCGGTCTGCTCTGCCATTTCGTGCCCTCCTTAGGCCGTTGCGACGATTGACGGTGCGAGCTTGTGCGACACCCACTGTCCGGTGCCGCCGGGGAAGAGGTCGAGGTCCGGGAATAGGCGGTCTCCGGGGTACACCCGGTCGGTCTCGTAGCACCTGAGGTCGGTTATGGTGTGCGTCGACTTGTCGTCGACGAACCAGACGTTCCCGTAGACGCGCGGAGGCTCCTCGCTGTCCGGCGATATGTAGCACGTCGGTGCGCTCTCGCCGTCCCTGCCCGGCTCGCCGGTCGCTCCTTTCGGGATGCCAAAGTCGATGTACACGTCGCCGCCCGCCTCGACTGGCTTGCGGACGACGACGGTCGGAGTGGATCCGCTCGGAAGCGTCGAGACGGTCCCGACGTTGAGATTGAACTGGTCGACGGCGGTGAAGAGGCTCGACATGAAGCTCTCGGTGTCGACCGGGACCACGGCGCTCACGGGCCCGCAGTACGCCTCGTCCATGCGCAGGTCGGTCACGGTTCCGCGCCAGTCGACCCGCGCGAGGGCGAGCTCCCACGTCGAGTCGTTGCGGACGAGCTCGACGCTCGTGGACTGGACGACCCTGGCCGTCGCGTACCCGTCGCGCTGCGGCTGGTCGAACCGCGCCTGGAGGACCGCGAAGAGGTACGAGCCCGTCGGGATGTCAGCCAGGTCGGCGACCTTAACCTTGTCCGTGACGTCGACCAGGAGGCCATTCGCGAATGCGGTTCCCGCGCCCACGTACACCGAGCCGGACTCCACGGTGACCACGAGCTCATCGCGCCTGTCGGTGACGACGCCGTCGGTCACGTACGAGGAGATCACGTCCCTCAGGTCGGAAGCGTTGTATGCGCGGTCGGCGACGGGCAGGCCGGTGTCGGGGTCGAGGCTTACCTGGCCGTCATCGTCGAGCTCCCATTCCGAGTCCATGGGAAAGACCGACGTGAAGCTCTTTCCGGTGATCGACATTTCTACCTCCTGCCCATGATGAGCATCCGCCTGTCACGTGAGATCTGCTTGTTGCCCACGGTCACTTCGACCGACAGGAGCGACGAGGGCTTGACGACCTCGTGGACCTCCTCGACCCTCGACGTCGACACGCTCCTCGACCAGACGGACTCGACCTCAACGAGGTCGCCGAGGTCCCACCAGTCGCGGTACCCACCGCCGACCACGGTCGCGTCCATGGCCAGGGCGGCGAGGTGATCGTATGCGCGCAGTCCCCCGGCCGAGTCGACCAGCGACACTGTGGGGACCACGTCCTGACCGATGAGCGAGCCCACGTCTTCGTAGGCCCTCTGCTCCCACATCGTCTCCGGCTCGAAGCCCGGGACCGCTACGGCGCGCTCGACGGACACAAGGGCCTCGTCCTGCCCGTGCTCGGCGTAGGCGCTGACGACCGAGCACATTGTCGAGTAGTCCCCGCTGTAGCTCACCGCTGTCGCTGACCCGAGGGCCGTGGCGAAGACGCACCACGGTCGGTCGCGCTGCGACCTCGTGCGGTCGAGACCGTCGACCAGCCTCACGGATAGGTGCGTCGGGTCGGCGTCGCGGTCGTACCCCACGACCGGTCGGGAGCCGTTCGCGACGGCGCAGCCGTAGATCGCCTCCATGGCCGAGTCACCAGCTCCACCGGAGAGCGCGTAGGACGAGCCCGTCGGTGCCTCCGTGCCATCCCCCATCGCGAGCGACGGAACGTCGCCCATGTGCCACGAGGAGAGGGCGGCGGTTGCCGCCTGACGCCAGTTTGCCCCCCGAGCGGTCGCCCCAGAGTGCGTGAAGTGGTAGCGGTCCCACAGGCATTCCGCGAAGCGTCCGGAGATCGAAGGCTGGGCCTTGCCCGGGCCGTCCTCGCCCTCCGCCTTCTCGACGATGCCGACCTCGTCCCGTCCAGAGACGGTGACGAGGTAGCGGCCCGGCCACTCGACCGGCATGTCGCAGGCGAGCTCGACCGCGAAGTCACCGCACGAGCTGAGGCGCCGGTTCCACTGGAGCGTCGTGAATGGGACGTTCGCCGCGACGAGAGAGATCTCCCCCGCCGGCGAGACGCGGTGGATGCTGACGATCGTCTGCTCCGTCATATTGTCGTGTACCTCTCCCTGATCGACGGCCTGATCTGGATCGCCGCGTCGCCCGACTCGGCGGACCACTCGACGGCGTAGTCCCCGATGCCGATCCCCGCCGCCAGGGTCGATCCCTGCGTCACGAGGTGAGATGCGTTCTCCCCGTTGAGCTCGACCTTGGTCGGTCGCGTGGAGAAGTCGACGACCAGCTCGTCTCCGGCCTCGAGCTCGACCTCGACGCCGATGGAGCAGACGACGGACCCCGACGTGTCGGCAACCTCGATCAGGGGGTTCACGACGGGCCCCGTCGCAGAGACGTCGAATCGCGGGTAGCAGACAGCGTCGCCGTCGTTCGACAGGTCGATCCTCCTCTGGACCTTGCCGACGACGAAGCCCGCCATGTGACACTCCGGGTCGACCCCTCCCCGGTTGGGCACCTCGCCGGCCTCCTCCTCGACCGACCTCGACTGCGGGGTCGGGCCGACCGCATGGGTGAAGCTGACGAAGGGGAAGGAGAACATCGGGACTGCCTCGGCAATGTCGAAGCGGTTCTCCTCCTCGGACAGCCACATCGGGTCGAGCGCGAGGAACGTCCACGTGAGGCGCTGAACGCGCCTTCGGTTGTCGACCGTGAGCCGGAAGGCGTACTGGCGCCCCCTCGAGAAGCGCCTGCGCCCCTCGGCCTCGACGTGGACCTCGTACTCGTGGCCGGGCACGAAGAACCGCTCCGCCTGCGAGCGCAGGGCCGCAACGTCGCCGACCGCGGCGGCCTGGATCGTGCGGTCGATGCTCGGGCTCCGCTCGGCGAGCAGGTAGTCGCCGTCGTACTGTGCGTACTCCCCCGTCGAGACCGTGTGCTCCATGCCGTCGAAGTTCTCGAGGCCGTCCCGCTCGAGCCTCCACGTGGCCCCGTCGATGGCGAACCTGGGGTTCTCCTCCCCTCGGCCGTCCTGCCTGACTATGGTGATGACCGGCTCCCTCATCGGACCCCCTATGCCATCTGAGCGGCGATTCCGTAGTGCGCCTGCATGCGCATGGTCCGGGCGAACTCGTCCGGAGTCTGCACGGGCTGGTAGAAGTTCTGCGTGACGCTCACGGGCTGGCGTCCGGCCGACACGCCGGGCGCATCCTCGAGACCGAGGAGGACCCTCGCCCCGGACACCGACGACCTGATGGTGTCGACCAGGCCGGCGGCCATGCCGCGGGCGCTGCGGAGCATGGACGGCTCGCCCTTCTCGATGCCGACGCCGATGCCCTTGGGAATCCACTGGCCGACCAGGTCCCTCATGACCGTCGACGGCGAGTGGATGCCGAGGAACTCGAGCGCGCTGTCCACGAGGCCGCCGAGCGCGCCCGTGAGCGTGTCCCAGAGCCACCCCGCGGCGCCGGAGATGCCGCTGCAGATGCCGGAGATGATGTTGCTGCCAATGCTGCCCCAGTCGGCCGTCGTGAAGGCGGTGAAGACCTGGCTCACGATTCCCGGGATCTGGCCGATGAGGTTCGGGACCGCGGAGACGAGGCCGGAAGCAAGTGAGCCGATGATCTGGATGCCGGCGTTGATGATCTGCGGCAGGCTCGAGATGACGCCCGAGACGAATCGACCGATCATCGACGGCGCCTGCGAGACGAGGGTCGGTATGGCGTTGACGATGCCCTGCACAAGGCTTGTGACCAGCCCGACGCCTGCCTGCACAATCTGGGGGAGGTTGTCCACAATCCCGGTGAGCAGCGTCAGGATGACCTGGACCGCGAGCGGCAAGAGCGTCGGAAGCTGGGACGACATCCCGTTGACCATGGCGAGCACGAGCTGGATCGCGACGTCGGCGATGAGCGGGAGGTTGTCGACGATGCCGGTCAGGAAGCCCGTGAGCATCGTGAGGCCGGCCTGGACCATCTGCGGGAGCTGGGACGAGACGAATGCCAGCGCCTGCGACATGAGCGCCGGGAGCTGGGTCGTGACGAACTCCGTGCCCCTCTGGTAGAGGGTCGCGAGGAGCGTCTGGGCGATGACGCCTATCCTGGGGACGACGTTCGCGGCCGCTACCGCGACGGCGTCCACGAGCTGCGTCGTAGACGCCTGGGCCTCGGCGCTCCCCTGCCCCAGCGAGACGAGCCAGTTCTCCCACGCCGCCTTGGCGGAGTTCACCGAGCCCTCGATGGTGCTCGAGGCCTCCTTCGATGTGGTCCCGGTGATGCCCATCTCGGTCTGAACGACGTGGATTGCCTCGATCATCTTGTCGAAGGGAACGTTCTTCACGTTCTCGGCCGTGACCTGCATCGAGTCGCCGAGCACGCCGGAGTCGTTGATGAGGCGAGCCATCTCGGAGGCGGTCCCGCCGTACCCGAGCTTCAGGTTGTCGAGCATGTCGTAGTTCTGCTTCGCGAAGCCCTGGTAAGCGTCGCGGATGGAGTCTATAGACGTGCCCATCTTGTTGGCGTTGTCAGACATGTCCGTGACTGCCATGTCCGCAATCTCCGCGGCCTTGGCAGTGTCGCCGCCAAGGCCCTGCAGCAGCGACGCAGAAAAGCCCGTGACGGTCTCCATGTAGGTGTTGGCCGACATGCCCGCGGTCCTGTAGGCGTTTGCGGCATACTGCTGGACCTGCGCGGAGGCGTCCCCGAAGAGGGTGTCCACGCCGCCCACGAGCTGCTCCCAACTCGCGTAGGCGTCGAGTGCCTGCTTGCCGGTCGCGACGAACGCGGCCCCGAGCGCGGCGGCGCCAACGGCAGCGGCCTTGGCCATCGAGGACATGGCTGAGCCGACGCCGGACGCCATCTTGGACATAGCGCCCTTGACGCCGTCGCATGCGGAGCCTGCGGCGGACCTCAGCCCGCCGAGCGCGCCGTTCGCGACCTTTCCGACGCCTGAGAAGGCGCGCGAGACGCCGGACTGCACGACGCTGGGGAGCTTCGAAAAGGCGGACCTCCCGGCCGACGTCACCTTGGAGGAGAGCCCGGAGAACGCAGAGCCCACCGATGACGTCACCCTGCCGGCGAGACGCGTGAAGGCGTTCGAGGACTTGGAGGATGCCTTGGCGACCTCGTCCTGCGCCCTCTTGAGGGACTCCTGCGCGGCCGTCAGGCGCTCGGTGGCGGCGTTGTACGAGGCGGTGGACGCCTCGCAGCGGCGCTGCGCGGACGCGACGCGCTCCTCGGCCGCGGCGACCTGGGAGGCGGTGGCCTTCTCGCTGTTCCTGACCTCCTGCAGGCGCTCCTCGGCGACGCGGAGCCTGCCGGCGTCGTCCTCCATCTTGCGGCGCGCCGACGTGACGGCGGACTGGGCCGAGGCGACGTCCTTTCGGAAGGTCGAGAGGACCTGGTCCGCCATGCTCGTGGAGGACGACTTGAACGCGGCCTTGAGCTCGCGGCCGAGCTGCGCGCCGCTCTTCTGCCCCGCCCCCTTGAAGGCGGCGGAGAAGGTGGACGTCGCGGCCTTCCCGGTCGCCGAGACCTCCTTGTTGACCGCCGAGCGGAACCCGCTCATCGTCGGGAAGATCGCGACGTGGGCGG
>CAUGFC010000106.1 GCA_959598545.1 uncultured Olsenella sp. | reverse complement strand
CCCAGCCCACGACGAGCGAGGCGGACACCGCGAGCCCCGAGCCCGCGGTGAGCGTCCCCGCCATGTCCTCGTAGACGCCGATGAAGACCGGCAGGATCACGGCGACCGTGAAGGCGAGCACCACGCTCATCACGCACAGGAGCGCCGCCGGGTACCCGATCGCCGTGCGCAGCTTGGACATGACCCGCGCCTCCTCGGCGTAGTAGCCGGCGAGGCTGCGGAGCGTCCGCTCGGTGCGACCCGCCCGCTCGCCGGCGGCAAGCGCCGCGAGCGCGCGCCCCGGGAACCGCCCGTCCGCCGCCATCGCGGCGGAGAGCGGCTCGCCGGCCGACACCCTGCCGTACAGCTCCCGGCAGACCGCCGCGAGCGGCGTGCCCTGCGCGCTCTCCCCGAGCAGCCCCAGCCCCTCGTCGAGCTGGATCCCCGCCGCGAGCATCGTCGCCAGCCCCTGGCAGAACGCCGCGACCTCGCTCGACGGCAGGGTGCCCGTGACGCGTCCGTCTCGCCCGCCCTTGAGCGTCTCGCTCATACCCGCTCCTCTAGTAGACGTACCTGTCGGTGTAGGAGGTGCCGTCTCCGACCAGCTCCCCGGCGCCCGCGGCGGCAAACGTGAGGTCCACGCGGGACCACTCGCCCGCCCGCACGGAGAACTCCACGCTCGTCCAGCTTCCGTCGGCGTAGACGAGGTTCCATGCGTGGTAGACCCCGTCCGGGGAGACGTAGCCGGTGATGATCTTGCACGGGATCCCCAGGCTCCGCAGCATCGCCGCGGAGAGGGACGCGTAGTCAAAGCAGATGCCCGTGCCCAAGGCGAGCGTCTCGTCCGGGCTGGGCACGTAGCCGCTCGTGCCCGAGAGCTCGGCGGCCTTGTCGTAGTCGTAGGTGATGTTGCTGGCGACCCAGATGCAGACGTCGCGCATCACGTCGCCCTCGTTCTCCGCGTCCGCGGCGAGCTCGCGCGCCTTGGCCACGGCCGCGCTCGAGTCGTCGTAGTCGCAGAACAGGTTGGGCCGCAGGTACGGCGCGAACTCGCTCTCCAGCGTCACGTCCGCATCCACGGCGTAGACCTCCACGTAGTTGTTGCCGCTCGTGTTCTGCATCACGCGCACGCGATAGGCGCCGTCGCCCATGTTGAGGGGCACCACGATCGGCGAGCCGTCCGAGGGCAGGTCGTAGTTGTAGCTCATCTCCCCGCAGACCACCTGCAGCTTGAGGCGGGCGTCGGAGGTTGCCGACGCTGCCACGTAGCCCTCAGAGGCATGGGAGAGGTCCACCACCGGCGCGGCCGCGGAGACGGCGTCCGCCGAGAAGGGCGAGAGCAGCGCGGCGGCGGGCATCGCCCACGCCGGTCCGCTCGTGGTGCCGGGGTCGAAGCCGCCCACGTTGCCCGACGACCCACCGGAGCATGCCGCGAGCGAGAGCGCGCAGGTCAGCGCGACGGCGGCGACACCTCTTTTCCGGGGGAAACGCACGGCAGCCTCCTGTTTCGGCCAATGACGCCATTATAGGGGAGGGGCCCGCCGTCCGCCCCACGCCCGCCCGAGCGCCGCCCCGCCGACAGAAACCCAAGCTCGTGAATTCACGAGCGCCAAGTTCAAGCACGCCCTCGCGTACATATACCTGCTCGTGGGCGGAATGCCGGAGGCCGTGAGGACGTACGCCGAGGGCCGCTCGCTCCCCGCCGCGCGCGTGGTGCAGTCAAACATCCGCACTGCCTATGCCGCGGACATGGTCAAGTACATCAGCGGCGTCGACGCGGCAAAGGTGGACGCCTGCTGGGACAGTCTGCCCGCCCAGCTCGCCAAGGAGAGCGGGTCGACCAAGTTCATGTGGAAGTACGTCGCCCCCGGTGCGAAGGCCGAGCGCTATGAGAGCGCGGTAGACTGGCTCGTCGCCGCCGGCATCGCGTCAAGGTGCACACAGGTCTCCGGCGGCCTTGCCCCGCTCAAGTCCTTCGAGAAGCCCTCGTCCTTCAAGCTGTACGTGGCCGACACCGGTCTTCTGTCGGATGCGTATGGTGCCAGCCCCGCCGACCTGGAGACCAAGGATGCCAGAACGTGCCACTTCCGCGGCGGCATAGCCGAGAACTACGCGATGCAGCAGCTCATTGCCGCCGGTCAGAAGCCCTACTACTGGGGGGCGCACAGTACCGGCGAGGTCGAGTTCGTAATCCAGGCGAAGGACGGCGTCATCCCGATAGAGGTCAAGTCCGGCAAGCATGTGGCATCGCCGAGCGCTCGCCGTTTTGCGGAGAAGTACGGCTGCCCGTATCTGATTCGCGTCAGCGAGAAGAACTTCGGCGCCCACGAAGGCGTCCGAAGCGTGCCCCTTTACGCCGCCTGCCTGCTGGGCGAGCTGTGAGCTGATCGGGGCGGCGTGAGGCCCGTCTCCCCAACATGTGCTTTCTGAAAGCCGCTCACCCACAAAATCTGGCCCGCTGGGCATCACCCATTATTTCAGCCGAGAGAATAATGGGGCGATTTGGGAACCTGAGCCCGCGACAACAAAAAGTGTTAACGAAACTCTCAAGTTGGGCTAGAGAGAGCATTTGTTCGAAAAATGCGCAGGTGAAAGCAAAGTGATAGAAAACTGTCAAATTACTGAAACATAAAAATAGATACCTACAAGTACGATGTTAACGTTAAATCTAGCAGTACGGACCACAAAAATGAGCCACCGTCCATCGCGTAATGTGTGCTAACGTCTCGAGTATCTAGCCTAGGGACAGCTGTCTCTAGGGCGGATGCAGCAAGCAAATGGGCGTCTTCGGGAGGCGCCCCGGCACTGAAGAGGTGGTTTGTATGAGTGAGGGACGCGAGGGCAGGAACCTGAAGCGTCGCGAGGCGATGAAGAAGTGGAAGGCCGTGCTCGCGGTCTTCCTGAGCGTCGTCCTCGTGCTGCAGTCCTCCAACATCCAGGCGCTCGCTGACGTCATCGTCGGCGACGGCGAGAGCGGTCGCGAGGAGATCGTTCTGGACAAGCCGGCCGAGGAGACCGAGCCGTCCGAGTCGACCGACGAGCAAAAGAACACCCCCCCGGCTTCTGAGCCCAAGAAGGAGGAGCCCGCGGAGCCGGCCGAGCCCGCCACCCCCGAGGAGCCGGCGGAGAAGAAGGACGACCCCACCAAGAAGGATGAGCCGACCCAGACGACCGAGCCCGTCGAGAAGGCCGAGGAGACCAAGCCGGCCGAGGAGACTGAGCCGGCCCAGACAGCCGAGCCCTCCAAGGAGACGAGCAGCTCCACCGCCGACAAGACGTCCTCTCCCGAGACCGAGGACACCACGGCAACCCTCAAGCTCGACGTGACCGGCGCTACGCTGACCTACAACCAGGACGGCGAGAAGAACGTCACCGCCGACACGGCTGACAAGACCGCCAAGGTCGAGACCGCCCAGGACTTCAAGTTCACGGTTACTCCCGATGACGGGCAGCAGATCGCTTCCGTCAAGGCCGTGACTTCCGACGGCGCCGAGTCCGACGTCGCCGCCAACGACAGCGGCGAGTACACCCTCGCCGCCGCCAACGTGACCGATGGCACCACGATCAAGGTCACCACCGAGGCCGTCCCCGAGCCGGAGACCCCGGCCGAGGAGGAGACGACCGAGACCGACACCACCGTCACCGACGACACGGCCGTCGAGGACGAGAAGACCACGCCCGAGACCACGCTCAACTCTATCCAGAGCGTCGACAACAGCGTCTCGCTGAGGGCGAATTCTGGCGGCAATGGAACGCAGGGCAATCCGTATCTCCTGACTATCGGCGAGGATAGTCAGACCATTACTGCTAGCTATAGGTCGAACTGCGAGTGGTATATCCAGAAAGTCGGCGGCTACTCTTGGGCGCAGATCCGAGAAAAAAACAGCGACACGCCGCTTCAGGGCGTTTCCGCAACGAGCGTGAGCTATGGCTGGAGCATGGGTCTCATTGGAGGGAAGAACGCCAGCGTCACCATCTCGTTCACGGATAGCGCAGATACGAATGCGATGTATCGGGTCGTCTACGCGCGCAATACGAACAACATAAGCGGAGGTACATACCTCCGTCCGACCGAAAACAACACTTGGACGGTCTCCTTCAACGCCAACGGCGGTAATGGCGCTCCGCAGGCCGTTGTGGTCGAGAAGGGGCAGGAGGTGACCATTCCCTCCGACGTTCCTACTCGCAATGGGAACAAGTTCATGGGCTGGGCGACGAGCGGAAACGCCCAGAACGCCCAGTATCAGGCTGGCGCTCAGTTCGTCCCGTCCGGCAATATGACCCTCTACGCAGTTTGGAAACAGGCTTTCACTGTCACTTTCGATCCTAACGGTGGAAGCGGAAGTGCCCAGACGCGTCAATACACCGAAACCTCCTTCACCACCCCCAATCCCAGCGAGTTTGGGTTTACTAACGGTGATGCAGTTTTCATTGGCTGGTCTACGGAGAAGGACGGTAACGGTGACGTCTATACCGTTAATACGACGTATCCGGATAATCCCAGTCATAACGCCGCGCTTACGGGCAATGTGACGCTGTACGCTATCTGGTTTGACGGCGAATCTAGTCACGGAGACCTTCTCACCGCGTATTTCTACATTCGCGTCGATGGAGAAAAGCCCTTCGAGCCTTCGGGTTATAACAGCGGTTATCTTCCGGCAAACAACGGCAAGCAGCTTCAGGGAACGCTGAAGCAGCCCGTTGCGATAAACAATAACTCCGATTTGGTGGCTGCGAACCTGGATAAGGTTCCCACGGATCAGCAGATCCAGGCGCAGATCGACATTTATAACCGTCAGAACGGGACGGATATCGAATATGATCCTGCGACCATGCACATCGAGTGGTACGTAATCAAGGCACGCTTTGGTGAGGGCCAGGAAGGCTGGAACGTCGACGGCATCATCGTTCCCAACGAATCTCATCAGGTTACTTATCTCCCGAATGGCGGTACCGGTAACGTTCCGACGGCGAAGAATTATCCCGAGGGCGCTACCGTTCAGGTCGACTTCTCTGCCAGGCCTTCGCGGGCGGGATATACGTTCCTCGGCTGGGATACTGACAAGAACGCGACCACTCCGGACTATCCGTATACCCAAGGAGGCCCCAACGACTACAGCTTCGAGATGGGTGATAGCGATGTGACGCTCTATGCCATTTGGCAGGAGAAGGACGCTGTCACCGTGTACTACAAGGCTGTTGGCGGCGGAACGGTTTCGCCTGAGAGCGAGTCGCTCAAGCCTGATACCGGCGTAGCAAAGGGCTCGACGGCAAAAGCCAAAACTGGCTATAAGTTCGATGGCTGGTACGCCACCGAGGACTGCTCGGGAACGAAGTTGTCTGAGGACGCGAAATATGTTCCTACCAAGGTCGAGGGTGAGCTCTGGCAGAACGGCACTACGTATTACGCCAAGTTCGTCAGGGACGATAGCCAACAGAAGAAGATAACCTATACGGTTCTTCATGAGGTGGAGGGCGAAGAGCGCCACAAGACGGTCTTCAGCCAAATGGTTTGGGCTGGTGAAGAGGATCCGACCATTGAGATCAAGCAGGGCGCATTGGATCAGAAGACCTATAAGGGCTATAGGTACGATCACATGAGCCCTGAAAAGAAGGTGGGCGATTCCGTCGAGGACGGCACCATCATTACGCTCTACTACGTCAAGGACGAGACCCAGACGAAGGACGTCTCCTACTCGGTCGAGTACTACAAGGACGGCGTCAAGGTCGAGGACGACTCCTACACCAAGACCGGCAAGGTCTGGGTGAACGACCCCGCCGTCATCGCGATCGCCGAGGAGATCGACGCCGACGAGGACAAGTACGTGGGCTACACGCTCGGCTCCACCGAGCCCGCGAAGCTGCCGGCCAAGGGCGACGAGGTCGCCTCCGGCACCGTCATCAAGCTGAACTACGTCAAGGACGAGACCCAGACGAAGGACGTCTCCTACTCGGTCGAGTACTA
>CAUGFC010000105.1 GCA_959598545.1 uncultured Olsenella sp. | reverse complement strand
ATGGGCGTGCCCGTCGAGGCCGAGCTCGGCAAGGTCGGCGGCAAGGAGGACGACGGCCCGGCCGTCGAGGGCGAGAACCCCTACACCGACCCGGAGGAGGCGCGCGAGTTCGTCGAGCGCACCGGCTGCACCTCGCTTGCCATCGGCGTCGGCACCGCGCACGGCGTCTACACCGAGACCCCGCACATCGAGCAGGACGTCGTGAAGGCCATCCGCGCCGCCGTCGACGTGCCGCTCGTGCTCCACGGCACCTCCGGCGTGCCCGACGAGCAGGTCGCCGAGGCCGTCAAGAACGGTATCTGCAAGGTCAACTACGCCACCGAGCTGCGTCAGGCCTTCATGCGCGGCTTCATGGGCTACATGGCCGAGAACCCCGGCGCCTTCGATCCCAAGAAGCCGGCCAAGCCGGGCATGGCCGAGATCACCGAGCTCGTCAAGGTCCGCATGAACAACCTCGGCTCCGTGGGCCGCGCGTAAGTCACGGGTCGCGTTGCGAGAAGACAGGTCTTCTCGCCTGGCGGGGCGGCGTGCCTTCGGGTGCGCCGCCCCTTCTCGTGAAAATGGGCGTCGACGCGTGCGGAGGTAGGGCACGCGCCGACGCCCGAGGACCCCGCGTCCGGACAGACGGGGTAAGGGGAGGTTCGAGGAGTCGGTTATGCGGCGTCGGAAAGAGGCTCGTCGACGACGCCCCCGACCTCAACCGGCTCGCTGAGGGCGTCGCAGAGCTCGGACCAGCGCTCGCGCGCCCAGACCGAGTTGCCCATGCCGACTGCGGACAGCGCGTCGTCATGGGACATGCGGACGAGGAAGCCCAACTCGTCGAGGCCGCAGCAATGACCGCGCACCTCCGCCAGGAAGGCTCGCCAGACGCGCAGCGCCCGCAGTTCCGACAGAGTGATGTTCTGCTTGGATTCCGACATCTTTGCTCCTCTCGCTGACTGCCGATGACTGCATTTTCCAGCGATAAGAGCGTTATCTCTATAGCCTGCCCCGCCCTGAACTATCCGAATCCTGCCATCTGGCGCGATATTCGCTCGGTGTGCACCCCATCGCCGAGCGGAACTCCTGGCCGAACCGGCTGGGGCTGCCCATGCCCACCATGCTCGCCACCGCGGCGATGGGCCGGGTCGTGTGCGCGAGCATGCGACATGCCTGCTGGATGCGATAGTCGCGGAGATAGTGCGTCGGGGTGACGCCGAGGCACTCCCCGAACGTCCGGTAGCACTCCCGCTCGCTGGCGAAGGCGGAACCGGCGATGTCCCTGACCCCTATGCGCTCGTCGTAGTGGCGGCCGATGTAGTCGATCATCGCCTTCAGCCGCTCGTCGCGCGGGTGCGCCAGGGAGTTGGGCCCCTGGCCCAGACGGTCCTGAGCGAGAGCAAGGACCTCGAGCCACGCCTCCGTGAGCTCCGAGCGCAGCCGCAGTTCCCAGCCTCTCTCGCGGGCGAGCGCCGTCCTGAACGCCGCGAGCACCCTCCCGCCCGCCGGGCCGGAGCTCGATGTGGTCGCAGCCGGTCAGGTCGGCGAGGTCATCCGCCGAGGGGCGCCAAGGGGCGTCAGTGTTCGTCATCTGCCAGGGCCTCTATGACCTGCACCTCGTGCTCGCCCTGGTTGCACGCCTCGAGGACCATGCCCTCCGGGTCGCGCTCCATGATCACGACGTCAACGTCGTCCGGCTTGGCGAAGCGAAGGAAGGAGCGCCCCGCGCCCACCTTGCTGGAGTCCATGAGGATTATCTTGGTGCGCGCGTGCTTGAGGAACTCCACCTTGGCGTAGGCGGTCTGGTCGAACTCGGCCAGGAAGCCAAAGCTCGGCTCGAAGCCGTCAGCGCCGAGAAACACCTGGTCGAGGTAGATGTCTGCCAGACTTGCGGCCACAAGCGGCCCGTAGTAGTGCCGGTACTTGCGCGCGAGCATGCCGCCGGTGGACATGACCTCGACCTCGGGAAGGTACTGCTCGGCGTACTCGAGGATGTGACAGGAGTTGCTCACGACGGTGACGCCGTGCTTGTTGCGCAGCGCCTTGACGAACTCCAGCGTCGTGGACCCGCTGCCCACGAGGATCATCTCGCCGTCGCTCACGCGCTCCGCTGCCCGGCGCGCGATGGCCTGCTTGGCTCGGGCGTTCTTCCGCACGCGCTCGGAGACGCGGGGGACCACGTACTCGGAGATGGGCACCGCGCCGCCGTGCGTGCGCTTGAGCCGGCCCTCCCCCTCCAGGAAGTCGAGGTCGGCGCGGGCGGTGACCGCCGAGACGCCGCACTCCCTGCAGATGTCGGCGATCAGCACCGACGAGTGGTTCTCGAGCATCTCGATGATGCGCTGGCGTCGCTCGACGGCGAGCATGCGCCCCTGGTTCTCCTGAGCCATGGAAAGCCCCCCTTCCCCGAAAAGCGTACGACGCTCCAGGGGAAGAGGGCTTTCGAAAACCTTCTTTTCTTGCAAAGCGAAAGAATCCGTCGGCAGACGGCGTTACGAGAGCTGCGTCACCTCGATGGACTCGGCGATTTCGTCCACGAGCGCGAAGTCGCCCAGTCCCGCGCACATGGCGACGTTGCCGCCCGTGGCCATCGCGCGCACGAGTGCGGGCTCGACCTCGTCGCGGGCGCCGAGCCACGCGGAGAGGAAGCTCGCCAGCGTCGCGTCGCCGGCGCACGCGGTGGAGAGCACCTTCACCTTGGCCGCGCTCGCGCGCCAGACGTGCTCGCCGTTCGAGAAGTACGCGCCCTCGCCACCGAGCGTCAGCAGGATGTTCTTGGCGCCGCGCTCGTGGATGTGCGCGAGCGCGGAGAGGATGTCGCCCTCGTCGGCGACGTCGACGCCGAAGATCTCCGCGACCTCCTCGTCGTTGGGCTTGATCAGCAGCGGGTGACGCTCGACGAGATCGGCCAGGTGTGGGTGCGAGATGTCGAGCACGAACTCGGCGCCTTTCTCCTGGCACACGTCGATGAGCTCGTCGTAGTAGGAGGCGTCCATCTCGGGCGAGAGGCTGCCGGAGACCACGAGGCACTCGAGGTCGTCCAGGCCGCGCAGCAGATCCAGCATCTCGAGCTGCTTCTCGCGGCTCACGGGGGCGCCCGCGTTGGGGAACTTGTACTCGCCCTCGGGCGTGGTCACGAAGATGTTGACGCGGGTGATGCCGTCGATGAGGACGGGGCGCACCGGGCAGCGCTTCTCGGCCTCGCGGACGATGTAGTCTCCGGAGAAGCCGCCGAAGAAGCCCAGGATCACCGAGTCGACGCCGTAGTGCCCCAGCGTGAAGGAGACGTTCAGCCCCTTTCCATTGGGGGTGTAGACGGCGTCGCGCGTGCGGTTGACCTTCTTGGTGGTGAGGGTGTCCGCGTTGACGTTCATGTCGACCGCGGGATTGGTGGTGAGCGTGTAGATCACGACTGCTCCTCCCGGCTCTTCTCGTATGGACAGAAGGGGCCCGGCACGCGGCCGGGCCCCCGGACAAGTGCTCGCTCGGAGCTACTCGGCGACCTTGCCGCCGTTCTTGTCGTAGTCGTACTTCTTGAAGAGCACGAACAGGATGCCGCCGATGACCGCGCCGATGAGGATTGCGATCACCCACTGCAGGCCGCCGTCGACGACGGGCAGCACGAGGAAGCCGCCGTGCGGGGCGGGGTCGTGGACGCCCAGGAAGATCGTCAGGATGGCCGCGATGGCGGAGCCGAGCATCATGATCGGCATGACGGGCCAGATGTTCTTGGTCATGAACGGGATGGCGCCCTCGGTGATGTGGGTGCAGCCCAGGATGAAGTTGACCAGGCCGGCGTCGTGGTCCTCCTGCGAGAAGTACTTCTTGCCCACGATGACCGCGAAGGTGGTGATCAGCGGCGGGACGATGCAGGCGGCGGAGACGGCAGCCATGAAGTTGGTGCCGAAGTTGTAGGCCTCGGTGCCCACGCCGGCGGCGATGGCCTCGGTGAGCAGCAGGGTGCCGGTGGTGTAGGCGGCCTTGTTGACGGGGCCGCCCATGTCAAACGCGCACATGCAGCCGATGGCCAGGCCCAGCGGGATGGGGCCGGCATTGTAGAGGCCCTGCAGGAAGTCCATCATCGCCTGGTTGATCGCGGCCATGGGACCGGAGATGCCGAGCATGATGAGGCCGACGATGAAGGTGGAGCACAGCGGGTAGAGGAACATGGCCTTGAGGCCATTGAGGCTCTGGGGCAGCCCGCTGAAGACCTTCTCGAGCAGCACGATGACGTAGCCGGCGAGGAAGCCGCCGATGATGCCGCCGAGGAAGCCGAAGCCTACGCCGGCGCCGCCGGCGTCGATGAGGCCGGTCTCAGCGTTGACGGGCAGGCCCTGGATGGAGATCATGCCGGCGACGAAGCCGGGGACGAGGCCCGGGCGCTTGCCGATGGACTCGGCGATGTAGGCCGAGAGCACGGGCACCATGAGGTTCATGGCGATGCCGCCGATGATCTTGAGCATCGCGGCGAAGGAGTTGTAGTCGGAGGCCGTGGAGTCGTAGGACGTGATGCCCCAGAGGAACGACAGGGCCGTGAGCACGCCGCCGGCGACGACGAAGACCAGCATGTGGCTGACGCCGTTCATGAGGTGACGGTAGATCTGGTGGCCGACGGACTCCTTCTCGACGACCTCGTCGGCAGACGCGTTGGCGACCTCGGAGCTGAGCTCGCCCTCGGCCTTGGCGGCGAGCGCCTTGTCGATCAGGCCCTCCGGGTCCTTGATGGCGGCCGTCACGCCGACGCTGATGAGGGGCTTGCCCTCGAAGCGCTCGGGCTGGACGTCCTTGTCGGCGGCGATGATGACGGCCTTGCACGCCTTGATCTCGGCGGGCGTCACCTCGTTCTCCGCACCGACCTGGCCCTGGGTCTCGACCTTGATGGTGAGGCCCTTGGCAGCGGCGGCCTTCTCCAGGGCCTCCTTGGCCATGTAGGTGTGGGCGATGCCCGTCGGGCAGCCCGTCACGGCCAGAAGGTCATAGGTGGTCTTCTCTGCCATTCTCGCTCCTTCCCTTTCTCTCTTCTCGACGCCCCCTGAGGCGTCGCACTTCCCCTGAAACGTCCACGTACCTGAGGCTGAAATCTTCACGTGAACATCACATATGGTGATTATGCAACAAAAGAACGAAGAAAAACGAAAGAAAGCGAAAGAAATTGGTTCTTTACGAAGGTCTACCGCTTACCGCCGCATCGCGTCCGTCGGTGGTTTCTCTTTTCTGGGACCAGTGCAAAACGAAAGGGCCCAATGCGGGTGGGCCAGCAACCGGATAAGGGTGGAAACTGACAGGAAAGGGCGCTCGCGGGCCGTCTGGGGGACCCGCGAGCGCCCAAAGTCGTCAGTCAGCCCGGCGCGGGGGCGAGAAGAGCGACGTTCCCGGGCTACACCTCCCCGCGCAGGCGCAGCGCCTCGTAGGCGCAGCCGTACATGGCCGCCTGGTTACCGAGGCCGGCGGCCTCGATGCGCACGTCCTTGCAGGTGGGCAGCGCAATCTCCTGGAAGCGCTCCCGCAGGCGCGGCGCGAAGGTGGCAAAGGCGCCCGCGACGCCGCCGCCGATGAGGTAGAGCTCCGGGTCCATGACGCAGGAGATCTGCGACATCGCCAGCGCCAGATAGTCGCACATCTTGTCGACGGCGATGCCGGCGCACTCGTCGCCGTTCGCGAGGGCCTTGAAGACGGAGAGGGTGTCCGTGGCGTGCTCGACATTCACGGGGGTCACGCCGCGGCGCTCGCACTCCTCGAGGTAGAGGCGGACGACGCCCTTGGCGGAGGCGTACTGCTCCAGGCAGCCGTGGCGACCGCAGCCGCAGGTCAGCGGCTCGTCACGCTCGACGGTGATGTGACCGATCTCGCCGCCAGCACCGAAGGCGCCCGCGACCAGGCGACCTCCCGTGACGACGCCGCCGCCGACGCCCGTGCCCAGGGCGATGAGGACGAAGCTCTGGACGCCGCGCGCCGCGCCGCCCCACACCTCGCCGAGCGCCGCCGCGTTGGCGTCGTTGACGAAGGCGACCGTCGCGCGCGGGAAGGTGGCCGTGATCGCCCCGACGAGCCCCTCGGGGTCGAGCTGGATGTTGGGGAGGAAGCCGACCGTGCCGTCATCGGCGACGGGGCCGGGGATGTCCAAGCCGCAGGCGATGACGTCCGCCGGGGCGGCGTCGTGCGC
>CAUGFC010000104.1 GCA_959598545.1 uncultured Olsenella sp. | reverse complement strand
GGTGGCCTGCCTGAGCCGCGCCCTCGGAGGCCGCGTCCCGCGCACGGTGTGCTGCCGCGTGAACCCGGGCGGCACCTTCGAGAGCGAGAACGGCATCATCGGCTCCCCGGAGGACTCCAAGTTCGGCATGACGCCGGCGCAGCTCGAGGCCGCCTTTGTCGAGCTCTCCGCGCTGGGTGTGGAGGAGTTCGGCATTCACGCGTTTCTCGCCAGCAACGCGCAGGTGAACGACTACTACCCGCGCCTCGCGCGCCAGCTCTTCGAGATGGCCGCCGACCTCTCCGCGCGCCTGGACGTGCACGTTGGCTTCGTTGACCTCTCCGGTGGCATCGGCGTGGCCTACCACCCGGACGACACACCCTGCGACCTGGCCGTCATTGGCGAGGGCGTGCGTCAGGCATACGAGGACGTGCTCGTGCCCGCGGGCATGGGCGACGTCGCGGTCTTCTCGGAGCTGGGGCGTTGGATGCTCGCTCCGGCGGGCGCGCTCGTGACCCGCGTCATCCACGAGAAGGTCACCTACCGCGACTACCTGGGCGTGGACGCCTGTGCGGCCAACCTCATGCGCCCCGCCATCTATGACGCCTACCACCACGTGAGCGTCATGGGCTCCGAGGACGCGCCGTGCACGCGCCGCTACAACGTGGTCGGCCGGCTGTGCGAGAACAACGACCAGTTCGCCCGTGATCGTCTCATGCCCGAGTGTCACGTCGGCGACCTGCTGTTCATTCACGACGCCGGCGCCCACGGCCACTCCATGGGCTACAACTACAACGGCGCTCTGCGCTCCGCGGAGCTGCTGCTGCGCACGGACGGCTCGGTCGAGCTCATTCGCCGCGCCGAGACGCCCGCCGACTACCTGGCAACGCTGGCTCTGTAGGCCAAAAGGGGATTGTCCCCTTTTGACCCGTCGAGAGAAGAGAGGCAACCATGGACATGACCAACCTGACCGGATCGATCGTCGCGCTCGTCACGCCGTTCACCGAGGACGGCGCCGTCGACTTCCCCGCGCTCGAGCGTCTCGTGGACTTCCACCTGGAGAACGGCACGGACGGCATCCTCGTGCTCGGTACCACCGGCGAGTCCTCCACGATGACCGACGACGAGGACTACGAGGTCGCCCGCTGCGTCATCGAGCGCGTGGCCGGCCGCGTCCCCGTGATCGGCGGCGCGGGCTCCAACGCCACGTTCGAGTCCGAGCGCAAGGCCGCCGGCCTGGTCAAGCTCGGCATCGACGGCCTGCTGCTCATCACGCCCTACTACAACAAGTCCAACGAGGAGGGCATCTACCGCCACTTCACCGCGGTCCTCGACAAGGTCGACGTTCCGTGCATCCTCTACAACATCCCCGGCCGCACCGGCTGCGCCATCAGCGAGAATAACCTCGCCCGCCTGGCGCAACACCCCAACGCATGGGGCATCAAGGAGGCCTCGGGCTCGATCAGCTACGCGACCATGGCCGCCCGCTATCTCACGGACGACTTCCGCATGTTCTCCGGCAACGACGACATCGTCGTGCCGCTCATGAGCCTCGGTGCCAAGGGCGTCATCTCCGTGTGGGCAGACGTCGCGCCTGCCACGGTGCATAAGATGTGCGCCGACTTCCTCGCCGGCGACGTCGAGGCCGCCCGCCGCGCCCAGCTCGAGAACCTCGAGCTCATCCACGCCCTCTTCTGCGAGGTCAACCCGATTCCGGTCAAGTGCGCCCTCGCGGAGATGGGCATGATCGGCGAGCACTACCGCCAGCCGCTCTGGACGATCTCCGACGCTGGCCGCGAGCGCCTCGTGGCCGCCATGAGGGGAGTGGGTCTCCTTGCCTAGCGCGATCGTCGTCGGCGGAGCGGGCCGCATGGGCCGCCTCGTGCGCGAGGAGCTTCTCGCCCGTGGCTTTGAGGTGCTCGGCTCCTATGACGTGGACAACATTGACGAGCTGGACGGGTCGGCGCCGGCGGCGGACGTGGCCGTGGACTTCTCCGCGTCCGCCGCGCTGCCGCACACGCTGGCCTACGCGCGCCGCACGGGCGCGGCGGTGGTCTCCGGCACCACGGGCCTCTCGAATGACCAGCTGGGCGAGCTTCGCGCCCTGGGCGAGAAGAACCGCGTGATCTGGGCGTCCAACTACTCCCTCGGCGTCGCGGCCCTGCGCCGCGCCACGGCGATGGTCGCCGGGACGCTCGCGGGCTGGGACGTCGAGATCGTGGAGACCCATCACAACCAGAAGGCCGACGCTCCGAGTGGCACGGCAAAGGCGCTTCTCGCTGCTGTCGACCCGACGGGGGAGCGACCCGTCGTGAGCGGTCGCGAGGGTCTGGTGGGCCCGCGCGTGCCCGGCGAGATAGGCGTGCACGCCGTCCGCGGAGGCACCGTTGCCGGCACGCACGAGGTGCACCTCTTCGGCACGGACGAGGAGCTCTGCCTCACGCACCGTGCTGCGAGCCGCCAGATCTTCGTCACCGGCGCGGTGGCCGCTGCACAGCGCCTGCTCACGCGCGAGCCCGGCTTCTACGACTTTGATACCCTGATGTTCGGCTAGACGCACGGATCGAGAGGAACGGGTTTGAACGCACAGGAGATCATCGACTTCATCGCCAACGCGCCCAAGAAGACGCCGGTCAAGCTGTACGTGCGCGAGAAGTGCGGGATGCGGCTGGACTGGGGTGGCGCCCATGTCTACGGCGGCCGCGACGGCAAGGTCGTCTTCGGCGAGTGGGCCGCCATCGAGCCCGTCCTTCTCGCCAACGCGGACTCGATCGAGTACGCCGACGTCGAGTGCGACCGCCGCAACGAGGCGGTGCCGCTCCTGGACCTGCGCGGGGTGAACGCGCGCATCGAGCCGGGCGCGATCATCCGCGACCAGGTGGAGATTGGCGACAACGCCGTGGTCATGATGGGCGCCGTCATCAACATCGGCGCCGTGGTGGGCGAGGGCACCATGATCGACATGGGGGCCGTGCTGGGCGGGCGCGCCATCGTGGGCGCGCACAGCCACGTGGGCGCGGGCGCCGTGCTCGCCGGCGTGGTCGAGCCCGCCAGCGCCACGCCCGTCGTGATCGAGGACGGCGTCATGATCGGCGCCAACGCCGTGGTCATCGAGGGCGTGCGCGTGGGCGCGGGCGCCGTGGTGGCCGCTGGCGCGGTCTGCGTCGAGGACGTGCCCGCCGGCGCCGTGGTGGCGGGCTGCCCGGCGCGCGTGATCAAGATGAAGGACGAGAAGACCGCCGACAAGACCGCGCTCGTCGACGCCCTGCGCTCGCTGTAGCGCCCACGGTCCGACGTCCTTCTCGCCCCCCCCCCGGCGCCGTCGCTGCTGGGATACTGACGACTTTTGCCGCTCGCGGCCCGCCTCAGGGGCTCGCGAGCGGCATTTTCTGTCAGCGTGGCGCGGCGTCAGGTCGGCGAAGGTCCCCACGCGTCCCTTCGCCGACCCGATGCGCCGCCCGCGGAGAAGTTAGCCTGTCAACAACTCTCAAGGGGAATACTACCCACCGGAACGCCGGGCGGCCGGCAGGCAACAACCCCCTAGGAGGGAAGCATGGCAGTCAATCGCTTTGTCCTGAACAACATCTCCTACCACGGCTCCGGCGCGATCAAGGAGATCCCCGGCGAGCTCGAGCGCCGCGGCTATAAGAAGGCCTTCGTCTGCTCCGACCCCGACCTCGTGAAGTTCGGCGTCGTGGCCAAGGTGACCGACCTGCTCGACGAGGCGGGCATCGCCTGGGAACTCTACTCCGAGATCAAGCCCAACCCCACGATCAAGAACGTCCAGGACGGCGTCGAGGCGTACAAGGCCTCCGGGGCGGACTGCATCGTCACCATCGGTGGCGGCTCCTCGATGGACACCGCCAAGGGCATCGGCATCATCGTCGCCAACCCCGAGTTCGCCGACGTCGTGTCCCTCGAGGGCGTGGCCCCCACCAAGAAGCACGCCGTCTTCACCATCGCCGTGCCCACCACCGCCGGCACCGCGGCCGAGGTCACGATCAACTACGTCATCACCGACCCCGAGAAGGTCCGCAAGTTCGTGTGCGTGGACGTCAACGACATCCCCGACGTCGCCGTGGTCGACCCCGACATGATGGCCTCCATGCCCGCCGGTCTTACCGCCGCGACCGGCATGGACGCGCTCACCCACGCGATCGAGGGCTACACCACCCAGGGCGCCTGGGAGCTCTCCGACATGTTCCACTACAAGGCGATCCAGCTCATCTCCAAGCACCTGCGCGACGCCGTCGCCGAGGCCAAGAGCGGCGAGCCGGGCAGCGGTCGCGAGGGCATGGCGCTTGCCCAGTACATCGCCGGCATGGGCTTCTCCAACGTGGGCCTCGGCATCGACCACGCCATGGCGCACACGCTCTCCGCGCACTATGACACGCCGCACGGCGTCGCCTGCGCGATGCTGCTCCCGGTTGCCATGGAGTACAACAAGCCCGTCGTGACCAAGCGCCTGGCCGAGGTTGCCGTGGCCATGGGCGTGGACACCACCGGCATGACCGACGACGAGGCAGCCGACGCCGCCATCGCCGCCGTGCGCCAGCTCTCCGCCGACGTCAACATCAAGCCCACGTGCGACGGTCTCGTCGAGGCCGACCTCGACCAGCTCGCCGACGACGCCATCGCCGATGCCTGCTTCCCGGGCAACCCGCGCGAGGCCGACCACGCCGCCGTCGTGGAGCTCTTCCGCAAGGTCATGGCGTAACAATCTCGCCGACGTAAAGGGGCCCGGCACCTCGCACGCATGGGGCGTCGCGCGCAGCGCGCAGAAAGGATGCTTTGCGAGGTGCCGGGCCCCGGCGGCTTGGTGTTGCGCTGCCGAGAAGGACGTCTGGCCGCTAGACCCTGTGTGCGGCGAGCACGGCGTCGATCACCTGTGCGACGCCGCGGTCGTTGTTGGAGGGCGCGCGGAAGGCGGCGTAGCGCTCCATGCGCTTCTCGGCGTTGGCCATGAGGTAGCCGTGGCCCACGCTGGAGAGCATCTCGGAGTCGTTGTCCGTGTCGCCGAGCGCTATGACGTCCGCCATTGAGATGCCCAGGTGCTCGCAGAGTCGCTCGATGCCCGTTGCCTTGGTGACGCCCTCGTTCATGATGTCCAGCCACACGTCGCCGCCGCACGTGAGCGAGAGGCCCTCGCCGAAGGCGGGGACGTACACCTCGTCGTGCATGGCGGCGGAGTTGGCCTCGGGGAAGAAGAGGGTGTACTTGTTGACCTCCACCGGCAGGTGGTCGAGCGAGTCGACGTACTCGATGTTGTGGTAGAAGGTGCGGAAGAAGGCATCGTGCCCGCGGTCCTGCCGGCGCACGTAGCACGCCTCGAGGCCGCAGATCGTGGGGATGCCGTAGTCGTGCCCCAGCGTGAACTCGGTGAGGCGCTGGACGATGTCGGGGTCGATGATGCTCTTGAAGACCACGTCCTCGCCGCAGACCACGCCGGCGCCGTTGTCGGTGATGAAGGCCATGTGGTCCCACAGGCCGGGGAACATGTCGCGCAGCGTGTAGAGGGGCCGGCCGCTGGCCGCCGCGAAGAGCGCCCCCGAGTCCTCGAGCGCGCGGATGCGCTCGGGCATCCCCTCGGGCATCGAGCCGTCGTCGGCGAGCAGCGTGTAGTCCATGTCGCTCGCGACGAGGCGCACGTCGCGCAGGTCGTCCTCCAGGTAGCTCCTCACGGGTCCTCCGTCCCCTCGTGGCGTCTCCCGAACAATTCTAGCGCGTGGTCTGGCATCCGGGCGCTTTAATGCGCTAAAGTGGTTGGGCAGCGATCGCGTTAGACGGCGGGGAGGGGACATGGCGGAGCTCGGGGGAGTCGGCGAGGCCGAGAAGAGGCGTCTGCTCGAGGCGCTCTGCTCGCTCGGGTCCGCGGAGGAGGCGGAGGCGCTGCTCTCCGACCTGTGCACCCCGCGCGAGATAGAGGACCTCTCCCAGCGCCTGGAGGTGGCCACGATGCTCGCGGCCGGCGCCTCCTACGTCGACGTCTCCCGCGCGACCGGTGCCTCCTCGACCACGGTGAGCCGCGTCTCCAAGTGCCTCAACGGCCCGACCGGCGGCTACCGCCTGGTGCTCGGGCGCCTGGACGGCACGCGCGGCTGAGGCGGGCCGCTCTTCTCGCCGGGCGGGCGCCCTAACTCGTGCACAATTTGAGTCCGCGCCTCGCGCCCCGGGAGCGTCGTGCGATTTCTGTCCGGTGCCCGGGGTAGGGTAGGATGTGACGAGAAGAACCTCACGTCGGGAGACCCCATGCCGCCGA